>NZ_SZWU01000031.1:31325-31390 GCF_005280935.1 Citrobacter sp. wls757 | reverse complement strand
GGCGCTACGCTTATCAGGCCTACGAAACTACAGATCAGGTATAAAGCTTGTAGGCCGGATAAGGT
>NZ_SZWU01000031.1:7137-31168 GCF_005280935.1 Citrobacter sp. wls757 | reverse complement strand
GGCGCTTGCGCCGCATCCGGCGAAACGGATCAGGGCTGCGTCAGTATCCGGCGTTTATCTTCCGGCAACGTGTTCACAGCCTGCTGATAAGAGGCGTCGACCAGATAATAAATCTGTGAATCCGGCAGCGAGCCGTCCAGATACACCGTACTCCAGTGCGCCTTATTGAGATGCCTGCTTGGCCGAACATCGCTATGCTGCTGGCGTAACAGTTCTGCCAGTTCAGGGCTGGTTTTCAGAGACACCGCCGGGCGTTCTTCCACCTCTTTTACCATGGCAAAAAGCACATCTTCGACTTTGATTTGCGTGGCCTTCCAGTCACTGTGAACGCTCTGCTCCGCGCCCGTTTTTGCCATGCAGTATTGCAGCAACTCCGAATTCGTCATCTTTATTCCCCTTACCAGCATATTGCCTCATGAGAACATCTTTTATTCAGTGTGCAGCAAGTCCGCAAAAGGTAAAAGCCAGCAATGTAAATTTGTTTAAAAAAACAGCAATCCGCAGCCAGCGTCCTCAATATTCCGAGTTGACGATCACCTCTTCACCAAACGCACCGGCCTGTGGCAGCGGCTTATAAGTGGAGTTAGAGGCGCGCAAAATGCGAATACCGCGAATACCCACGTCGCGAGCGGCAGTGATGTCATTATCGGAGTCACCGTAGAACATGCGGATATTTTTATCCTGCAGCCACTGCGTTTTGGTGTTCTGACCCGGCTTGTCGCCGGCAAAAATGACCGGATTCATATTTCCAGCTGGGATGTGAAAGTTATCAGACAACGTTTTCGACACCGTTTCAGTCTTCGTCTGGCTACGCCCGGTCACGAAAAAGATGCTGTCACCGCGACGCACGTGCATATCAATCAGTTGGCGCGCGACTTCTTTTGGAATACTAAACTCGTCCCAGCCATTGTTCATTTTTTCCCAGAAGGCCGGATTCTTCAGGTAATCCTCACTGTCCGGAGAATACGTTTTTTTACCGCGCCAGAAGCCAGGGCTGGAAAAGAGGACGGTGTCATCAATATCAAACCCGACGGCCATCGGTGGACGTCCGGTCAGACTGTTTTCAATTTGTGCCACGGAGACCCAGTGAATGGGTGCCTGCTCAGCGAGTTTTGCAACGTTGGTGCCAGGATTAAGCTGAGAGGGAGAGGAAACTAACGCCTGGGCTGGCTGATTTAGCGTGAACAATAAACAAACGGCACTCAGTGCCAACGTAAACTTGCGCATATTTTTCCCTAAGTAGTCAGTTAGTTATCATTTTTTTATTAACAACTGGTCAAAAAACTATCTGACCTTACCCCTTAGGGGGAGGGAAAGGAAGGATTTTCTCTGGTTTTGTCCTGGAAAAGGAGCACGATCACATTGGAAAACAGGCCTGATGGCGCGACGCTTATCAGGCCTGCAAAGTCGGTTACATGACGGCGGCAAATGCCTTCGCCACGCGCTGCACGTTACCGTGATTCAACCCGGCCACGCACATGCGACCGCTGGCGATCAGGTATACACCGAACTCATCGCGCAGACGATCAACCTGGGCTGCGCTAAGCCCGGTATAGCTGAACATCCCGCGCTGTTGCAGCAGGTAGTCAAAGTTACGGCCTGGGATCTCCGTATTCAATACGTTAACCAACTCCTGGCGCATCGCCAGAATGCGGGTACGCATCTCTTCAACTTCCGCCAGCCAACTGGCTTTCAGCGCGTCATCACCCAGTACCGCGGCAACTACCTGCGCACCAAAGTTTGGCGGGCTGGAGTAGTTCCGACGCACCGTCGCTTTTAGCTGCCCCAGCACGCGGCTAGCGGCTTCAGCGTCTTCACATACCACTGACAGTCCGCCGACACGCTCGCCGTATAAGGAGAAAATCTTCGAGAATGAGTTACTGACCAGAGCAGGCAATCCGGCGCTGGCAATGGCGCGAATCGCATAGGCATCGTCTTCCATTCCACCACCAAAGCCCTGGTAAGCAATGTCCAGGAACGGAATCAGATCGCGTGCTTTCAGGATCTCAATAACACTATCCCACTGCGCAGGCGTTAAATCCGCCCCTGTCGGGTTATGGCAGCACGGATGTAGCAGCACGATGCTGCGCGCCGGTAGGGTATTCAGCGTTGCCAGCAGGTCGTTGAAACGCACACCGTTGGTCGTGTCGTCATACCATGGGTAAGTGCTTACTTCGAATCCGGCACCTTCAAAAATCGCAATATGGTTTTCCCAGGTCGGATCGCTGACCCACACGCCAGAATCAGGGAAATAACGTTTCAGGAAGTCTGCGCCAACCTTTAACGCACCAGAGCCGCCCAGCGTCTGAATGGTTGCGACGCGCTGCTGCTGGAGAACCGGATGTTCTGCGCCAAATAGCAGCGGCGCAATAGTATGACGATACGTGTTCAGACCTTCCATCGGCAGATACAGCGAAGCGCCATGCGGTTTGGCATTGAGGCGGGCTTCCGCTTCCGCCACAGCTTTAAGCTGAGGAATAATGCCGTCTTCGTTGTAATACAGGCCGATGCTGAGATTCACTTTGTCGCTACGTGAATCTTCTTTGAAGCGCTCCATGAGCGATAAGATCGGGTCGCCGGCGTAGGCGTCAACTTTTTGAAACACGTGTGGTTCTCCGGGTTTACAGGCAGGGGTTACGAACACAATAAACCGGAAGTGGGAGAAGATCGAGAGGATGTTGAGAGGAATATTGCCGGAAGGCGGCGTAACCACCTGTCCGGCACATCATGCTGCTAATCGATATACTTCATCGCTACCCTTGAGGTCAGGCGCGTAATAAGTTCGTAAGCACTTACTTTCGTCATTTCAGCAATGCGTTCAACGGGCAAGCCCTCGCCCCACAGAATCACCGAATCGCCGGCTTTATCCTGCGCTTCGGGGCCTAAATCGACGCAGATCATATCCATCGCGACGCGACCGACGATCGGCACTTCACGGCCATTGACCAGTACCGGCGTCCCCGAAGGCGCTGCGCGCGGATAACCATCGCCATAGCCCATCGCTACCACGCCAAGACGCGTGTCGCGCTCACTCAGCCAGGTTCCACCATAACCAACCGGCTCGCCCGCTTTGTGCTCACGCACCGCAATCAGGCTTGAGGTCAGCGACATTACCGGCTGGCAGCCAAAATCAGCGCCGATGGAGTGATTTTCCAGTGGCGATACGCCATACAGAATCAGCCCCGGACGCGCCCAGTCGAAGTGAGACTGCGGCCACAGCAAAATACCACCCGACGCGGCAATCGAACGCTGCCCCGGTTTGCCTTCACAAAAACTGTTGAAGATATCGAGCTGTTTTTCGGTCGCGCCACACTCAGGCTCATCCGCACGAGCAAAGTGGCTGACGATATTGACCGGCTGGCGCACGTTTTCACACTGTGTTAAGCGCTGATAAAACGCTTCGGCCTGCTCAGGGCGTACGCCCAGGCGATGCATACCGGTATCGAGCTTCATCCAGACGGTAACGGGTTCAGCCAGTTTAGCGGCTTCCAGGGCTTCGAGCTGCTCCTGGTTGTGGACGGCAGTATGCAGGCGCTGCGCGGAAATAGTCGGCAGATCGGAGGCATCAAAAAATCCCTCCAGCAGCAGGATGGGCTGCGTGATCCCTCCCGCTCGCAAGTGCAGGGCTTCTTCAAGACGAGCGACACCAAAAGCGTCCGCATCGGGGAGCGTTCGCGCGGTCTCTAACAGACCATGGCCGTAGGCGTTCGCTTTCACGACCGCAACCAGTTTGCTGGCTGGAGCCAGTTCACGCAGACGTTGCAGGTTGTGTCGCAGAGCGCGGCGGTTAATGACTACAGTTGCCGCTTGCATTTGTATTCCTTAGAAATTACTCATCGTCATATTGAGGACCGGCATAGTTGTCGAATCGCGACCACTGACCGTTAAACGTCAGGCGCACCGTACCGATCGGGCCGTTACGTTGCTTACCAATAATGATTTCTGCGATCCCTTTCAGGTCGCTGTTTTCGTGATAAACCTCATCACGATAGATAAACATGATTAAGTCGGCATCCTGCTCGATGGAGCCAGACTCACGCAGATCCGAGTTGACCGGACGCTTGTCGGCACGTTGTTCCAGAGAGCGGTTAAGCTGCGACAGCGCCACCACCGGCACATGCAGTTCTTTCGCTAACGCTTTCAGCGAGCGGGAGATTTCTGCAATTTCCAGCGTACGGTTGTCGGAGAGCGACGGTACGCGCATCAGTTGCAGGTAGTCGATCATGATAAGTCCGATACCGCCATGTTCACGGGCGATACGACGGGCACGCGAGCGCACTTCCGTAGGCGTCAGGCCGGAGGAGTCATCAATATAGATGTTTCGTTTCTCCAGCAAAATCCCCATTGTTCCGGAAATTCGCGCCCAGTCTTCATCATCCAGTTGACCGGTACGGATTTTAGTTTGGTCTACGCGTGAGAGCGAGGCCAGGGAACGCATCATGATCTGTTCTGAGGGCATTTCAAGACTAAAGATAAGAACCGGCTTATCCTGCAACATCGCCGCATTTTCGACGAGGTTCATTGCAAATGTCGTTTTACCCATCGACGGACGCGCGGCGACGATAATTAAGTCTGACGGCTGCAAACCAGCCGTCTTTTTATTGAGGTCGTCATAACCGGTGTTCACCCCGGTGACGCCGTCGTGCGGTTGCTGGAACAGCTGCTCGATACGCGCGACGGTGGCGTCGAGCACGTCAGTAATATTTTTCGGGCCTTCGTCTTTATTAGCGCGGCTTTCCGCGATTTTAAAGACACGGGATTCTGCAAGGTCCAACAGATCTTCACTGGAGCGTCCTTGCGGATCAAAACCGGCTTCCGCGATTTCGTTTGCAACTGAAATCATGTCACGAACAACGGCGCGTTCGCGGACGATATCCGCATAAGCGCTAATGTTCGCCGCACTTGGCGTGTTTTTAGACAACTCAGCCAGGTAAGCAAAACCGCCGACGCTGTCCAGTTGTCCCTGAACTTCCAGCGACTCAGCCAGCGTGATCAGATCGATGGGTTTTCCCATCTCCTGCAGGCGATGCATTTCCGTGAAGATATGCCGGTGCGGACGGGTATAAAAATCTTCCGCCACCACACGCTCGGCGACATCGTCCCAGCGTTCGTTATCCAGCATTAAACCGCCCAACACCGACTGTTCCGCTTCAATCGAGTGCGGCGGTACTTTCAGCCCGGCGACCTGGGGATCGCGCTCACGAGCATCAGTCTGTTGTTTGTTGAAGGGTTTATTTCCTGCCATAGTGAATGGAGTTACCGAGATAATGATTGGGTCGAAAGATTACCACATTTCTTTTGGAGGAAGCATGGCAACACGTATTGAATTTCACAAGCATGGTGGCCCTGATGTACTCAAGGCGGTGGAGTTTACGCCCGTAGACCCGGCGGAAAACGAAATCCAGGTCGAGAACAAAGCGATTGGGATCAACTATATCGACACCTACATCCGCAGTGGTCTTTATCCACCGCCTTCCCTGCCCAGCGGGCTGGGTACCGAAGCCGCCGGCGTAGTCAGCAAAGTTGGCAGCAAAGTGACACACATTAAAGCTGGCGATCGCGTGGTGTACGCCCAGTCTGCGCTTGGCGCCTACAGCTCAGTGCATAACGTTCCGGCCGATAAAGCCGCCATCCTGCCTAACGCTATCTCGTTTGAACAAGCTGCCGCCTCGTTTCTTAAAGGGCTAACCGTTTTTTATCTGTTACGTAAAACCTATGAAATTCAACCTGATGAGCCGTTTTTGTTCCATGCGGCTGCGGGCGGCGTCGGCATGATTGCCTGCCAGTGGGCAAAAGCATTGGGTGCGAAGCTGATTGGTACCGTCGGCAGTGCGCAAAAAGCGCAAATTGCACTGCAGGCTGGTGCATGGCAGGTCATTAACTATCGTGAAGAGAGCATTGTTGAGCGAGTGAAAGAGGTAACTGGCGGTAAAAAAGTGCGGGTGGTGTATGACTCGGTGGGGAAAGATACATGGGAAGCCTCGCTGGATTGTTTGCAGCGCCGGGGACTAATGGTCAGCTTTGGTAATGCTTCAGGGCCGGTGACCGGCGTGAACTTAGGCATTCTGAACCAGAAAGGTTCGCTCTACGTGACCCGTCCTTCTCTACAGGGTTACATCACCAATCACCGCGAATTAACCGAAGCCAGCAATGAGCTTTTCTCGCTGATTGCCAGCGGAGTGATCAAAGTGGATGTCGCGCCTGGTCAAACGTTCGCACTGCACGATGCACAGCGTGCTCATGAAGTACTGGAAAGCCGTGCCACGCAGGGATCGAGTTTGCTAATTCCTTAAGATGACGGGGAAAGAAAGAATTAGGGCTTCCCGCAGGAAGCCCTTTCTTTTTTTAGTTCGGCTGTATGTAGGGTACAGCTCGATGAATTCGTTAACCTGGCAATAGTGACAGATTTGATAATCAATTCCTATTTGGTTCTAAAGGCAATGTTGCAGGTTGTGACGTACCGCTCAATACCTTAGTAAAACCGGCGGTTATTGCGCTGATACTGTGGGACTTTTGGCGCTTTTATCGCCTTGATCACCCACACCACAGCAACAGCCAGTAGCAGCCAGGGCAACAGTTTAATCATCAAGGCAAATAGTCCGCCCAGAAACATCACGGCGGTGGCTACGACCAATGCGGCCAGAACGCCCAGCAAAGATACGCCGGTGACCATCAGCATGATAAAAAATCCAATCACAAAAAGTAGTTCCAGCATGGCTCTCTCCCGAAATGAAATTCTCTCCATTGCTTTACAAGAAACATGCCAAAAATAATGCGTTGATTTATAAAGAAAACGCCCCGCGACAAAGCGCAGGGCGTGGTGAAATTAACTAACTTTTGGTGAAAACTTAACGCTTGTCTGCCACCAGCTTCAGCGCGTGCTCCAGAACGTTAATATCTGCCCCGGCTTTATGTGCATTCTCGCTCAGGTAACGACGCCACTGGCGCGCACCGGGAATACCCTGAAACAGCCCCAACATATGGCGTGTCACATGTCCCAAATAGGTTCCCTTACTCAGTTCACGCTCAATATACGGGTACATGGCACGCACCACGGCGACTGGATCGGAATCTTTGGTGGTAGCTGCAAAAATCTCGCGGTCAACGGACGCCAGAATGCCTGGGTTTTGATACGCCTCACGCCCCACCATCACGCCATCCATATGTTGAAGATGAATTTTCGCTTCTTCCAACGATTTAATGCCGCCGTTGATCGACATCGTCAGATGCGGAAAATCACGCTTCAACTGATAAACACGGTCATAATCCAGCGGTGGAATTTCGCGGTTTTCTTTCGGGCTTAACCCGGACAGCCAGGCCTTGCGGGCGTGAATGATAAACATCTCACATTCGCCTTTGCCAGATACCGTGTTGATGAAATCGCAGAGGAATTCGTAGCTGTCCTGGTCATCAATGCCGATACGAGTTTTCACCGTTACCGGAATTGACACCACGTCGCGCATTGCTTTGACGCAATCGGCGACCAGTTGCGCATTCCCCATCAGGCAGGCGCCAAACATGCCATTCTGTACGCGGTCGGAAGGACAACCCACGTTGAGGTTAATTTCGTCGTAGCCCCGCTGTTCAGCGAGCTTAGCACACTGCGCCAGCGCCGCAGGATCGCTCCCGCCCAGTTGCAATGCGACCGGATGTTCTTCTTCGCTATACGCCAGATAATCGCCTTTACCATGAATGATTGCCCCAGTGGTTACCATCTCCGTATAGAGCAGCGTCTGGCTGGACAGTAAGCGCAAAAAGTAGCGGCAGTGTCTGTCCGTCCAGTCGAGCATCGGCGCGATAGAAAAACGATGAGCGGGAAAAGCGGTAGACTGAGATTCAGGCAGCATAGCGAATATTCAAGCATCCGGTTAAAAAAGGGGCGCTACTATAGCATAGACCGTTACGATAGTGAGCCACATCCTCGCGGCTCACTCCCCCTGACCCTAAACAAAAGCTATTTACGCCCCGGTTTTCCGTCGTGAGATCCAAAAAACTGTGGCGGATGGTCGACCCAGCGATCCTCACGTGTAGCGGCGTAGACCGGGTTAAGCGGATAATAAATGCGGTTGTATTTTTTGTTCGCCTCACCCACGACTAACAGGCGCACCTCTTCACTGGTGTTATTGATAAAGGTATGGCACACGCCTGTACCTGCCGGGAAACCGACGCTGTCGCCCGGTTCCAGCTTCCATAAATACCCGTTAATCCAGGCCTCAGGATAACCTTCCAGCACGTAGATAAATTCTTCTTCATCGCTTTCAGCGTGCGGGTACGACGTGCGCCGACCCGGCGGCAGGCGTTCATGATGAATACCGAGTCGTCCTAACCCCAACTTGCGGGCAAGCGGCGCACCAATAGCAAATAGCTCATCGCTGTCAGGATAAGTGGAGTCATCAGCCCCCTCAACCTCACGCCAGTGGCGAATACAATCGGGTCTTTTCATGGTTATTTTCCAGTATTGCGATGCGTCAGGTATAGCACACCACGGTGGATCTCGGCGTTTTAAGCAGAACATGTTAAAGTAAGGGATTAACCTTCCACGCAAATCGAGGCGCCAAATGGACAAAACCACTACGCAAGAGTTATTGGCTCAAGCTGAAAAACTCTGCGCGCAACGCAACGTGCGGCTTACGCCACAACGCCTCGAAGTACTGCGCCTGATGAGCCTGCAGGAAGGTGCGATCAGCGCCTATGACCTGCTCGACCTGTTGCGGGAAACTGAGCCACAGGCTAAACCACCTACCGTATATCGTGCGCTCGATTTTCTGCTGGAACAAGGTTTCGTGCACAAGGTGGAATCCACCAACAGCTATGTGCTTTGTCATCTGTTCGATCAGCCAACCCACAGTTCCGCAATGTTCATTTGCGACCGCTGTGGCGTGGTAAAAGAAGAGTGTGCGGAAGGCGTGGAAGACATTATGCATACGCTGGCGGCAAAAATGGGCTTTGCACTGCGGCATAACGTTATTGAAGCCCACGGGCTGTGTCCGGCCTGTGTGGAAGTTGAATCTTGCCGCCATCCTGGCGAGTGCCAGCATGACCATACGATTCAGGTGAAGAAGAAAGTTGGGCGCTAGGTAAGCGGGAGAGCGTACATCCTTGTACTCTCAGGAGGGAAGGGTTAATTACCAGCGGTAATCATTACGTTTTTCCCAATCGTTAACTTCTTTCTCCGCCTGATCTTTCGCGTAACCGTAACGCTCCTGGACTTTACCGACCAGTTGGTCACGTTTACCTTCAATGACCGTCATATCATCATCGGTCAGTTTGCCCCATTGCTCTTTCACTTTACCTTTAAACTGCTTCCAGTTGCCGCCGACTTCGTCTTTATTCATCATCAAGTCCTCATCGTTAGGTTGTGAATAGCGAGAGTGCCATGTCCAGACACATGCTGTTTTTGCTGGACGTGAGAATAAGTGTAGTCAGTGATTCTGGGTTTTATTTACTATTCGGAATTTTTAACCATCCCGCTTAGGCAAACCAGGTTCCATTACGCCAGTGACGTCGCCAGATAAAGGCCAGTGAAAGCCCGCGCAACGCCAGGAAAACGGTTAACGCCAACCACAAGCCATGATTTCCCAGCCACGGCAAAGTCAGCAGCGTTAATGCGAATCCTGTGGCTGCAACGGCCATACTGTTGCGCATTTCTGCCGCGCGCGTCGCGCCAATAAACATTCCGTCGAGCAGATAACACCAGACACCCACCAGCGGTAACACCACCTGCCAGAAAAGATAGCGATCGGCCAGCTGTTGGATCTGCGGCAGCGAGGTCAGCAGCGCAACAATCTGCTCGCCAAACAGGGCATAAACCAACGAAAACAAAATAGCCACAATACCGGACTGTCGGCAGGCCGCCCGCCAGACGTCCAGCAACTGGCTACCATCTCGCGCCCCATAGGCCTGGCCCGAATGCGCTTCCACGGCATAGGCAAATCCATCCAGCGCGTAGGCGGTAAAGGTTAGCAGGGTCATCAGAACGGCATTAACCGCAATGATATCGCCTCCCAGACGCGCACCCAGCACCGTGATAGCGCCAAAACAGAGCTGCAGCAGCAGCGAGCGCAACATGATGTCACGGTTAAGTGCCAACAAACGGCGGAAGTTGCCACGCCACGCCTGCTTCAGCATTGCCAGCGAAATTCCGCGCATATGCAGGACTTTGCGCACCATCATCAGGCCGATCAGCAAGGTGGCATATTCAGCAATCACCGTTGCCAGTGCCGCACCCTGCACGTTCATATGCAGGCCCATCACCAGCCATATATCGAGCACAATGTTGAGAATATTGCCGACAATCAACAAGATAACCGGCGCACGCGCATACTGAACGCCAAGCAGCCAGCCGAGTAGCACCAGATTCGCCAGCGAGGCGGGTGCGCTTAACCAGCGAATTTCGAGGAAACGTCGGGCCTGCTCCAGTACCGCTTCACTTCCGCCAACAATGTGCAGAGCCAGATCGATAATCGGCGTACGAAACAGTGCGATAAGCAACCCCGCTCCCAGCGCCAGCATGAGCGGCTGCACCAGTGCGCGCGCCAGCGCCTGCGGATTTTTCGCACCAAATGCCTGGGCGGTAAGACCGGTGGTGCTCATGCGCAAAAAAAGCAGCAGCATAAAAAGAAAACTGGTTGCCGTAGCACCAACCGCAACACCGCCAAGATAGACCGGACTATCCAGATGACCAATCACCGCGGTATCCACCAGTCCCAGCAGGGGAACGGTGATATTGGAGAAGATCATGGGTAAGGCGAGGTGCCAGAGTGCTTTATCAGAAGAGGTAAAGAAAGGCATACAGGAGGGCCTGAGAAGAAGTTAGACGTACTGGATAATGTGATGCAGGCCCGGCAAGCGCAGCGCTACCGGGCACGTTGCCGGATGGCGACGTCATCGTCTTTTCCGGCCTACAGGGATTCAACAGAAAATTACAGCCATTCACCGTTACGGATGACGCCTACTGCCAGCCCTTCAATAGTGAAGTTTTGTTCGCGCAGGTCGACAACGATAGGTTTGAATTCGCTGTTTTCTGGCAGGAGTTCAACCTTATTTCCCTGCTTTTTCAGCCGCTTAACCGTGACTTCATCATCAATACGGGCAACAACAACCTGGCCGTTACGCACGTCCTGGGTTTTATGCACAGCGAGTAAATCACCGTCCATAATCCCGATATCTTTCATCGACATACCGCTAACGCGCAGCAGAAAATCGGCGTTCGGTTTGAACAGTGAAGGATCGACCTGATAGTGGCCTTCGATGTGCTGCTGCGCCAGAAGTGGCTCACCGGCTGCCACGCGCCCCACAAGCGGCAACCCTTCTTCTTCTTCCTGCAACAGTCGAATACCGCGCGATGCGCCGGATACAATTTCCAGCACACCTTTACGCGCCAGCGCTTTCAGGTGTTCTTCAGCTGCGTTTGGGGAACGGAACCCCAAACGCTGCGCGATCTCCGCACGCGTCGGTGGCATACCTGTCTGGCTGATGTGATCTCTAATGAGATCAAACACCTCTTGTTGCCTGGCCGTTAACGCTTTCATTCCGCCCCCTGGGTGTATATACAGTTATGCTGTGAGTATATACAGCTAAAGGCGAATTTGGAACCGCAAACTGCACAAAAAACAGGAGATTTATGCAGTTGTGGAAGCCTTATCGCAAATGCGACCACAACAGGATGCCCCAGGTGATTAGAGCGACAAAAATAGACAGCAATACCGCAGCCGACCCCATATCTTTCGCCCGACCGGAAAGTTCGTGGTACTCAGAACCAATACGATCAACTACCGCTTCAATCGCACTGTTGAGGATTTCAACGATCATCACCAGCATCACAGAACCGATCAACAACACGCGGGTAATTGCATCAACATCCAGCCAGCAGGCGATGGCGACGCCCAGCAGGACGGCAACACTTTCCTGACGGAATGCCGCCTCATTAATCCATGCGGCGCGAAAACCTTTCCAGGAATAACCTGCAGCTTTGATAATTCGGGTGAATCCAGTGGTATTATTGGCCATCAAAAAGAACCTTTTTACATTATTAGCGTCAATGTCATTGTAACGTTACCCCGTTTGTTCAGGGTGTGGCAAAGCAGCGCGAAGTATGACCGGATACCACAGAAATTCACTAAACTTTCTGATATCCTTGCAGCGCATTTGCATTATTAACCAGAGGCTTTACATCGTTTATGTCCGGCTGGCCACGAATTTACTACAAATTACTGAATTTACCATTAAGCGTCCTGGTAAAAAGCAAGTCTATTCCAGCAGAACCTGCTCCGGAATTGGGACTCGATACTTCGCGTCCCATTATGTACGTCCTACCGTACAATTCGAAAGCAGACTTGCTGACGCTGCGTGCCCAATGTCTGGTGCACGACCTCCCCGATCCCCTGGAACCACTAGAGATAGACGGAACGCTGTTACCGCGCTACGTGTTTATTCACGGCGGTCCGCGTGTATTCACCTATTACACGCCGAAAGAAGAGTCCATCAAGCTGTTCCACAACTATCTCGACTTGCATCGAAGCAATCCGGATCTGGATGTGCAGATGGTGCCAGTTTCGGTGATGTTTGGCCGTGCGCCAGGGCGTGAAAAAGGCGAGGTCAATCCGCCGTTACGTATGCTAAACGGCGTACAGAAATTCTTTGCGGTGTCCTGGCTGGGTCGCGACAGTTTTGTCCGCTTCTCCCCGTCGGTTTCTCTGCGCCGTATGGCGGATGAACACGGTACGGATAAGATCATCGCTCAGAAGCTGGCACGCGTGGCGCGTATGCACTTTGCTCGCCAGCGCCTGGCCGCTGTCGGCCCGCGCCTCCCTGCCCGCCAGGATCTGTTTAATAAGCTGTTAGCTTCAAAAGCGATCGCTCGTGCGGTAGAAGATGAAGCGCGCAGTAAAAAAATCTCCCACGAAAAAGCGCAGCAAAATGCCATTGCGCTGATGGAAGAGATTGCCGCCAACTTCTCCTACGAAATGATTCGTCTGACGGACCGTATTCTGGGCTTTACCTGGAACCGTCTGTATCAGGGGATTAACGTTCACAATGCTGAACGTGTACGCCAGTTGGCGCACGATGGGCATGAAATCGTTTACGTTCCGTGCCACCGCAGCCATATGGACTATATGCTACTGTCGTACGTTCTGTACCATCAGGGTCTGGTGCCGCCGCACATCGCAGCCGGTATCAACCTGAACTTCTGGCCAGCGGGTCCGATTTTCCGCCGTCTTGGCGCGTTCTTTATTCGTCGTACCTTCAAGGGCAACAAGCTCTATTCCACCGTCTTCCGCGAATACCTGGGCGAGCTGTTCAGCCGCGGCTACTCGGTTGAGTACTTTGTCGAAGGGGGCCGTTCACGTACCGGTCGTCTGCTCGACCCGAAAACCGGCACGCTGTCGATGACTATTCAGGCGATGCTGCGCGGCGGTACACGTCCGATTACCCTCGTTCCTATTTACATCGGCTATGAGCACGTAATGGAAGTGGGCACCTACGCAAAAGAGCTGCGTGGCGCGACGAAAGAGAAAGAAAGCCTGCCGCAAATGCTGCGTGGATTAAGCAAGCTGCGTAACCTGGGTCAGGGCTACGTCAACTTTGGTGAACCAATGCCATTGATGACTTACCTCAACCAGCATGTGCCGGAGTGGCGTGAATCTATCGACCCTATCGAGTCTATCCGCCCGGCCTGGCTGACGCCGACGGTGAATAACATTGCCGCCGATTTGATGGTGCGCATTAACAACGCAGGCGCGGCCAACGCCATGAACCTGTGCTGTACTGCTTTACTGGCATCTCGCCAGCGCTCTCTGACCCGTGAACAGTTGACCGAACAACTCGACTGCTACCTGAGCCTGCTGCGCAACGTGCCGTATGCTGCGGATTCGACGGTGCCGGCACAGAGCGCCAGTGAACTGATCGACCACGCCTTGCAGATGAACAAGTTTGAGGTCGAGAAAGACACTATCGGTGACATCATTATTCTGCCGCGCGAGCAGGCGGTCTTGATGACTTACTACCGCAATAACATTGCGCATATGCTGGTTCTGCCTTCGTTGATGGCAGCCATTGTGACTCAGCATCGTCGTATTTCACGCGCCGCGTTGCAGCAGCATATTGATGCGCTGTACCCGATGTTAAAAGCGGAGCTGTTCTTACGCTGGGAGCGTGATGAGCTTGCCGGGGTGATTGACGAACTGGCCAGCGAAATGCAGCGCCAGGGACTCATCACCCTGACCGATGACGAACTGCATATCAATCCAGCCCGCTCCCGCACGCTACAGCTGCTGGCCGCAGGTGCTCGCGAGACGTTGCAGCGCTACGCCATTACCTTCTGGCTGCTGAGCGCGAACCCGTCCATCAACCGTGGCACGCTGGAGAAAGAAAGCCGCACCGTGGCGCAACGCCTCTCAGTGCTGCACGGCATTAACGCGCCGGAATTCTTCGATAAAGCCGTGTTCAGCTCTCTGGTGCTGACGCTGCGTGACGAGGGATTCATCAGCGATACCGGAGATGCCGAACCGGAAGAGACGATGAAGATCTATCAGATGCTGGCCGAACTGGTCACGTCAGATGTGCGTCTGACCATCGAGAGCGCCACTCAGGGCGAGTAAGCATAAAAAAACCGGTCGGAATGACCGGTTTTTTTATTTTGCAGGCTAAGCCAAAATCAAAAATGCCAGTAGCTCATTGCCAGGCCTAAGAACAGCACCAGGCCGACGTAGTTATTGTTCATAAACGCTTTAAAGCAGGCATCACGTTCACGGTTAACGATCAGTTTCTGCTGATAGACAAACAGCGCGCCCGCCACCAACAGAGACCAGTAATAGCCCAGTCCCAACCCGTTTAACCAGCCCACCAGCGCCATCAGCACCAGCACGCCTACCTGCAAAATACCAATAATCAGCTTGTCGTTCTGACCGAACAGGATCGCGGTCGATTTAATGCCGATCTTCAGGTCATCATCCCGGTCAACCATGGCGTACTGCGTATCATAGGCCACCGCCCAGAGAATATTCGCAAGGAACATCAGCCAGCAACTCAGCGGTACGGATTCACTCACGGCGGCGAACGCCATCGGGATCGACCAGCCAAACGCCGCCCCCAGCACCACCTGCGGTAGATGCGTATAGCGCTTCATAAACGGGTAAACCCACGCTAATGCTAATGCCGCAACGGACAACAAAATGGTCATCGTGTTGAGGGTCAAAACCAGCAGGAAGGCCAGCAGCACCAGTACCACAAACAGCGTTCGGGCTTCTTTCTCGGTGACAGCCCCGCTCGGCAGCGGTCGATTCGCGGTGCGTTTGACGTGCCCGTCAAATTTCCTGTCGGCATAATCATTCACCACGCATCCGGCGGCGCGCATTAACCAAACGCCAGCGACAAAAACCGCCAGGATCCACAGTTGCGGCATGCCTGGGGTCGCCACCCACAGAGCCCACAGCGTAGGCCAGAGCAGCAGTAAGGCGCCGATTGGCTTATCCGTACGCATCAAGCGGTGAAACGCCAGCAGCTTATTCTGCGTCAGACTCCACTCCATCTTTATCTTCCTCTCAGTACAACGGCGACGCAGGCAGAAAAAGCTCGGTAAGCATCAGTGGCTTACCGCTCAGCCGCAGGCGGGAACGACGCCCCCACAGTGCTGCATCGCGGCCAATCTCAATAAAATCTCGGGTCAATGTCGATGACGTAAACAGGTAGCGTCCGAGCGGGGTTTTCCCCAGATTCTGTAAGGCCAGTTCAGGGCCGCACAAGGTTGACTCAGGCACCACAGTCCGTCCGGCAAGCCAGGGTTCACCATCCGCGCATAACAGGATTTCACGTAACCAATAACGAGACTCTTTAGGCAGCAGCGTCAGTTCTTCAGCCACCTCATTTTGCCCAACGAATTCTTCGCGAATCAACGTTACGGTGACCTTTTTCCCCTGCTGCTCAAAACGTTTGGTCATGGAATCTTCCAGTAACAACCAGTCGAGCAGTTGGGCGTCCAGCGCCGGGATCGCATCAAAATAACGCAGCGCACGCAGTTGCGTTAACGCAGGGTGTGGCATGCCTTACTCTCCGATTTATAACCTAAAGGCATTGTATCGCAGAAAAGGCATTACGGGGTGAGCAAACACGATTAAGTGATCGGTAGGGCAACATAAGTGTAACAATTAGCACCGAAGGATAAAAAAAGGTGCGCCAGGAGACGCACCAGTTGTTGCAAAATCAACAATGTGGGGAGATGTTTACCCCTTGCCTTTTACACTGCTGATAAAGGTGGATCGGGCAGATTTGGATCCCAGACGTTCCGCTTCATCAAGCAGCTTCAGCGCTTTATCAACATCGCCTTTTGCAACTGCATCCTTAATCGCCTGATTAAAATAGCTTTCCGTGTCGTTCAGCATCGGCTCACTTTTCTTCACCG
Organism: Citrobacter sp. wls757; assembly: GCF_005280935.1. Classification (NCBI taxonomy): domain Bacteria; kingdom Pseudomonadati; phylum Pseudomonadota; class Gammaproteobacteria; order Enterobacterales; family Enterobacteriaceae; genus Citrobacter; species Citrobacter sp. wls757. Next base: position 14,769 of record NZ_SZWU01000031.1, on the reverse strand, counting down.
GCTGCGGCGCTGGAGCGGCAACGGCTGCTGCCGGAGCCGCATAAGTCACTGCAGGCGCTGCGGTATTGCCGACAGTGACAGGGCCAGGGCCGGAAGAACCGAACAGCGGCCCCACCAACACACTGGAGGACGAGCTGGTTTTGACTTTTAATTTCAACAGACCATCGGTGGTGTGGCGGGCGATCGGGTCCGGAATATCGGGAACAGCGTTACCGACGCCCTTGGCATAAGCTTTCGCCGGGTCGAGCAGGGTCGTGGTCTGCTGGAGATCTTTATCTGTGGTAAAGACCAGAACATACAGTTTTTGCTGGCCCAGCGCTGGCGTCAGACGCATTACGCCTTCCAGACGATCGGCACTCATCACGCCGGGCTCCTGGTAGGTGAAATAGCTGCTGGGAAAGAACGCAGATGGCGTCATGTTTTGGTCAAGAATTAAGACGTTTGGCGCAAATACGCTGGTTTGTTTGTTGACTTCACTGGACAGCGTCAGGGTCAGTTCGCCAATGTTCGCCGGTACGCTATAGGCCGCGACCGGGCCAGTAATACCAGCAACATCTAAACGCTGACCTGCATTGGCAAGCTGCGTGGACTGAGTTTTGGATTGATCAACGGGCGTCCAGGTTAACTGTTGCAGCGCCGCAGTGGGAATGGTTGGGGCCGCGGTAGTGTTCTGCGGAACAATATTTACATCGGCCAGGCTGATGCCAGGCGCGCTGGCAAATAACCCTGCAGATAAACAAAGGGCAACGAGACTTTTCTTCATTTTCATTGTTATCACCTCAGATAGCATGGGTTCAGCGGTGGCCAGGCAATAGCGCGCTAAACCGTAATCAAGAGGGGCTTGCGCCCCTCTTTCGGTCTTTACGTCAGGTTAGTGCTGAATTACCACCAGATTTCCATCTGAGCACCGAAGGACCACTCATCGCTGTCACCACGGCTGGTGGTGCTGATACCAGAGTTCGTTGCAGCTGCATATTTGGTTACGTCGTTACCATTTTTGACGTAGCCCCACTCCTCATCCCACTTGGCATAGGTTGCGAAGACACGAATTGCCGGGCGGGACCAGATGCTGTCGCCAGCCTGCCACTGTTGCGCGAGGGTGATTTTGTACTGGCTGTTGCGATCGCCAGTCTGCTGAGATTTGACGTTGTCGTAGCCGACTTCCATCAGGGTGCTCATGATTGGCGTCCATTTGTACATCGGGCGAATACCGACGGTGTACCATTCAGTACCCAGATCGTTATCCATATCGAGGTTCTGGTACATACCGACGTACATCAGGTCCCACTTGTCGCCCAGGGAGATGGCACCGTGGTCGAGAATACGAACCAGGCTACCGTTGTTATTAATCACGTTATTGGCGTAATTGGTTTTACTACCGTCTGGGTTAGTAATGGTGAAGGAAGAAGAACCATAAGAACCCTGGTTCAGACCTTTACCCTGCGTGGTCATGGAGTCTGTCGCGTACTGCACAACAAACTTGTTGTAGCCCTTCAGCATGCTCTGGGTATGTTCAGCGGTGAACATCCAGCCATCTTTTGATGCGCCGTCTGCCAGGCTGTAATCATCTGTCGTATTCGCACGACCGTAGTCAACACCCAGTTCCAACATACCATCAGTGTTTGTTGCCAATTGCGCTAAACGAACGTCGAATACGTCGTTAGCGGTGTCTTTGGTACGATCATAGATATTCTGGCTGCTGAACGCGTATGAACCACCTGCTTCCTGAGAACGGCTCGCGGCCAGAGACAGTTTACCGAAGCCCAGATCGATGTTTTCAATACCGGCACCAGGACCTGAAATATCCCAGTAGTAGAAGTCGATCATGTGCACGTCATGACGTTGGTAGAAGCGCTTACCGGCCCAGATAGTAGAGCCTGGCAGCCATTCAATCAGGTTTTTACCCTGCACGTTGGCTTCACGGAAGGCCGGGTCAGTCCCTTCCCAGTCATTCTGCTGTGCTACGGAGTAGGCGACGTTGGTGTCGAAGTAGAAGCTCTTATCGCCTTCTTTCCACACTTCCTGGCCTAATTTAATTTCAGCGTAGGTTTCACATTCGTTACCAAGACGGTATTTACTTTGTGCACCTGTTGCCTGGAAACATTGTTGTTCGCCGCCACTACCCGTCCAGCCGATACCGGAACGAGCATAACCATGGAAATCCACAGCCATTGCCTGAACAGACATAATGCCTGCTGCCACAGCAACCGCCAGAGGAAGTTTGCGCAGAGTAATCATCGTTCTATCTCCTGAGATCATTGCTTTTCTTTAAACGCTGCCACCTTCTAAAACTGCGAATGGTTTTGCGTTTCGTTTTTTTATGGGGACCTTAAACGCCTGGCTCCTGGTGCAACCGACGACATGCAGTGCCATCTTCACGGAACAGATGGCAACGCTCTGGCGGCAGGCCGATAGCGAATGTGGCACCCTCTTCTACCAACACCACGTCGTTCTGGCGGTAAACCAGGTTTTGACGGATGGCGGGGATCTGGATATGAATTTGTGTTTCGTGACCAAGCTGTTCGACCACCTGCACTTCACCTTCGAGGGTGACATCGGCGATATCGCTGGGCAGCAGATGTTCCGGGCGGATACCTAAAGACATGTTGGCGCCAACCTGTACCGCATGGCTGTCTACCGGGAGCCAGACTTGCTGGCGGTTTGGTAATTCAACCTGCACCTGATCAATCGCCGTTGCGGTAACTTTCACCGGCAGGAAGTTCATTTTTGGCGAACCGATAAAGCCCGCGACAAAGCGGTCAGCCGGGTAGTGATACAGTTCCAGAGGCTTACCAACCTGCGCGACGCGACCGGCATCCAGCACCACAATTTTGTCGGCCAGCGTCATCGCTTCGACCTGATCGTGGGTGACGTAAATCATCGTGCGGCCGAGACGTTTATGCAGGCGGGAGATTTCAATACGCATCTGCACGCGCAGAGCAGCGTCGAGGTTCGACAGTGGTTCGTCCAGCAGGAATACGCGCGGTTCGGCGACCAGCGTACGGCCAATCGCCACACGCTGACGTTGTCCGCCGGAAAGCGCTTTCGGTTTACGCTCCAGCAGGTGCGCCAGTTGCAGAACTTCCGCAACCTGATTCACACGCTGGTTCATCACCTCTTTTTTCGCCCCGGCCAGTTTGAGGCCGAACGACATGTTCTCCGCGACAGACAAATGGGGATACAACGCGTAGGACTGAAAGACCATGCCCACACCGCGTTCGGCGGGCGGAATGTCGTTCATCCGGGTCTCCCCGATAAACAGGTCACCACTGGTGATGGTTTCAAGTCCGGCGATCATACGCAGCAAGGTCGACTTACCGCAGCCTGACGGTCCGACAAACACCACGAATTCCCCTTCGTGAATGTCGAGATTGATATCTTTCGATACCACCACGTCACCCCAGGCTTTCGTTACATTTCGTAGCTGTACGCTCGCCATGCCCTTCTCCCTTCGTTACAACCTGTCATCGACAGCAACATTCATGATGGGCTGACTATGCGCGATCCCTTGACTGCGTGAATCCTCCACCCCCCGGCTTTTTTATGGGGGAGGAGGCGGGAGGATGAGAGAGCAGCGTCTGAGACCCGGGCCACCAGCCTCAGAGGAATTTCGTGATGCAGCTTGCAAAAATCGGTGGGTTTTTATGTGCGCCAGTACGCAATACTCACATTTATGTAACACAGATCACATAAAGAGCGGGTGGGGCGTAGGGGTAAGGAGGATGGAAAGAGGTTGTCGTATAAAGAAACTAGTAACCGTTAAGCCACCTCTGCAAAATCACCAAACAGGATGGGAACTATGAAAATCAAAACTGGCGCACGCATCCTCGCATTGTCTGCATTAACGACGATGATGTTTTCCGCCTCGGCTCTCGCCAAGATTGAAGAAGGTAAGCTGGTTATCTGGATTAACGGCGACAAAGGCTATAACGGCCTCGCTGAAGTGGGCAAAAAATTCGAGAAAGACACCGGGATCAAAGTCACTATTGAGCACCCTGACAAACTGGAAGAGAAATTCCCGCAGGTTGCCGCGACCGGCGACGGCCCGGACATCATCTTCTGGGCACATGACCGTTTTGGCGGCTACGCTCAGTCTGGCCTGCTGGCTGAAATCACGCCTGACAAAGCGTTCCAGGACAAGCTCTATCCGTTCACCTGGGATGCCGTACGCTATAACGGCAAACTGATTGCCTACCCGATCGCGGTTGAAGCGCTGTCGCTGATTTACAACAAAGACCTCGTTCCAAATCCACCGAAAACCTGGGAAGAAATTCCTGCACTGGATAAAGAGCTGAAGGCGAAAGGTAAATCCGCGCTGATGTTTAACCTGCAAGAACCGTACTTCACCTGGCCGCTGATTGCCGCCGACGGTGGTTACGCGTTCAAGTTTGAGAACGGTAAGTACGATGTGAAAGACGTGGGCGTGGATAACGCTGGCGCGAAAGCGGGTCTGACCTTCCTGGTTGATCTGATCAAGAACAAACACATGAACGCGGATACTGATTACTCCATCGCCGAAGCGGCCTTTAACAAAGGCGATACCGCGATGACCATCAACGGTCCGTGGGCGTGGTCCAACATCGATAAGAGCAAAATCAACTACGGCGTCACGCTGCTGCCAACCTTCAAAGGCAAAGCGTCTAAACCGTTTGTTGGCGTTCTGAGCGCCGGTATCAACGCCGCCAGCCCGAACAAAGAACTGGCGAAAGAGTTCCTCGAAAACTACCTGCTGACCGATCAGGGTCTGGATGAAGTGAACAAGGACAAACCGCTGGGCGCCGTTGCGCTGAAATCCTTCCAGGATCAGTTAGCGAAAGACCCACGTATCGCCGCCACCATGGATAACGCCCAGAAAGGCGAAATCATGCCGAACATCCCACAGATGTCCGCATTCTGGTATGCCGTTCGTACCGCAGTGATCAACGCAGCCAGCGGCCGTCAGACCGTCGATGCCGCACTGAAAGACGCGCAGGGTCGTATCACCAAGTAATGCAGTTGTGAACGTGCCGGATGGCGGCATAAATGCCTTATCCGGCCTACATACCCTGTAGGCCTGATAAGCGCAGCGCCATCAGGCACGCTGACCAACAGGTTTTCATTGTTGTTGAGGATTGAACCCCATGGATGTCATTAAAAAGAAACACTGGTGGCAAAGCGACACGCTGAAATGGTCAGTGATGGGTCTGCTTGGGCTGCTGGTCGGTTACCTTGTTGTTTTGATGTACGCTCAGGGGGAGTACCTGTTTGCCATCATGACGCTGATTTTAAGCTCTGCTGGCCTGTATATTTTCGCTAACCGTAAAGCCTATGCCTGGCGCTATGTTTACCCGGGCGTTGCCGGTATGGGGCTGTTTGTCCTGTTTCCGCTGGTTTGTACGATCGCCATTGCTTTTACCAACTACAGCAGTACCAACCAGCTGACATTTGAACGTGCTCAGGAAGTCCTGATGGATCGTTCGTACCAGGCTGGGAAAACCTACAACTTTGGCCTGTATCCGGCGGGTGATGAGTGGCAACTGGCCCTCACCGACGGTGAAACCGGCAAGAATTACCTTTCTGACGCCTTTAAATTTGGCGGCGAGCAGAAACTGCAACTGAAAGAAGCCGAGGCGCTGCCGGCAGGCGAACGTGCAACGCTGCGTATCATCACGCAGAATCGCCAGGCGCTTACCCAATTGACCGCCATCCTGCCAGATGAAAGCAAAGTTACCATGAGTTCGCTGCGCCAGTTTTCCGGCACGCAGCCACTCTATACGCTCGCTGAAGACGGTACGCTCACCAACAGCCAGAGCGGCGTAAAATACCGCGCCAACAACGATATTGGTTATTATCAGTCGATTAACGCTGACGGTAGCTGGGGTAGCGAAAAACTCAGCCCTGGCTACACCGTTGCCATCGGCTGGGATAACTTCACCCGCGTGTTTACCGACGAAGGCATCCAGAAACCGTTCTTCGCCATCTTCGTCTGGACGGTGGTCTTCTCGGTACTGACCGTTATTTTGACCGTTGCCGTGGGCATGGTGCTGGCCTGTCTCGTACAGTGGGAGTCTCTCAAAGGCAAAGCGATTTACCGCGTCCTGCTGATTCTTCCGTATGCCGTACCGTCGTTTATCTCGATTCTGATTTTCAAGGGCTTATTCAACCAGAGCTTTGGTGAAATCAACATGATGCTGAGCGCGCTGTTTGGCATCAAACCGGCCTGGTTCAGCGACCCAACCACCGCGCGTTCGATGATTATTATCGTCAACACCTGGCTCGGTTATCCATACATGATGATCCTGTGCATGGGTCTGCTGAAAGCGATTCCTGACGACCTATATGAAGCCTCGGCGATGGATGGCGCAGGTCCGTTCCAGAACTTCTTTAAGATTACGCTACCGCTGCTAATTAAGCCGCTGACGCCGCTGATGATCGCCAGCTTCGCCTTTAACTTTAACAACTTCGTGCTGATTCAGCTGTTGACCAACGGTGGTCCGGACCGTCTTGGTACCACCACACCAGCCGGTTATACCGACCTGCTCGTGAGCTACACCTACCGTATCGCCTTTGAAGGCGGCGGTGGTCAGGACTTCGGTCTGGCGGCGGCGATTGCCACGCTGATCTTCCTGCTGGTTGGTGCGCTGGCGATTGTGAACCTGAAAGCCACACGTATGAAGTTTGATTAAGGGAGATAACGACAATGGCTATGGTCCAACCGAAATCACAAAAGTTACGTTTATTCGCAACGCACTTAGGGCTGCTGATTTTTATCGCGGCGATCATGTTCCCGCTGCTGATGGTTATCGCTATCTCGCTGCGCGAAGGTAACTTTGCCACCGGCAGCCTGATCCCGGAAAACATCTCCTGGGAACACTGGAAACTGGCGCTGGGCTTTAGCGTTGAACACGCGGATGGCCGTGTGACGCCACCGCCGTTCCCGGTACTGTTATGGCTGTGGAACTCGGTGAAAGTGGCCAGCATTACCGCGATCGGTATCGTGACGCTTTCCACCACCTGTGCTTACGCCTTTGCCCGTATGCGTTTCCCGGGCAAAGCAACCCTGCTGAAAGGGATGCTGATTTTCCAGATGTTCCCGGCGGTGCTGTCTCTGGTCGCGTTGTATGCTTTGTTTGATCGCCTGGGCCAGTACATTCCGTTTATCGGCCTGAACACGCACGGCGGCGTGATCTTCGCCTACCTCGGCGGTATTGCGCTGCATGTATGGACGATTAAGGGCTATTTCGAAACTATCGACGGTTCACTGGAAGAAGCGGCCGCGCTGGATGGCGCTACGCCGTGGCAGGCATTCCGCCTGGTGCTGTTGCCGCTTTCCGTTCCGATTCTGGCGGTCGTGTTTATTCTGTCTTTCATTGCCGCTATTACCGAAGTACCGGTCGCGTCACTGCTGCTGCGTGATGTGAACAGCTATACCCTTGCGGTAGGTATGCAGCAGTACCTCAACCCACAGAACTATTTGTGGGGCGACTTTGCCGCCGCGGCTGTACTTTCAGCCATTCCGATCACTCTGGTGTTCTTGCTGGCACAGCGCTGGCTAGTCAACGGTCTGACCGCGGGTGGTGTGAAAGGTTAAGTTTTACCGAAGTACCTGCCCGGCAACGGGCAATGCCACTGCAACCCTCAACTTATGTTATC
>NZ_SZWU01000031.1:0-7086 GCF_005280935.1 Citrobacter sp. wls757 | reverse complement strand
CTACGGAGCGCCCTTTTTTTATGTTATTTTGCATCACTGTTACGATTATTTCCTTTCGTGCTCTCCATCACTGCAATTCTATTTCCTGTCTGAATATAGATAAATCAAACAGAATTAAGATCACAGAAAAGACAAAACGTAATTGCAATGTAAAAAATGATAATTGTCTTCCCTGCCTGTTAAATTCACCATCACGACACTGATCAAAAGAGCTGTATCCTCTAAGGCAGGTCTGAATGAACTCTCAATATAATTCCAGTTATATTTTTTCGATTACATTAGTGGCAACGTTAGGAGGGCTATTATTCGGCTACGACACTGCGGTCATATCCGGAACGGTAGAATCCCTGAATACCGTGTTTGTCGCACCACAACATTTAAGTGAATCCGCCGCCAACTCGCTGTTGGGCTTTTGCGTCGCCAGTGCGTTGATAGGCTGCATCATCGGCGGTGCACTGGGCGGCTATTGCAGTAACCGGTTTGGCCGCCGGGACTCGCTGAAAATCGCGGCTCTGCTGTTCTTTATTTCCGGTATTGGTTCTGCCTGGCCGGAATTAGGCTTTACGACGATTAATCCTGATAATTCCGTACCTGTTTATTTGGCCGGATACGTTCCCGAATTTGTTATTTATCGTATCATTGGTGGTATTGGCGTAGGTTTAGCCTCAATGCTCTCACCAATGTATATTGCTGAACTGGCACCCGCACATATTCGTGGAAAACTGGTGTCATTTAACCAATTCGCCATTATTTTTGGTCAACTATTGGTGTATTGCGTTAACTATTTTATCGCCCGTTCTGGCGACGCTAACTGGTTGAATACCGATGGCTGGCGCTATATGTTTGCGTCCGAAAGTATTCCCGCCCTGCTGTTTTTACTGCTGCTGTACACCGTACCAGAAAGCCCGCGCTGGCTGATGGCGCGTGGCAGACACGAGCAGGCGGAAGGTATTCTGCGCAAAATTATGGGCAGCACCCTCGCTACCCAGGCCATGCAGGAGATCAATCAGTCTCTGGAACATGGTCGTAAAACCGGTGGTCGCCTGCTGATGTTTGGCGCAGGCGTTATCGTCATCGGCGTAATGCTGTCTATCTTCCAGCAATTCGTCGGTATTAACGTCGTGCTCTACTACGCCCCAGAGGTGTTTAAAACGCTGGGAGCCAGCACCGATGTGGCGCTGTTACAGACCATCATTGTTGGCGTGATCAACCTGAGCTTTACCGTGCTGGCGATCATGACGGTGGATAAATTTGGTCGCAAACCGCTGCAGATTATTGGCGCTCTGGGCATGGCCATTGGTATGTTCAGCCTCGGTACCGCGTTTTATACCCAGGCTTCCGGGCTGGTTGCTCTGCTGTCGATGCTATTTTACGTCGCCGCATTCGCCATGTCCTGGGGACCGGTTTGCTGGGTGCTGCTGGCAGAAATCTTCCCCAATGCGATTCGCGGCAAAGCGCTCGCCATTGCGGTGGCCGCACAATGGCTGGCGAACTATTTCGTCTCCTGGACCTTCCCGATGATGGACAAAAATTCGTGGCTGGTTTCCCATTTCCACAACGGTTTCTCCTACTGGATTTACGGTTGTATGGGTATTCTGGCGGCGCTGTTTATGTGGAAGTTTGTACCGGAAACCAAAGGCAAAACGCTGGAAGAACTTGAAGAACTGTGGGAACCCGCCGCAGAGAAAACCCAGCCAGCCTCTGCGCAGTAACCCTGACCTGCAACACGCCGCAGCCCGATTGCGGCGCGTTGTCTTTTACTCTCGCTTCAGCCGTTTTGAATTACACAGCCACAAGGTGATCACCAGCAGCAGGATCGCCGCGGAATAGATCAGCACATCCATCGGTGCTTTATGATCGACAATGATCAACCGCACAATCGCGGTGATCCCGATATAGACAAAATAGCGCAACGGAAAGTGAAACCCCGACTGAAAGTACTTCACAATCAGCGCGATAAATTCAAAATAGAGGAAGTAAACCACCAGCCCTTCCACCAGCTCATACTTGCTGGTTTGTTCCGGCGCGAACAGCACATCCGCCAGATGCAGCGTTTCTTTCCCGAGGAATACAACCAGGATCAGGCCCAAACTCAGCAGTCCCAGATTCAACACGGTCTGTAAGATGGTGGAGATAAACTCCACGCGCGGACGAGATAGCGACGTCATAACAGCACCTCTTACTCAGTGGCGAGGTTCCTGTATAACGCAAAAATGTGACAGAGATCTACATTTTTTGTTTATGTTTTGTGCAAGAAAGGTCAGCGGGGAATGATGAATGTCACGACACATTTCACAGGATGAAGTATGCAGCTAAGACAATCCGCTGTCCGCAACGTTACCTGCGGTGAGAACGTGGTGATTTATGAACCCGCAAATCTCTACAATTGCACATTGGGTGACAACGTTTTTGTCGGGCCATTTGTTGAAATCCAGGGTAATACGCAAATTGGCGCAGACAGCAAAATTCAGTCGCACACTTTCATCTGCGAATATGTCACCCTGGGCGCCCGCTGTTTTATCGGTCATGGCGTGATGTTCGCCAACGATATGTTTCGCGAAGGAAAACCCAACGCCGACCGCAACAGTTGGGGAAGAATTTCGATTGGCAACGATGTCTCAATCGGCAGTGGAGCGACCATTCTGGCGGTCACCATCTGCGATGGCGCGGTCATCGGTGCGGGGAGCGTGGTGACCAAATCGATCACCGAGAAAGGCGTGTATGCAGGAAACCCGGCAAAATTATTGCGTCGCCTGTAACTTGCCTGCTGACGGCGCAAATGCCTTATCCGGCCTGCAGTACAGGCAGTTTGTAGGCCGGATAAGCGTAGCGCCATCCGGCTGGCAAACGGCTCGATTAACGGAAGTTTTCACTTCTGTCGCTGGTCATGTCGTACAAACCAAACTTACGTCCAAGCTGCTGGCCGCCATCACGCGTTAACGGCGTCCAGCCAATCGCCGCACGGCTGCGGGTCGGGCCTGACGAGAACAGATCCAGCGGCACGGATACGTACACCCCTTTGGTAAAATCACCCTCTCCGTACTCATCCGGCGAGGCGTCGGTGATGGTCGCATAGCCGCCTACCACAACGCCACTGTCAAAGCGCTTCGCCACTTCCAGCGTTCCGCCCTTATCTCCCGCCAGATACTGACCCACGCTGGCTTTCACCAGTACATCCTGAGCGAATGACGGATTCCAGTACGCCGTCAAATGCCCGGTCTTCACGCTGTAGTCGGTGAATTTCATCATGTCCTGCGCGCTACGCCAGTCACGCTGTTTCACGTAGTTGGCATCAACACCAAACGCCCAGTTGCTGTCCAGTGGACGATACAGCACTTCTGCCCCCGCTCCGCCGTACATGGTTTCCAGATAGCCACCGTAAACCTGTCCGTAGAACCCGTTTCCGAGTGACTGGAAGTAGTTGGCCTGCAGGTTATTCACGTAGACATCGTTTTGCACATACTCGCGCACATGGGTACGCACTCGTGGCAAATGCGAATCCTGCGGCGGGTTGGTGTAGTTAAATTTGTCATAGTTATTGGCGAGGTTGGCGAACAAACTCCCAGTGGTCAGCAGGTGATCGGTAACCCACCAATCCGCCGTTCCCATCACGCCCAACTGATACATATAGAAGTTTTCCGGGCCGCCCACCGACTGGTTAAGCACCGGATCGATGTGGAAATCGAAGCGTGACTTATCGATATACCAGCCCTGCTCGGTCGTTTTCGGCACCACGGGCTCAACGCGTTTTTGCGCCAGCTGGGTTTCGTGGCCCAACGGTTCGCCTTCCAGATGACGCTTGAGGCTGGAAACCTCCGTTTCGGTCGTCACCTGCGGCAAGTTAAGACGATTTTCCGTAATACGGATCGTGCGGATCCCGTCGGGAAGATCGTTCATCACGATCCGGTTGGCACGTTCGATCCCTTCGCGCGAATCACGGTATTTCACCTGTTCACCGGTCACATACAGCGTATCGCCCTGCACCTGAATTTTAGGATCGGCCAGTCCGGCGTTATATTTCAGCAGCGTTAGCTGATTCGCCACCACCGAGTGTTGCAGGATGGCATCCTGCGGCTGTGGCTGATATTTCGGGCGGGCGTTGTCGTTATAGTTTGGCCGCAGATCGTTGAAGTTAGTCCGCAGCGTGACCCCAAACATAAAGGTGTTCCCGCGCTCATAGCTGAGGTTAACGTCGGCCCAATCGGTGACGCGATAAATAGCGCCGACGTTAAACTTGCTCTTCTGATCCAGCTTGCCCGCAAAATCCTGCTGGTAATTGTTTCCCTCATACTCCAGTTTCAGACGCAACGGCTGCCAGGGCGTCTGATACTCGACGCCGCCAAACAGCGATGCCGGGCCGTGGAACATCTGGCTGCCGTCAATAGAACCGGCCTGCTTGTAGCTGTTATCGCGATAGCAGAATTTATCGCTGTATGAGCAAAACGGATTGCTGACGTTACCGCTGGTCCCGAGATATCCCCAGCCCAGGCCAAGCGAGAAATCAAACGGCCCCCAGGCTTTATTCGCCACAATATACTCCGCATCGAACAGGCCAGTTCCGCCAATATCTCGCGCGCCAACCGCCACCTGCGGCATCCAGTAGCTCTCTTCCCACAGCCGTAGTTTGAGATCAAAAGCTTTATCCTTGTAAGTCTGATCGCCAGAAAACGACTCCACGCTACTGTATTTTTTGGTACGCACATCGGTGTAGCGCAGCGTGGTTTCCAACCACGGGAAGAGCTGCACCGACGCAGAGTAGTAGCGGTACTGATCGTTATCGCGGTAATTGAGGCTCATTTCGCCCTCACGTGCCATGCGTGCGGTTGGGGTTTGCAGCAGCCCCACGCCGCCAAAATCGGACTGCGAAGGTCCAATGGGCGCGGGCCAGGTTTCACCGTGGCAGGCAACGCTTACGCCCAGCGCCAGTAAGCTGAGCAGGTAAGTTTTTCTCATTATTCGGGTATCCGCTGGGTCAGGGTGCGAAGAATGTCGGCATTAATTTCATCCGGGGTGCTGCTCCAGACAGCATCAGAGAGTCCGACATAAATGATGCTGCCGGGCATCGGCTCAACGTGACGTTTGTTCCAGTAAGCGACCGGTACTTTTTGCGTGCGCCCGTCAGGATAGATAACCCAGGCGAAGCTACGATCCGCGCCGCTGAGCCGACTTTGCCCATCGAGATAACTGGCAACATCGCGCCCGGGCATAAACGGTTGTTTACCCGGATGGCTTAGCAGGCCAAACAGCGTGATATGCGTTGGCTGCGCTCCGACCCACAGCGTGTAATTGCCCTGCAACGGCGGGTTGCCTCGCTCGCTGACGCGCACAACATCCGGGTCAAGATTAATCATCTGCCTGCCAGTCACCTTCAGCGCCTGAATCTGCTGGCGTAATGTGTTGATAGTGGCCGCATCGTCACCGCTTTCTTCTGCGCCCAGCGTCGCCAGGCGAGCCAGTAATGCCTGCTGCTGACGTTCCGCCTCCGTCGTTGCCCGCTCTTCGCTGATAACCGCGCCTGGCCACCAGCTATTGCTCAACCGCGGCTGTCCAACCAGGTCGAGCAGATGTTCGGCCCCGGTCAGCGTTTTTGGCTCTTCGCTGGCGGAGGTAAAGACCTTAACGCTGCCCGCAGCAAAAACAGACGCTGCGCTCAGGCCCATCAGCAGCGCCATAACGGCTCGTTTGATCATGATTTTGCCGCCTTAATCAGCGTGGTTTTCACCGGGAAGTAATGCGCGCCTAGATACTGTTCCGACTGGCGAATCTGCCCTTCACTGTCTATCCAGTAGCGGTTATGCCAGCGCGTTTGATCGGTCGTTATCTCTTCATCGAGGATCCGTACCGGCGTGTCATCGCTGCCGATCTTGATGGTGTCTGCGCCATCCCATTTGAAAACCGATCGCGCGGTGGCATAGCGTACCTGCTGATGTTCAGTCCAGCCCATTGTGCGGGTCCACGTTGCGCCATCGACTATCTGATTGGGTTTGATGAGTGGGTCTGCCGCCAGATTATTCACCTCAATTAGGTTGTCCCCGCCGAGATGCGTTTTCACAATGCGCCCATGCTGCGTGACGAGAATAGCCCGATCCTGAGTCACCCATTTCTGCTGTCCGTTTTCCGCAAACGCGAGTACCACAAACAGTTGGGGACCGCCGTTTAGCTGCATATACTGGCTGGCGTAGGGCATATTTTGGATTTCATCGTCCGTCATCTGTACGCCGGGAGTACCAAACACGCTATCCCACAGCGAATGCCCCAACCCTTCGGTGGTGGCTGAGCACGCCTGCAGTAACAGGCAAACCATTATGAGCGCTGGTCGCTTCACGACGTTTCTCCGCATTATTGCCGGGTGGCGCAACGCTTATCCGGCCTACAAATCCCACATACTTTTGGCAATTCAAAATAACCACACCGAAGTGTGGTTAGAATTAAACGTACCTTTATTACTGGGTACTGGTGGTTGTGGTGGTTGTGGTTCCGGTATTAGAACCATCGCCGCCACCGGTCGCCGCCAGGGCGACCCCCACTGCAGAACTTACGGTGCTCACGCTGGTTGCGGAGGAACTTCCTGCCGAAACCGACGCGGCAGCCGACCCTGCCGCCTCACCCACCTGAACGGGGGCGGCATAGACAGAAGTCGCCGCAAGCGCAGATATAGCCCACAGGCCATACAGAACTTTTTTCATCACAAATTCCCTTCATTGTATGAATGGAGATTTACCCAAAAGAATTTCGGGCGAGATCGAGTATACACAAGCCAAAGTGTGAAAATTACGCCACGCGGGAATTTAGGATAATTAGATAACGAAAGGAAAAATGATTAAAAAATACAACAAAGACAAATAAATCAATAAATTAAAATATAAAAATTAAAATGCAATATCCGGTAAATCCGAAAACATCAGAAATTGAATAACATTAATAAAATTATTTTAGGATTAAGCTCAATTAAGGTATGAAGTTAGAACGTAGATATCCTGGAGCATTCTTATAAAAAAGCCGATATTAATATCGGCTTTTTATTTCATTAATGCCGGATGCGGCTAAACGCTTTATCCGGCCTTGTATTATCCTCTCTGTGCAGAG
>NZ_SZWU01000050.1:0-19073 GCF_005280935.1 Citrobacter sp. wls757 | reverse complement strand
TTTAATGATTTAATGATTTAATGATTTAATGATTAGAAGGTGAGGTGAACATGAATATTTTCACGGTCAAACTGTACTTTGATAGCAAGTCGTCCCCACGGTTCTTTAGTCCCGATAAACAAGATTCGACTTCAGAACATAGTGATTTTCAACTGGCACTGAAGAAATCACGCGACTGTAACTCGTATGGTGCCTGTTTATGTACAGGCAGAGAACTACCGCTGGCTGTAAAGTTGAAAAATGAGAAACACCATCTGGCGCGTTTCCCGCTAACCGGCAGTAAACATAAAGAGGGGTGTCGTTTCTATAGCCGCCTCTCACCAGAAGGTGCACAAGGAACTTACAATAATGCTGCGATCAGTGAAAGACCGGGCGGCATTATCAATGTGAAGCTGGATTATGCTTTGCAGACAAAATCAGTATCTGACGATATTCCTGCAACCCCCCTGACTGGTGATGCCTCTCGTAAAAGTAGAAGAGGTACAGTGTCTCTGTGCGGCCTGCTGCACTTACTCTGGGAAAATGCTTCATATAACAAGTGGGTTCCTAAGATGGATGGCAAGAGGTCATTAACATTGCTTGGCTTTCATCTTAGGGAGCAAGCGCGTGGAATTGAAATCGGTAGAACACTCTTGTCAGATGTATTGCTCACCCCTGCTGCGACAAATTCGAGAGACAGTAAACGGAACAGTAGTGCGGTAGAGTTTGCTGAGCTGAATAAATGCCGAATGGTGGTTGTGGCCGAACTGGCAAAATACTCTGAGAAATATCTTTCAGGGATCAACCGATTACCAGTGAAAGGTTTTGCCGGCATGCCTTTTCTTGATATTGATGTATCCAGATGGAATTCTGCTATCGAGAGGTTTCCACATGAGTTTAGTGGCTGGAAAAAAGGATATAAGATTTTCATTATTGCACTGACAGATGTTCCCAGCGATAAATCAGCACAAGTTCGCCAGCTTGCCTTGATGATGACGAGTGATCGATATATACCACTAGATTCACAATATGAAGGAATGATGGAACAAAAATTGTACGAATTACAACGCTCCTTTTTCAAACCACTAAGATATGACTCTTCCGAGATGGAATTTCATCCCGACTTTTGTCTTCTCGATGTCCAATCTCAAAATCATATGCCATTTCCGATCGAAGTGTGGGGAATGAAAACCGATGCCTATACCACTCATCGTCGCGAGAAAGAAAGGTGGTACAACAGTGAATACGGTGAGAAGGGATGGTGGTCCTGGGACGCGACCATAAACGATAAGATAGTTATTGATTCATCTTTTCCATTAAAGAAAATCTCTGGCTACACTGATTTAATGAAAGAATGAAAGAATGAAAGAATGAAATCATGATATAATGATGTTTTAACATCATATATTTAAGCCCGCGTACCTGGACACAGAGGTTATTCCGTCCAGTTCTGCTGGCTGTGAGGGATCTGACCAGGTATTATAGGTGTGTGTTCATTAATTAAGCGGTGCATGTAATGGAATATTTCAAGATTTTCAGTACCGGGAAACAGCAGTGGTGGAGCCAGGACGGTTTAATATACACCGATGAGCAAGATGCCGGATTCTGGCCTGAGAATTCGCTGGGTATGATGGGGCTGGATGATACTCAGACCGCCGTCCGATATGTTCCACCCCCGCAGACGCTGGAGCTAATTGACCGTGGCCTTTATGAGTTTGGTGCTCTCTCTCCCGTTGACGGATGCAGCAAAGGTGAATCTGAGCGTATTGAGCTTCGCCGGGAACGTGATGAACGCTGGCAGCGTGAAATGAATGATATAGAAACCGAAACTATCATGCCGTATAACCCGGCATGGATGCATCAAATCCCCCATGACTGAGCCGCGCAAGCGGCTTTTTTATACCCTCGTTTAATTCCCCGCGCCAACTGGACATTCAGGTAATTCTGTCCAGCATTATGTTTGCCACCTTGCTCCACTCGTCGCGGCCCTTCAACAACGCACAAAAAATGCTTTCCAACCTGGACATTTCGGCACTATCGGAAAAAGTGTCCAGAAAATATTTCTGGTGATCGTATTTAATTTTGTTGACCCACCGCGCAAACCGTGAGTCTGTTCAGAACTTGCTTCTGAACAGGGGAGGGGTTGGACAAGCCCGGGGCGCGTCAGCCTGTTACATTCGGGTATACCCGCAGGATACCACTCAGACTGTATAGAAATACCATTAGGTGACCACTCCAAAGTGACCGTCACCCGCTTTAATATCTAAATGTTCCCTTTCAACATGGCCACAGCATCTGCTTCCGGCATCTGGAACTGAACTCGGTGCCGTGCGGCCACATCGAGAGCAAACACTTTCGTATAGACCTCCGTCGAACTGATGCTCTTGTGGCCCATCAGACTTTGCAGCACCTTCAGCGGAATACCGTTGTACAGCATATGCATGGCATAGGAATGCCGGAAAGTATGTGGCGACACCGGAACCGAGAATGTCACACCGTCGGCTGCAGCGGATTCAACCGCTTCATTCAGCCAGGTTCTGACCGTGCGGTCGGTAATTTCCCAGATGCGTGCTTTCTCTGTTCTGCCAGTACGTTTATTCCTGCGCTCGAGGGGAATTTTCAGCGTGGCCACCATCATCTCCAACTGGCTGACGTACTGTTTATCTGACAGCGGTACCAGGCGATGCGCCTGGCTGCCGGCAGGCGTTCTTCCTGCTGTTCTGGCAGCTTTTTCCGCCCGCTGTTTCAGCGTGGCCAGTTGCACAAACGGGTAGGGTGGCGCCAGCGAAAAATCACTCCGGGTCAGGGCCAGCGCTTCGTTAATGCGCGCACCGGTATTCCACAGCGTGGCCAGCAGCATCTTGCGGTGCAGATCGGGGACATAATGCAGCAGGGCGCTCACTTCCGGGGCTAGCAGGTATTTCGGCAGTTCGTCCTGGACGATTGCCATCTGACGCAGGGCCAGCGCTGCCGGGTAATCGATGGCCACAGGTAGATGCACTTTTTCCGGGGCGTAGGCCTGTCCGGGAAGAGAAGGGTAATTCATGATACCTCGGGTGCTTCATCACTTTCTGGTGAAATCGACTTATGCTCCCGGGCGTCATGAATATAATGGAACTCATCCAGCATAAGCAGCACGCGGCGACCAGTCTTCCGGGGAAACATTCTCCGCATCTCAGGGGTAAGCTGGTTACGTTCCCATCCGTAAGGAAAAATTATGCTGTAGTCATTTCTTTCAGGAAGAATACCAGGACCCGCGACGATACGCGCCACTTCCTGATTCAGACGTTCTCCACGCCAGCCATAAGCTGCCAGACGCTTGCGGATACGCCCGATCGGGAAACGGTTATCAGAATGACGGGGAAATATGAGCTTCCCATCCTTACCCCGGGTGATACCAAACATATCCAGAGACTGTTCGAACACTACTGTTCGCGTGGGGAAATACTCACGCATAGTTTTCATCATATTTTCCATAACTGACTCCTGAAACATTACATGAAGATTTATGACTGCCCGCGTCCCTGCATCTGAAAAAGTTAGGTATCCGGGCATGCCATTCTGGCTCTGGATTTTCTTTGTTTCCGCCACTCAGTCCACAATACATGTTGTACAGACCAGCAACTGCCATTATCAAGATGTGAGGAAGGCATACCATTAATCTTCCTCAATCGTTTGGCCAGTAAAACGGCACGCATCCCAAGCCGTGAATACTGATATCTGCGTTCCCTGAATGTCATTTGCCAGTCAGGTGGGGCATCAAACTCGTAGATAACGCTTATATACCGGTTGGCTTCAGGGATCAGTACTGTCAGTTCCCGGATGCGGTACATGATTCTGGCCGGTAGTACACGCCAGTCGCCGTCAATATCATCGGCAGAAAATGCCTCTGCGCTTATGGTTGTCCTTGTGTATCCCTTATCATCTTCCTGACCTTCGTCTTTGACGACATCAGCACATTCTTGAGCATAACGTTCGAGACGAAAGACCAGCTCCGTAGAAATGAAATACAGCTCAGCCTGACGTCTGGACGACGCAGCTTTTTCTTCGCGGCTGCGGGCATAGTGATGAGTCAGGCAAACACCACCCAGAGCAGCACCAATTGATGAAACCGCCGTGATGATCTGTGGCCACAGGCTGGCGCTGTCTTTAACTACTTTCACACCCTCGGTGGCAATAAACCAGTCCGCCATGTTTTTTCCTTAAAGAGAAATCCCGCACATCTCTAAATAACAAAGGTCTTCTTCAAATCAATGACACTGTTCTTATCCAACGGAATCGTCCCTACGGTTGATGGAGGAACCCCATGAACAGCCACATCGAATGTCAGAAAGCCAGGATTGATGTAATACCACCCCGTTCCATCAAACTCAGCCAGCTCCTGCCCGGAACTCGAGACGACAAGAAAATCTATCGGTAAGCGAAAACTACCCAGATAAGACGTACGTGGTGTCAGATTGAGCCATAAATACTGATGTCCACGTTCGGTCGTCAGATAATCAAAAACTTCAATTAGCGTTTTAGGCAATTTTGGCTCCCTCCGTGACAGTCACTCAGAGTAATCACACGTCCCCGCAGAATATTTTGTCGCAGGTGTCCTTTCCGCTGGTTGCCATCTGCGCCCGGACATTTCTGCATTAATTGATGCCGGGATTATCACGCAGCATGACAGTCACGGATGCATTCAGAATTTTCCCACCATCTCTTAAGAATTTTCTCACAACCATAACAACGGTGATGATAACGCCTGATTTAATACCGCGTATACAACATCGTAGATGTGATAATTAGCAGGCATATAGCCATGACATTAAATTACCGGATGACTGTTTTCCGGTGATCCGATTTTTTCGATATTAACGACTTTCCGGAAGTGTACCACGCCCACGGAATAAGCAAAGCGGCAATATCTGCTGCCGGGCGGCGGGTAACGGATCGGGGGGGAACACAACATATAGCGTCATCAGCAAATGATTTCACCGCTACATATTGTGTGACCGGGCCGCAGCGCGCCGGTGGGTTTGAAGAAGATCCTACTCTCACAGAAATCGGATCTCAGCGCGAAAAAGACGAACCGTGAGGTATCACATGACCATCAATGACATCATGTCATTAAATTGACTGAATGAAATATTGGTGATTAACTCAGAAAAAAAACAGTCATTCATACAATATACCTCACCTTAAACACGACCGATGACAGGAGTGACCATGCTGAGCCAGCTGACCCTGCGCTTTCACAAAAAACTCATCGAGGCGCTGAAAATTCGTGCCGGGCACGAAAACACCTCGGTGAATGCCCTGGCGGAACGCTTTCTCGACAGCGCGCTGAAAACCGCCGCCCCGGAGGACAGCTATCTGGCGCTGCTCGCCGATCGCGATGAGGCCATCCGCCAGATGTACCGCAAAATTATGCTCGGCCAGACCTTCGGCCTGCCGCCGGTCACCCGTGACGAACTGCGCCTGCTGCTCGGGCTGGCCCAGGAAGGCTGTGTCCACGGCCGCAACCGGCTGGTCACCCGCCCGGCCCTGCAGATACTGCTGGACATCACCGGTGAACTGCTGGCCTGGCAGGCTGAGCAGAATATGCCTGTCGATCTGCCGTACCTGCAGGGCATTTTTCACCTGCAGGGGACGGCACCAGCCGACGAATTCATGGACTTTCTTGCGACGCTGCGCCAGCGCCCGATCATTGACCAGGGCTACGCCGAACGGCTGCTGCGCCCGCTGGCGTCACAGTGCTTCGATCTGCGCACCTTCCCGGATGAGGCCCTGGCGCAGATCTTCACCCTGCCACGTCTGCAGGCGCTGTTCCCGCTGGCGCTGCGGGGCGAACCCTGGAGCGAGGAGGATGCACGCCGGCTGGCGGAGGCTACCCGCCCCGTGATCCCGGCGGTCCGGGAGACGATTGAGGTGGGCACGCTGCGGCTGGATATTCAGGTGGACGGACAGGCGATCGCCCCGCGGCCCGGCGGCTGGTATGAGGTTCCACGCCTGCACCTGCTGATCACCGGCCAGGATTTTGTCGTGCCGTTCGGCTGGACTCATTTCTCGGAGCTGCTGGGCCTGTTCACCCTGTATGCCCACCATCCGGACGCTCT
Organism: Citrobacter sp. wls757; assembly: GCF_005280935.1. Classification (NCBI taxonomy): domain Bacteria; kingdom Pseudomonadati; phylum Pseudomonadota; class Gammaproteobacteria; order Enterobacterales; family Enterobacteriaceae; genus Citrobacter; species Citrobacter sp. wls757. Next base: position 12,993 of record NZ_SZWU01000050.1, on the reverse strand, counting down.
CGCCCGTGGCCATCACGGCGAGCACGTGATGTTCTCACCGCCGGGCAACGCCGCAAAGGACGGCTTTTTTGGCCTCGACGGGCTGCGGATCTTCCTGCCACCGGACGACTTCGACACGCTGATCCGTGAGCTGGTCGCGCGCTGCAGTGAAGGGACGCTGGCTGATGCGCTGAACGGCCTGCGCGGCCTGTACGGCGATCTCTGACAGGTTGCGTACTGCTGTGGTGCTTTCCGGCTCACCGGGGGGCCCACACACTGCGCAATCAGGCCCGTGTCGACCGCGAAACGCTGCGGGAAATTCAGCCGGCAGGAGCACGGAGAAATCACAGCGCTCATGAGCCACTTTGTCCGGGCATGAGATGGCATGCCCGGCGGGATTTACCGTCAGGAATGAGCCCGCCGGCGAGCCCTGAACCGAACAGGGACGTATGGGCTTTTCCTGGGCCGTTCATTCACCGGGGATGCGTACCGGTCCTTTGCTGCACGCCTCCCGGGCGGCATTCATGGCGTAATCGAGGCTCTTGCCCGAGGGGGATCCCGCGCCTGGTCATGCCGTATTCCCGGTCCCTCCCTGTGTACGAGGCGGTGCCCGTATTCATCCGTCGCACTTATCTGCACCGGACATTGCCGGAAGGCGACCACTGCATGGCTCCCATGCTCACGTCGTATACCTGCGGGATACAACATTTGAAATACGGAATATATAAAAATAGACAATATGATAAATAACACCCTGCCAGAATCACACCGTGATTACATTATCAATCATAAAATACAACTTAATATCAACATCAGTCTAACTCGATAAAATCTATCCACTTGATTTTAAACGCTTAATATTTCAATATGATAGTTATTATCATTCAATAGCCATTGTCCATTTGTGTATCTAATTATATCCTGCAGTTGTATTGCATTCCGACATTGGGGTAAGGCAATATACTGAGACCTAAACACACAACAGACCCCAGTATGAAATACTCAAATCGGGATAAATATGGGTATATAAATGACGCAATACAATGTCATGGAATCAACCCAGCTTATTGGTGGGTGTATTGAAAAATCTCAGGATTCATATTTTACCTTACGGAAAAAAAATCAGAGATTTGAACTGAATAAAAATCATAAGATAGCTTTTTTGAAACGAGGAACGATATCACTGTATCATGCCACAACCCACAAAGTTATTTTAATCATTGAAGGGCATGGCATTATTGGTATCGAGCAGTTATTTAAAAACGAGCAGCCTTATTATTTTCGCTGCGAACAGGATTGTGAAATCGTCTTAATAAGTGAAGATTCTTTCATTAATCTATTAACCTGTTTTAATTACTGGGATCACGCTGCAAATTTATTGTGCAATCATCTTGGTTTACTTTTCAATCGGGAAGAATTTTTAAACCATAAAAGTAATAAAGATATTGTGAGAGAACACCTTAAATTATTGTGGGTGCAGGATGAATCGTTCAGAATAAAAACATCGATATACAAATTTATCATTTCAAGACATAAAATATCACGCAGCTCACTCCATAACATCATAGGACAACTCACCGATGAAAACATAGTTAAAACTCAAAGAGGTAAGCTTATCTGGATGAATGTAGATGATTCATCCGTTCACGAAAAATCAAAGCACGCATAACTCCACCTTTAACAGAATAAAACTTACGGCCTGTAAGTTAATACCAACATTACTAAAAATGATAAAATCGATGAATCATTCATTCTATGACCGAAGTCTGTCTCAATCTAACATGCCATCCGGAATATGGCGACCACCGTCAAAGTTAACCCGAACATCGTTATTAATCAGGATGGCGCTGTCGGCATCGCTTTTTTTCACCGGCATCAGTCATTCACTGGCAACAACCATACAAACCCCTACCGTCTGGGGGCAGCCCGTTGCCGATATCACGGATGGCTTAGTGGTGAATTCGACCCTGGTGGTCGATTCAGGCGCGGGGATCGTCAATATCACCAGTCCGAGTGGCGATGCGATCACGATGAACTCGGGGGGGCTGTGGATTAATGGCGGCACCCTTGATACACAGGGAGGGGCATTAACAATCACGGCTGGACCCATACAATTGGGTGGGTCGCAGTTCGGTGGTTTATCATCAAACCACACGGCCGGACTGGGTGGGAAAATAACGGTCGGCGATGTTATCGCGCAGGGACAAGCATTAACATTTCAACTCCTTGACCCCACGTCATCATTCTCGTCGGCAAACCTGGACATAGAGACTGCAGATTATGAACATTTTCAATCAGCGGGTGCATTTACAGTTGCCCACGATTATTTAATTTCCAATTCTGGCACCATGGTAGTAGCTAATAATGATAGCACCTTGACCGTGGGCGGTAATTTTAATGCGAATCTTACCAGATTTCAGGCAGCAGAATCGCTGTTTCACGTGAGCGGCGATATGATATTGCGTCTGAAGCAAACCATTTCAGATATTAATAGCGTGTACGCAGATTGTATTATCACAGCCGCTGACTTTTTTACGGGGGGGGATTTCACCCTGCTGGGCGATAGCGCAGGAAATACATCACTGCAAATCATGAACGGGGATGCAAATCATCAGGTCACTGTCTCCGGTGATTTTAATCTTGATTCTCAGGATGCCCACAACAACATGACGACCGTACTGGGGCACAATACGATATTGAATATCGGTGGTGATATTAATATACACAGCATCTCCGGGGGGGTGAATAAAGTCTACATCGGTGACCATATGTATGGCCCACCCACGAGCATTACGGCGAAACATATCACTATGAGCGGGCTGGGAGATAATGAAATTATCTTCAATAACGGTAAGGATGCGGATAAACCTGGTACGCCTGGTTATCTTTTCAGTCTGCCCATAGAAGGGGATGGTCGAGTTATTCAGCAATCGGGCCATACCACACTGAGCTCTGCAGGTAACACCTATTACCAGGGGACGACAATTCAGGGGGGGCTTTTATCCGTAACGGATGACCGGGCGCTGGGGGCGGGTGATGTGGACATCACGACCGATGGGACAGATGCGGGGATCACCCAGGGGCTGGATATTAACTATACCGGGGATTTCACTCATCTTCTGTCCGGGACCGGCTGGACGACCGTATCGGGTGACGTGACCCTCGAATCCGATAACCAGTCGTATGCCGGGAACTGGAATGTCACGGGGACTGCCCGCGTCGACAACAGCGCCACCTCAACAGACGGATTTGGGCTGGGGAAAATTAATATTTCACCGTCCGGCCTTTTTAAGGCCGAGACACAGGGCGCGTTTACGTTCAGTAACCTGCTCACCGGTAACGGCACACTGCAGGCAGACAACCAGTCTGCTGCCTTTAACTTCTCGACAGCGGTCGGCGATCGTTTTCAGGGTACCGTCGCGGTCAGTCATAACACATTTGATCTTGAGGGTGCGAATACCCACGCGTTAACCCATGCTCGCCTGGATATGGGCAACGGAAACGTCACCACGGTGGGGACGGGGGTTCAGCATATCGGAGCGCTCTCGTTTGATGGCGGTACCCTGGTATTGGGGGATGTTTCTCCGGGAACGTTACATCATGATAAAACGATTGAGACGCTTAACGATCTTGATCTGACGGGGACAGGGCGTATTCAGTTATCGAACAATGATGCTGTTATCAATACGCTCCCCGGTTCGACGGGGCAACCCAGCGCGTTACCCCTTCTGCAGCAGGATGATGCAGGGGTTTTAGTGACGCTCGCCACCAGTCAGGGGACGGTACAAGGGGATGCCGGAAACCTGTCTCTGGTTGATAATAATGGCAATGCGCTTTCCAGTGCCCTGGTTTCCGCCATATCGCAAAATGGTCAGACGGTGGCAAACGGTACTTATGATTACCGACTGACAAGTGACAAGGGGACCGGGCTGTATATTAACTACGGTCTGACACACGTGGATCTTCTGACACATGGTAGCAATGCCTTAACCCTCTCTGCCAACGGTGGAACCGGTAGCGATGCGGACCTGAGTGCACGTGTTACCGGCGCCGGTGATCTAATCATTAATACCGACACGGCCCTTTCACTCTCCAACAGTCAAAACGATTATACTGGCCAGACGGATGTGGCAGCGGGTACGCTGAAAATGGGGAATAACGGTGTGTTAGGTCAGACACAGCGGCTGCATCTGGGCAGGAGCGCTCAGCTGGATATGGATAAGTATAGCCAGTCACTGTCGACTATCGAGACAGATACCGGGAGTCTGATAGATCTCAATTCTGGAAGTCTGTACGTCCAGAACGGCGTGATCGCCGGGGATATGACAGGATCAGGAAATATTAATGTGAAAGACACCGTCACGCTCAGCGGTAATAACGCCGGCATGGTGGGGATGATAGGAACCGAGGTAAACGGTAATCTCCGGGTGCTTTCTGGCCAGTCGCTGGGGAGGGGGATCCTCATAAACCAGGGGACGACATACCTCGGCCAGGATGGTGATACCCCGACGGTGTATTCCACAGGCTATGTGACAAACATCGGGAAGATAGTCATTGGTCATAATGACGCTTCCGGAAACCCCGTCGCGGGCTCCACGCTGATGGTTAATGGCAACTACAACGGTGGACCGAGCAGCCAGCTTATTTTCAACACGGTGTTAGGAAATGATCAATCGGTCACCGATAAAATGGTGGTCACGGGGGACACATCAGGCTCCACACATGTCAGCGTAACCAATGCGGGCGGTAAAGGGGACGCGGCTTTGAACGGTATTGAGCTGATCCACGTAGGAGGCCAGTCCAATGGGAGCTTCGTTCAGGATGGACGAATTGTTGCCGGTGCCTATGATTACTCGCTGGTACGGGGAACCGGCAATAACAGCGGTAACTGGTATCTGACCAGCCAGGCACCTGTGACGCCGGTTAATGACAACGGTCAGGCAACGGTTACGCCGGTCCACGTCATCCGCCCGGAAGCAGGGAGCTATACTGCCAACATGGCAGCAGCCAATACCTTATTTAATACACGGTTACATGATCGCTTAGGGGAAACACAGTACATTGATGCGCTGACCGGTGAAAGAAAAGTGACCAGTTTGTGGTTACGTCAGACAGGAGAACACAACCGGTCGCATGATGACAGCGGCCAGCTTCGCACACAGAGTAATAACTATGTGGCTCAGATCGGCGGGGATGTGGCGCAATGGAGTCGTAACGGACTGGATCGTGGCCATCTGGGGATCATGACCGGCTATGCAACAAGCCATAGTTCAACGGATTCGTCGCTGAGCGGCTTTAATTCGAAAGGCTCAGTCAAAGGTTACAGCGCGGGCGTGTATGGAACCTGGTTTGCGAATGAAGTGGACAAAAACGGGCTCTATCTCGACGGGTGGTTACAATACAACTGGTTCACAAACCAGGTGAATGGTGAAAAACTGGCTACTGAATCCTATCAATCCCGTGGCATGACCGCCTCTGCCGAGACGGGGTATACCCTGAATATGGGGCGCATAACGGATGGAACCGACTGGTTTATTCAGCCACAGGCCCAGGCGACCTGGATGGGCGTTAAATCCGGCAACTATCGTGAGTCGGGCGGTACAGAAGTGAAAAGCCAGGGGGATGGCAATATACAGACCCGCCTGGGACTCCGGACTTATCTGAAGGGACACCGTACTCTGGATAAGGACAACGGCCGGGAATTTGAACCCTTTATTGAAACTAACTGGATCCATAACACGCATCAGTTTGGTACAGTCATGGATGGTGTCCACAGTCGTCAGGAAGGTTCCAAAAATATTGCTGAGGTTAAACTTGGCGTCGAAGGGAAAATCAATGCCCGCGTCAATCTGTGGGGCAATATAGGCGCTCAGATTGGCCAGAAAGGATATAATAATAACACTGCGATGATTGGTATAAAGTATAATTTCTAAATCATCAGGCCGGACATCATCATGGGTGATGTCCGGTTTTATTCGATTCTCCCCACCCTGTCCGTCGTATCCCGTTAAAAATTCAGTCACCCGGCAATCAATTACCTGTCCGGTGTTTAACGAGGAGCCAGACTGGATGTTGGTTTCAGGCCGGATAACGGATCAAGGTCGGTACACTGTCAGACACGTTCTGTCAGTTTTCATTACACCGGCGACAGAACATGCACTATAATCGACGTAACCCGTAGAATTCAATAAAAGGCGAATAAGATGCATTCACCAGATATAAAAGGATCTATTCAGATAACCGGATCATACATTTCACAGTCCGGACATTCTCATTTTGAAAAACGAAAGAAAAACCAGAGAATTGAATTAAAAACATACAACAATATCTGTTACCTGACTGAAGGTTCTGTATCTATTTACCGAATGGAAAATGATATCGTGACCATCACAATCAATGCGCCGGCTATTTTAGGCCTGGCGCAAATGAGGAACGAGTTTAAGTCACATTACTTACGCTGTAACTGTGATTGCGAAATGTTTGTCATCAGTACCCGTGATGCCATCGCTCTCTTTAATGAGAACAATCTCTGGATGCACGCGTTTGATATTCTGACAAGTCATCTGCAGATGTATTTCACCCGTGAAAACATGCTTTCCCAGCCCAATGTTAAAATGATTATAATTGAGCACCTCAGATATATCTGGGAGCAACCAGAGGAAATAAGAAACAAAACCTCTCTTTTTACCTTTATACTGTCCCGTAACCAGATTGCAAGGAGTACGGTTCACAAAGTGATTATGGAACTTACCCTGAGTGGCGCCATACAAACAGCGCGCGGGAGATTAATCGCTTTTAATTTATAAGCATAACCAAGCCTTCCTGCAGCTCAGCGCGCACCTATCCGTTCTGGAACTCCCGCATGGCCTTATGTGGCCTGACGTTATTATCTCTGTCAGACCGCCTGGGATACCTGACGGAGATAATAACGACAAAATGCCCATAATATTGTTAAGTGATAAGGTGATGGGATGCATGCAGGTCGCGGGTTCGATAAAGCTTAAGCAAGTGCACCCGTCACACGAAGCTCCACTCACGTCGATACATAATCGACTCACAGATAAGACCGCGATTAATATCTGACTGGCGACATAACCATAGCACACTCTTCTGCCAGAGCTGCCTGAAGCTAATGTCATTATTTTAATGATTCAGCATTGTCACCAACTAGGTAACGGGTTAGCGGTCAGTCCTGGCTATACATTATATTTTACTTAAAATTATATCCACTTATGGATGATGAAATTCCTTCACAAAAATAACACGCCAGTATTAAAGTGATAGATTTTATAGGTTTTCGTTATCAATGAGGGTGTTTTGTAGTGAATTGAAGGGGTTGATGCTTCTATGTTATCCGTTTTTTGTCTTTTTGGTTTTATTGCGGCGATGCAATGTCCACATTTACACATTGACGACAATAGCGACAAGTAGAAACTTTGAAAAAAAACAGATATCTTTTTTAACGCATATTTTAAACACTCATTGATTTTGCTAATGCAAACACTCCGTGAAAACAAAACAGTAGCATGGTGTTGTTTGGCGTAATAAACGGATATGAGCTGATTATGGAAACATTTAATTCCTGGGCTGCCAGAATAGACGACTGCGAGCACCTGACGACCGATGAGTGTATTCATCGCAGGTGTAGGACTTGTTTTCCGTGTCGCACATGCCGGAGTCACCCGGGCAGGTCGTTTATATCAGCCCGGTGCGTATATCGTGCCCTATCTATAACCGTTTCAGACTCCAGTATCACTCCATGTGTGAATAAATAGTTTCGAGGCACAAGCTGTCATTTGCGACATTGAAGGTTTGTTCATGGTAAATATGAGACCGCTCAAATATCCGGTTAGACATAAAAAATCGAGACGAAGTGGCATGACAAAATATCATGATAGAACCAATAGCTAACATCAATAACATACTCATGACCCATAAAAAACAAGGGGGATCAATGCAGCACACCAATATCTATTCAAAAATACATTTTGTCCAGGAGGCATTGAACATTCTTATCTCGAGTTTAAATTTAAAAAACAAACATTGGAAAACGTTATCTATTTTCTCATTCGAAGACTCATGGTTAACGCCACAAGAATTTGCAATGCTTAAATACTGCTCATCAGATATAATAGTGGTGCTTGGAAATACATCAATAGATCTGTTTATTTCGGCCGCGCTTTGTTCTAAACAAATAAAGTTTGTGAATGCCAAATCAAGCTTAAAACAACTATCCAATAAAATCAAAGATTTCATTGTAGAACAGTGCAATCGTCAAACTCACCATAATAAAACAATAGCCACCCGAAACAAATTAAATACAAATGAATATGATATCCTTGATCTTTACATGCAGGGAATACCAGTAGAAAAGATATCTTCTATATTAGTTCTCCCAGTCAAAAGTGTCTATACTACAAAAAAAAATGCCATGAATAAAATAGGATTGAAATCTGATGCTGCATTAGTCAATCACTGGGCCATTATCAGACAGAGTGTTGACTCTTTACCGTCACAACTCAACAAAGCGGCTAAAGCCTTTGGTGTATAGGATATTTTAACGATTCTGCGAGTATGCAGGCCGTTACGGAAGTGAACGCTGACACAACCGATGGCCGATGATGACCAGACCGGGCACGACAGGATGACTGAGAGGCCCGTACTAGCCTGTTACAGGCCGGAGTCAGGGTGACGGAAATCTCCTCATTCGACACGAGGCACAGTTTGTCACTGGCCGGGACAAACCTGATGCGCTGCCCGATAATATATTCTGTCTGATTCATTCTTACGTGTTCCGAAGCCTGCTCCGTTACGGATGTCTGGCGAGATATAACTGGAAATATACAATGTAGCGCATGCCCGAAAAGCCCGCCCGTTGAAAAATCAATAAGACATGACTTATTCCGCACGCGAATTTTGATGATTGTCATGGCAGTTAAGTCTGAGGGCAACAGGGAATACGGAGACCCGCAGCGGATCACTGAATTCTATGACCTGTGACAAGAACAGCGACGTTGTGGCATGCAGAAGGATGAACAGAATGGCGCCAGAACCGGTTTACGCACTGCGCTGACAGGCCAGGGACCTGTCTCAGACGTCGCCACCGGTGAAGAGGGTCACGGAGAGTCGCGGCTCAGATCGCCCACCGGCGCCGGCGAGTGAATACAGCCTCTGCCGGGCAGGCTCCGGCCTCCACTTCGCCGACTGTCCGGTTCAGTCAGGGTGAAGCTGAGCCGCTGAGGCCGGGCTTCTCTCCCTCATCCGCTTTGCCCGGGGCCTGATGGCCGGGCAGTACCCCCGTGAACGTGTCGGCAGTCAGCCGCGGCCGGTGATCACCGCGCACACCGGCGGTGAAGCGGTCCGGCTTTCCCCTTTATCAGTGATAGCTCACCACCAGGTCTGCCGTATTGCGGGTAAGAGGTTGCAGCCTGATCTGACTGATTTCCGGCACGGCAACCGACAGTTTTCCCTCCCCGGCGTGCTGTACTGGATGTGTCGTCATTTTCCCCATCACCGGACAGTTCATGCTGCTGACGCCGCCGGTCTCAGCAACCCCGGCAGCGGATTCGCACGCCGATGTCACAATCTTACCGCCAAACTGGACCGTCACGGTGTCACCGGCGGCACTGACAGGCTGCGCGATACCCAGTAACAGAATGTACCCCACCCCAAACAGACTTTTCATTTCCTGCCCTCAGTGAATGCGTGTTTTAACAGTATGGTTACATTCCCCGGTTCTGCAATCCGGCACTGAAAGGACGCTCTTCACATGACACGGAACCTCCGCTGGCGACATGCCTGCGTCAGACACGTTCCGGAACGCGCCGAAAATTACCGAATCTGTCAGTTGATCAGACCTGACGACAGGTTAAAATAAGCATATCTCTCAATGAGATAAACTGCTCACGCAGAGTCAGGCATGAGCAATATTCACTATCAATGGAGGTTAAGCCAATGGCTTGTATAACTCTCACACAATTCTACGGAGGGCATAATGCCTATTACATCAGAGGAAAACCGAAACGACGATACTGACCTGGCTGCTGAAACTTCTGTAAGCACAGACCTGAGCGAACTGGATAAGGCAGCACTCGAGAAAATTGAGGCGCTGCAGGTGGATGCACTACGTAAACGCAGAAGCGGTATCTCTGCGAAAACGGCACTCTACCGGCTTCAACCCGGCGACCACGGGGGAAGTAATGTCTTTTTCAATCGTAACGGTGCGGATTACCGTTACAGTCTGACGGACGGGGTGAACGGGTCGATGTACCTTGCCCGGACCCCGGTCACGTCGATGAAAGAAGTATTTCAGAAAATGAAAGCACTGAAGGAATCGGATCTGGACAATTACTACATGGGTACCGTGGTGATTGAAAAAGATGTTGTTATTCTGCAGCTCAATGAGCTGATCAGCGCAACCACTCTCACACTCCATGACGTCACCACACCGACGCGCATGGTCACGCAGAGACTGGCGGCAAAGATTCATGCAGCAGGATTTGACGGAATGGAATATCTGTCAAACGTCACCGGTGAAGTGTGCCTGGTATTATGGCATGACACCCCTTCGGGAACCGGCATGGCCACAACGGCCGTCCAGCAACCACTCAGTCAGTTTGAGTATGAGGGAAAGGATGCGGCTGACATCCTGACCTGGGACCTGGGAATTGCGGTTAATATGTAACGTCAAAGGGGAGCCTGGCTCCCCTTTTTTTATGCGGCATCCTGCGTGCCGTAAACCCGGGCCAGGCGATGAAGTTCATCCATCACTGCGGGCTCTGGCGCGGACCTGAGAAGACTGGCGACGGTAAATGTACGCCCTGCAGGCTGCAGCCCGTTCAGAACGGTGTTTCGCTCTTCCATAAAGAAAGAATACTGCATGCGGTCACTGAAGCGCTCCTGCTTCTGCAGGGCCTGAAGGAGCTCAGGCAACCCCTTCAGCACCCCTCTGTCCGATACGGGTTTATCCTCGGTAAACTGAAAAGCAGGAAAATAAAACTCCCCGTCGATTTCAATGGCCAGCAGGCGGCCCGCATCCTTCCAGTTTTTCACGGTCGTTTTGGTTTTCCCCAGCACTTCAGCGGCTCTGGCTGAGGAATAAATGCCGCCATCCTTTTCCAGCATCTGAATAAACAGAGCCTTACTGTACAGACGACGGAGCTGTGTTTTTTTCTCCCGGGTCTGGCTGGTAACGGCCCGGTGCATCAGATAATCGATAATAACCTCAATGGCAAACAGCGCATCTGTCTGGGCCATGCTGTCCGTACTGACCTGCGTATGACCTGAACTGACCTCCTCAGCCAGTTCATCGATGAAATTCTTCAGGCGCGTTACCGGTACCTGAGCATCGGAAAAATAGTGGCTGGCGGAGGTACGATCGCTGCTGCTTCGTTTGTCTGAAATGTGGTTCATAAAACCTCCTTTTCGATTTTATTATTTTAATAATACATGAAATCGAAAAGTTGCACAACATTTCACCGCAATACGGGTAAAAGGCGCCCGGCCAGTAACCTTCGCGTCCCGGACTGAATCTATGTTGCCGCAGTCGGGAGGCAGGCATTTACCACAGAGTAAATCCGGTGCTGTGCGGATATGGCTTCGCTCCTGGTGTGCATTTCCGTTTCAGTTACACGCCGCACTCAGGTTCCGGACGATCCGACTTCGGGACTTTTCGGATCTGCGCGGCGGAAAACCGGCAAAGGATATGATTATCAAGAACGAGAATAAATTCATATCTAGTGTGATATTTATCATTAGTCATAAAATCATATCTGATATGATTTTAACCTAATGAGTAATAGATAATATTAAGTGTGATTTTTTCATACATCAGTATATTCATTCATGGAGTACGACATGAACAGACCACTGAACCTCACCTACGACGAACTGCTGGCCGAAACCCGAGCAGCGCTTAACGTGCTCATCACCACCTCCAGTACCCCTCCGGATGCGTTTGACCGGGGCTGCCGCAGCGGGACGATCAGTTTCTGGTATAAGCTGGCCATGAAAACGTCCGCGCCGGATGAGCAGTGCCGCGAAGATTACAGGCAGCTTTGTCTCCTGGCCGGTCAGGAGCCGCCCGCTGATGTCCGCTGAGAAAACGCGACGTCCGTCGCCGCTGCAGCGACGGGTGCTGATTGTGCTGGCCGCCCTCGATGCGAAACGGCCGGGACCGGTGGCCACGCGGGATATTGAGCGGGTGCTGGAGCAGGGCGGGGATGCCCCGGTGTACGGGCCGAACCTGCGTGCCTCCTGCCGGCGCATGGAAGCCGCGGGCTGGCTGCGCACGCTACGCGCGCCGAATCTGCAGCTGGCCGTCGAGCTGACGCATGCCGGCCGTGCGCTGGCCGCCCCGCTTCTGGCTGACGAACAGGCGCAAGTCCTGGCGGAGCAGCGCGCGACAGCGGTCCGGGTTCTGCCCCTGGTCCGGGTAAAGCCGGTGTATGCGTCTGACACGTTCGGTGACGACCGGCCGGTGGCGCTGGACTGTCGCTGGCACCTGGCGTGCCGGGGCGACTACGTTATCCGCCTTGACGGTACCACCTGCCTGCAGCTGTGGAACGCGGCAGGGCAACTGACGCGCATGGAAGGCGATCCCCTGCAGGTGGCGGAGTGGTTACAGGCCTGCCACGATGCCGGCATTGATATTCGCCTGCAGATCAATGAAAGCACCATGCCGGAGCAGGGTTCGCCTGTCCTGAAAGATGCAGAGTTTCCCGGCGGACAGGCTTTATCCTCAACAGTAACCTGGTACCAGCAGCTGCTCAGGGCACTGCGACAACACGATGTGGCAGGGCTCTCCCTCACAAACCCGGATCAGCTTAATGCCGTGAAACCCGGCAGGCGTAATAAGGAACAACCGCTACAGGAACGTTTTCTGGCGCTGGCGAAAACAGTGGAGGCGACGCCTGGTGCCCTTCGCTCGGATCGGTATGAAGAGGATGCCGGCCCGCTGCTGACAGAGATGCTGGACGGATTCGGGTTCACGCCGGACCAGGCTTCCCGCCTCAT
>NZ_SZWU01000011.1:11496-47281 GCF_005280935.1 Citrobacter sp. wls757 | reverse complement strand
CATGCGAGAGTAGGGAACTGCCAGGCATCAAATTAGAAGTATGGCACTGACTTTCGAGGCAGTTCACTACTCGATAGAGAGTAGGACAAAAGCGAAAGCTTTTGAACGTTGCGAAGCAACGGCCCGAAGGGTGAATCACAAAGTGATTCATAAACTGCCAGGCATCAAATTGCAGTAAACCGGGATGAAGAATCCGGGTGGTGACAAAGAAATTCGGTGGAGCGGTAGTTCAGTTGGTTAGAATACCTGCCTGTCACGCAGGGGGTCGCGGGTTCGAGTCCCGTCCGTTCCGCCACTTATTAAGAGCCCTGAGCTAACGCTCAGGGCTTTTTCTTTGTCTGCAATTTAATTATTGCTGAATCCGCAAATATCCTCTGCATTTTTCACTCTTTTTCTATAAAGAGCTAAAGCTCATAATCCTCTCAGTTAACGAACATAGTGATTATAAAGAGGAATTCTATGACTATCCCTGCATTCGGTTTAGGTACTTTCCGCCTGAAAGACGACGTGGTTATCGCTTCTGTTAAAACGGCGCTTGAGCTAGGCTACCGTGCTGTCGACACTGCACAAATCTATGATAATGAAGCGGCTGTTGGTCAGGCGATTGCCGAAAGTGGCGTACCGCGTAACGAGCTGTATATCACTACCAAGATCTGGATTGAAAATCTCAGCAAAGAAAAACTGATCTCAAGCCTGAAAGAAAGCCTGAAGAAGTTGCGTACAGATTATGTCGATCTGACGCTGATCCACTGGCCATCTCCAGGTGATGCGGTATCTGTTGAGGAATTCATGCAGGCGCTGCTCGAAGCAAAACAGCAGGGACTGACTCGTGAAATTGGTATTTCAAACTTCACCATTCCGCTGATGGAAAAAGCCATTGCCGCAGTAGGTGCAGAGAATATCGCGACTAACCAGATTGAGCTTTCTCCGTATCTGCAGAGCCGTAAGGTGGTTGACTGGGCGAAAGCACACGGTATCCACATCACCTCTTACATGACGCTGGCTTACGGTAAAGCGCTGAAAGATGAAGTGATTGCGCACATTGCCGCTAAACATAACGCGACCCCGGCGCAGGTTATTCTGGCATGGGCAATGGGGGAAGGTTACTCCGTAATTCCTTCTTCTACCAAACGTGAAAACCTGGCAAGCAACCTGCTGGCGCTGGAACTGCATCTGGATGCCGAAGATAAAAAAGCGATCGCGGCACTGGACTGCAACGATCGTCTGGTCAGCCCGGAAGGCCTGGCCCCTGATTGGGATTAATTGCCTGACCCTCTGTACCCATTAACCCTCTTTCACAGCTCCTTCGGGAGCTGTTCTTATATATTCACTTAAAAAGTCGATAAATGCCCGGATGCGCGTACTGACGGCACGATCGCTGTAATAAACTGCGCTAAAAGGCATCTCTACCGGCAGACGTTTATCTGCCAATAACTCCACCAGTTCACCCCGCGCGATCTCTTTATCTATCATATAATCTGAAAGACATGCGATGCCGTTGCCATTCAGGCAAAGCTGTTTTAGCGTTTCTCCACTGTTGGAAGAAATTCCGCACTCAACCTCATGCAGCTGTCCGTCGCTACAGGCAATCGGCCAGGTATTGAGTGAAACCGGTTCGGAAAACCCCAGACACAGATGCTGGTTTAACTCCTCGACGCTCTCTGGCTTGCCAAAACGGGCAATGTAGTCCGGTGAGGCAATAATCTTACGATAGCTGGTAAATAGCGGACGCGCACGTAGGCTCGAGTCAGTCAGTGTACCCGCTCGTATAGCAACATCCACTTTTCGTTCAATAAGATTGATGAACGTTTCTGAGGAGACGAGAGACAACGTCATCTCGGGATACCGTTCCCGGAACGGCTTGATTAGTGGCATCAGGAAATGCAACATCACCGGTGTTGCTGCGTCGATGCGCAGCAGGCCGCGCGGAGTATTACGCGACTCCATGATTTCAGTTTCTGCTGCAGCCATCTCTTGCAGTATCTGCTGCACCCGCCTGAAGTAGCGCTCTCCTTCTTCGGTCAGGCTTAGCTGTCGGGTCGTGCGATTAAGCAAACTGACGCCCAGTTTCATCTCCAGCTTTTTTACTGCCCGGCTGACCGCAGAATTGGCTTGTCCAAGCTGTTCTGCCGCCCGGCTAAAGCTGCCGCTTTCCACTACCGCCACAAAAATTGCAAGTTCTTCGGAGGTTGCTTTCATTTTTGCACCTGACGCAAAATTATATTGAGATTTTGAATATTTTTGTCATTAAAACATCCAGGCATACTGCGTGTCATCTGATTACTGATGTTACGGAGTTATTTATGCCTCTCGCTTTATTTGCACTAACAATAAGTGCCTTCGCTATAGGCACTACCGAGTTTGTGATTGTTGGTCTGGTGCCGACCATCGCTCAACAGCTGGCGATCTCGTTACCTTCCGCCGGGATGCTGGTTTCAATCTATGCGCTGGGTGTGGCAATTGGCGCACCGGTACTGACCGCTCTGACCGGACGCCTGCCACGTAAACAGTTACTGGTTGCGCTGATGGTTCTGTTTACGGCGGGGAATTTGCTGGCATGGCAGGCACCCGGGTATATGACACTCATTGTTGCTCGTCTGCTGACTGGGCTGGCACATGGCGTATTCTTCTCGATTGGTTCTACCATCGCGACAAGTCTGGTGCCAAAAGAGAAAGCGGCTTCCGCCATTGCCATTATGTTTGGTGGCTTAACGGTAGCGCTGGTCACCGGCGTGCCGCTGGGAACATTTATCGGTCAGCACTTTGGCTGGCGTGAGACTTTCCTCGCGGTATCAATGTTAGGCGTGATTGCACTGATCAGTAGCCAGTTACTGATCCCTGCCAACATTCCCGGTCGTGCTGCCGCCAGCATTCGCGACCAGGTGAAGGTGCTGACTCATCCCCGTCTGTTGCTGATTTACGCCGTTACGGCACTGGGCTACGGCGGTGTATTCACGGCATTCACCTTCCTTGCACCGATGATGCAGGATCTGGCGGGGTTCTCCCCGGCAGCAGTAAGCTGGATCTTATTGGGTTACGGTGTTTCAGTGGCTATCGGTAATATCTGGGGCGGTAAGCTGGCGGATAAACATGGTGCGGTTCCTGCGCTGAAATTCATTTTCGCCGCGCTGTTTGTTCTGCTGATGGTCTTCCAACTGACAGCCTCCACGCAGTACGCCGCGCTGGCTACCATTCTGGTGATGGGGATCTTTGCCTTTGGTAACGTACCGGGATTGCAGGTCTACGTGGTACAGAAAGCTGAGCAATTTACGCCAAATGCTGTAGATGTGGCGTCAGGGTTAAACATTGCGGCGTTTAACATTGGGATTGCGCTGGGGTCAGTGATTGGCGGGCAAACGGTCGAGCATTATGGTTTAGCGCAGACGCCGTGGATTGGCGCCCTCATTGTTCTGGTAGCTTTCCTGCTGATGGGTGTCAGCGGTCGTCTTGATAAACCCGTGCGTGTTGCTCTGGGGTAAATCATTGATGTAAGCGCCCACTTACAAAACAAACTGCAATTGTTCGTTGAAAGTGAGTGCTAAAATCCCTATAACAGAAGAACCAGTCCGGCTGCGGACTGGTTGACGTTACAGAGGTTTGAAAGTCTAAAGTGCGAAAAAACACCTATGCCATGCGTTATGTTGCCGGACAACCCGCCGAGCGGATTTTACCGCCGGGGTCGTTTGCGCATATTGGCCAGGCATTACCCGCAGGCGTTCCGTTAAGCAGTGAAGACCGCATTCGCGTGCTGGTATGGAATATTTTTAAACAGCAGCGCGCAGAATGGCAGTCGGTGCTGAAGAATTTTGGCAAAGATGCGCATCTGGTATTATTACAGGAAGCGCAAACCACGCCAGAACTGGTGCAGTTTGCGACCGCTAACTACCTTGCTGCCGATCAGGTTCCTGCCTTTGTGCTGCCTCAGCATCCCTCTGGCGTCATGACGCTCTCTGCTGCTCATCCTGTTTACTGTTGTCCATTGCGCGAGCGTGAGCCTATTTTACGGCTGGCGAAATCGGCTCTGGTAACGGTGTATCCGCTGCCTGACTCTCGATTATTAATGGTGGTGAATATCCACGCGGTTAACTTTAGCCTCGGCGTCGATGTTTATAGTAAGCAGTTACTTCCCATTGGCGATCAGATTGCTCATCACAGCGGTCCGGTTATTATGGCCGGCGATTTCAATGCCTGGAGCCGTCGACGGATGAATGCGCTGTACCGCTTTGCGCGAGAAATGTCGCTGCGCCAGGTACGTTTTACCGACGATCAGCGCCGACGCGCGTTTGGTCGCCCTCTCGATTTTGTGTTCTATCGTGGTCTGAACGTGAGTGAAGCCTCTGTGCTGGTCACCCGTGCATCCGATCACAACCCGCTACTCGTTGAATTCAGTCCCGGCAAACCTGAACAATAACGGTGTGTCAGGTCTGCCGTAGGGCAGGCCTGTGATGGTTGCCCTTCCAATTTCACAACAACCGAAGGACAACACAATGACAACACGCTCTCACCATGACAACGTCGAAAAACAGTTTGGCTCTCAGGCTAATGCCTATTTAACCAGTGCGGTGCACGCCTCTGGCCGTGACTTGCTGCGTCTGGGGGAAAGGTTGTCGGCATTTCCGCAGGCCCGTGTGTTGGATATGGGATGTGGAGCGGGGCATGCCAGCTTTGTAGCCGCGCAACACGTAAAGCAGGTTGTGGCTTATGATTTATCGTCGCAGATGCTTGAGGTGGTCGCTGAGGCGGCAAAAGACAGAGGCCTGGAGAATGTCGCCACACGCCAGGGTTATGCCGAAAGTCTGCCATTTGAAGATAGCGAATTTGACGTGGTAATTAGCCGCTATTCTGCGCATCACTGGCATGATGTCGGACGCGCGCTGCGGGAAGTGAACCGCGTTCTGAAGCCCGGTGGTGTATTGATTGTGATGGATGTGATGTCGCCAGGCCACCCAGTACGTGATATCTGGTTGCAAACCGTGGAGGCGTTACGCGATACCTCGCACGTTCGTAACTATTCCAGTGGAGAGTGGCTGTCGTTAATCAACGATGCCAATTTGATTGCCGATACTTTGTTAACCGATCGCCTGCCACTGGAGTTCAGTTCGTGGGTCGCGAGGATGCGCACGCCCGCGGCGTTGAGCGACGCGATTCGTGCATACCAACAAAGTGCTTCTGCAGACGTGAAAGCCTACTTTGCGTTACAGGAAGATGGCTCGTTTACCAGCGACACGATAATGGTTGAGGCACATAAAGCGGGATAAATAAAAAAGGCACTGGGGGGAATCCAGTGCCTTCATTTCTACAATGCTATCAGGAGTCCGGCATACCGTTGTTTTTCACAAACAACGTGATCTGATCGCCAGGCTGTAGATTGTCCGTATCGCTGTTCCAGCGCATGACATCTTTGATGTTAACCCCGTGACGTTTGGCAATGCTCGACAGCGAGTCGCCTTTACGCACACGATAGGTGATGCTATCGCTGTTGTTCGCCAGACGCTGTGCGCTGGTACCCGCACCCACCGTCAGGTTTTGACCCACTTTCAGGGATGACCCGCGCAGGTTATTCCACTGCTTAAGGTCATTGGTGCTCACGCCAAGGCGTGACGCGACGCCAGAAAGCGTATCGCCAGAGCGAACTTTGTAGCTACGACTGTTCAGCGGCGTGTTATCCGCGACCAGCGTTGACTGCACGGCTGCAATTTCGCCTGAAGCCAGAGACTCACGCAGCTTCTCTGCATGCTTCTTTGGCACCATCACATATTGCGGGCCGCTGGCACCCAACGTGGAGCCTTTCACGCCTGCATTGAAGGTCTTCAGCTTGCTGACGGAAATACCCGCCATATCGGCAACCTGAGCCATCTCAACCGGGCTACTCAGGCGAACACGTGCCAACGCGCGGCTTTCGTCTGTTGTTGGCAGACGTACGCCATAGCGTTTGCTGTTTTTGAGTATATCGCTCAATGCCAGCATTTTAGGCACGTATAGCTTCGTTTCCTGAGGCAATGGCAACGACCAGAAGTCAGTGGGTTTACCACGAGCTTTGTTCGTTTTGATTGCCTTCATGACACGACCTTCACCGCTATTATAAGCAGCAACGGTCAGCAGCCAGTCGCCATCAAACATCTTGTTCAGACGCTGCATCATGTCCAGCGCGGCGGTGGTGGAAGCCACAACGTCGCGACGTGCATCATAACTGCGGGTCTGTTTTAAACCATAATTGCGCCCCGTGCTCGGAATGATCTGCCAAATACCTGCGGCATTGGCGCCAGACGTTGCGTGAGGATCAAAAGCGCTCTCCACTATGGGTAGTAGTACCAGTTCCATAGGCATGTTACGTTTCTTAACCTGCCCGGCTATCCAGTACATATACGGCTCTGCCCGTAAAGTTACATCGTGGAGATAGCTCTTATTGCGTAAATACTTCTGTTTCTGTTCGCGAATCCGGCTGTTTTCCGGAATTCCCATCTTTAGC
This sequence comes from Citrobacter sp. wls757, assembly GCF_005280935.1. Taxonomy (NCBI): domain Bacteria; kingdom Pseudomonadati; phylum Pseudomonadota; class Gammaproteobacteria; order Enterobacterales; family Enterobacteriaceae; genus Citrobacter; species Citrobacter sp. wls757. The sequence continues at coordinate 40,812 of NZ_SZWU01000011.1, read as the reverse complement.
TCGTCACCAATGAAAGCCCACAAATCTTGATCAGCAGCGATAGATGTTCCGTCGTCCATCCATCGCGCCTGACTTGTAAACTTTCCTGCTTCCCCTTGACCAGCTGCAGAAAGGCTCTGTGCGTGTTGTTGGACGTTACCAGTATTCTGGCACCCAACAAGCAGGACAGAGGCGAGTAATATCGCTTTTGCCTTCATGTGTGTGTCAATAGTTGCTTAAAAGACGACCGATCATAACGGCGAAGTTTTCAAAAGGCAACCCGGAATTGTCAGAACGTATCTTTCTTTGACCTTAACCAGGCAAAACGCTCTTCAGGTTGTTGCAATATTGTTTCTTTGTTGATTTCATTAATTAAATCAATATCTTCCGTTCTCAAAAAAAGATTATTTCGCCGCTCATTTTTCAGAATTACGGGTAGTGTCATTTGTTTTTTTACGCGTAACTCATTAACTTTACGATAATATTCATTTATGAACGAATCGTGCGGGAGAATGCTTAAGGCAAACTTCATGTTTGCTAATGTGTACTCATGTGCGCAACAAATTAATGTATCGTCAGGAAGTTCGTTTATTTTTTTAAGTGATTGATACATTTGAGTTGCTGTACCTTCGAAAAGTCGACCGCAACCGCCAGAAAAGAGCGTGTCACCACAAAATAAGTAAGGATGGCTAAAGTAACAGATATGTCCTAAAGTGTGACCCGGAGTAGCAATTACCCTAAATTCATGCCCCAAAACGAGTGCAATATCGCCATCTTCGACTACGTGTGTCGTTCCCTTATCTTGCGTTTCAGCCGGTCCGTATACCACTATTTGTGGGAAATGTTGCAGGAGTTCTTTCACTCCACCCACGTGATCCTGATGATGGTGGGTTAGCAGAATGGCTTCCGGCACCCAGTTATGCTCTGCAATGGCTTTCAAAACAGGAGCCGCTTCACCCGGGTCCACAATCAGACAATGCTGGTCATTATTTGACAGGACCCAGATGTAATTGTCCTGAAATGCAGGAATACTGTTAAGATTCATATATTACCTCTCAATGCGTAACGGAAGGTTGTGATGAAACCGGCAAGGATCCCTCAAACTGTCGTAGCGCCCGTTAGCTGGGATGATTTGCCCTGGGGCGAACACTATCGTGAGGCGCTGGAGCATCAGCTTAACCCGTGGTTTGCAAAAATGTACGGTTTTCATCTGCTTAAGGTTGGTAATTTAAGCGCAGAAATCGATTCTGAAGCGTGCGCGGTTTCTCATCAGGTAAATGTTTCTTTGCAGGGATCTCCCATGCAGGTGACGGCCGATCCTTTGCATCTTCCCTTTGCCGATAAGTCCGTGGATGTCTGTTTATTGGCCCATACGTTGCCGTGGTGCTCCGATCCGCATCGCCTACTGCGTGAAGCCGATCGCGTGTTGATTGATGACGGCTGGTTGATTCTGAGCGGCTTTAACCCGGTAAGCTTGATGGGATTGCGTAAACTGGTGCCCGTATTGCGCAAGACATCGCCCTATAACAGTCGGATGTTTACCCTCATGCGTCAACTGGACTGGCTATCATTACTGAATTTTGAAGTGCTGCACTATAGTCGTTTTCATGTTCTGCCCTGGAACAAGAAGGGCGGGAAAATGTTAAGCGCCCATATCCCCGCGCTGGGCTGTTTACAGCTGGTGGTTGCGCGCAAGCGAACCATTCCGCTTACGCTCAACCCGATGAAACAAAATAAAAGCAAAACGCCTATCCGTCATGCCGTTGGCGCGACCCGGCAATACCGTAAACCGGACGCTTAAGCCTCAGTCTGATACCCAATATCATCCTGAGTCGGGCTCATGGCCGCGGTGCGCGCAAGCTCATCGCAGCGTTCGTTTTCCGGATGGCCCGCATGGCCTTTAACCCATTCCCATTTGATTTGATGCGGCCCCAGCGCGGCATCGAGACGTTTCCACAGATCGACGTTCTTCACCGGTTTTTTATCTGCTGTTTTCCAGCCGCGCTTCTTCCAGTTGTGGATCCACTGCGTAATGCCCTGGCGCACATACTGGCTGTCCGTGCTGAGTATTACTTCACACTGTTCTTTCAGGGCTTCCAGCGCAACGATTGCCGCCATCAGCTCCATGCGATTATTAGTGGTGAGGTTGTAGCCCTCGCTAAAGGTTTTTTCGCGCCCGCGATAGCGTAAAATCGCCCCATAACCACCAGGCCCTGGATTTCCCAGGCAAGAACCATCGGTGAAAATTTCTACCTGTTTAAGCATCTCTGGTAGACTTCCTGTTTTAGCAAATCGAAATCAAACGATAAGTCTGACATAAATGACCGTTATGAGCACTGGAATTACACGACAGATCGTCCTCGATACCGAAACCACCGGTATGAACCAGATTGGCGCCCACTATGAAGGCCACAAGATCATTGAGATCGGTGCGGTTGAAGTGGTGAACCGCCGCCTGACCGGTAATAACTTCCACGTTTACCTGAAGCCGGATCGGCTGGTGGACCCGGAAGCGTTCGGCGTACACGGAATCGCAGACGAATTCCTGCTCGATAAACCTACGTTTGCCGATGTAGCCGACGAGTTTCTCGACTACATTCGCGGCGCGGAGCTGGTCATCCATAACGCATCGTTCGATATCGGCTTTATGGATTACGAATTCGCGAAGCTCAAGCGTGATATTCCGAAGACGAATGAATTTTGCAAAATAACCGATAGCCTGGCGCTGGCGAGGAAAATGTTTCCTGGCAAGCGAAACAGCCTTGATGCGTTATGCTCGCGCTATGAGATAGACAACAGTAAACGAACCCTGCACGGCGCATTGCTCGATGCCCAGATTCTGGCCGACGTTTATCTGATGATGACCGGCGGGCAGACCACCATGGCGTTCTCAATGGAAGGCGACAGCCAGCAGCAGAATGACACGGGGATCCAGCGTATTGTGCGACAGTCCAGCAAACTACGCGTTGTTTTCGCTACTGATGAAGAGTTAGCGGCCCATGAGTCACGCCTTGACCTGGTGCAGAAGAAAGGCGGAAGTTGCCTCTGGCGGGCATAGTTTGTACGTTTACCGTATGAAAATGGCCATTCGGGTGATTTTTGCAGCAAACGATTAAAAACGTGAGAAAAAGCGTTGACGAGGCGCGAGGCAATCCGTAATATTCGCTTCGTTCCCAAGCGGAACACAACGCGGAGTGGTAGTTCAGTTGGTTAGAATACCTGCCTGTCACGCAGGGGGTCGCGGGTTCGAGTCCCGTCCATTCCGCCACTATTCAGAAAGCCTGAATCAGAAATGATTCAGGTTTTCGTCGTTTTAGCCCGCCAAAAATAATAATCTCATTACCATACTTTATCGACCGCGCCCGAGCTTTCGGGTGGGCAACACATCAGGTCATCCTTAACCCGACGCATATCCAGAAGGCGATTAACTCGCGAAGTGATTCATCACGCAGGCGAAGCGGGGTGAGAAGTTATCGCCAATAAGAACCGTTTCCTCATTCAGGTGCTTTAGCATATACAGCTTGTCGGCACGTTCGTAAGCGTCGAAGAAGAGATAGTCGACAGCGTCCGTTGCGTCATCATCGGGGGATTTTTCCCGACCATCGGGAGTGAGCATAAAAACGCCTGCGGTATGGCCGAGTGGACGGGCATAGCGAAAGAACAGTTTTCGGTTAACAGCGAACTCGCCGTCGTCACTTTTGAGTTTCCCCTGGACTGACAATGAAAGGTGTCCGGAGTTGTAACTGGTTATCAGCATTATTCCGTGGAGTTCCTTTTTTGTATTCTGGATGTCGAGTATCGACGTGAATTCCGAGGAGCAGGAAAAACTGATTTCTTGTTTTTTCGCATTCCCGGCGATAATAAAAAAAGCGATAGCCGCTAGCCCAAAAATGGCAATCACGACTGACCATAGTAAAGGAGAGTGATCGCTTTCCTGCTTCATATCATTCCTCATGATGGCGATACTGGCTGATGCAATGGTAATAACCGAGGTTTAGCCCGCATTCAGCGGCAAACGACCACTCAACCAGATTATGGTTGCTCGCCCAGGTATTGAGATACAGATCTTTTGGGTACGAACAGTTGGGGTTAATACCCACGGACTTGAAAATATCCAGCGCTTTTTTTTCGGTTATGGTGTCGGTGAGGGCGTTTCCTAATATATGCACACGGCATTGCTCGTAGTCGATAGTCCGCAGGATCGCCGCGTCCGTCATCGCGATTTCATTGGGTATCCATGTTAACCACGCTGTCGCCAGCACGGCGATGCCGGTAATTAACGTTGTTATCGTGACAGGCCACAGGTTTCGTTTCTTTTTCCCGGGCGTCAATGCAACATTGACTATTCTGGTGGGCGCTTGCGATTCCTCCAGTTGCTGAATATTGATACTGGCGTCGCTCATCCGAAATCCTATTCGCGGAATGGTGACGATCAGTTCTGCAGGATGGCCCGTAGACGTTATTGCTTTGCGCAGAAATGAAATGTGCTGATTGAGATTAGCATCCGTCGCTCTGGCGCCATTATGCTGGAAAACATTCCGCAGAATTTCATCGCGCGAGGATATCTCTTTACCATTTTGCAACAGATAGAGCAGTAATTGTGTTGCCACATTATTCAATGTGGCCATTTCACCAGATGCCAGGTCTTTTAGGGTATTTTTATGTGGTCTGAAAACTAAGCCTTCACCAATAATTACGGATTTAATTTTGTTTATTGGTATATGAGAAATCACTGATGTCTCCTTTAAAGCAGGATATCTCGCATTCGAGTGGGGGAAGCAATAGCATAACATAATTCATTTATAAAAAATGATTGCACCATAGATCGCTTTATTAATATTTATATAACAATCTCTTAATATATCTAATAGAATCCTCCAATCTCCTTCCTCTCTTTCACTATCTTATTGTCATTACTCGCTTTTGATGCCCAATTTCATTTTTACAAAACATTCATAAATACATTTTGCCTGTTCTTCTGGCTAAATAAAAAAATAGTTGATAGATAAAAACTCTATAAAAATTATAAATAATAGACATTAACACTGGTGTCGGCGTGTTTTTTGGCTATTTTTTAGGTAAACGATCGCTCTACAGACAGTGTTACAACACGATTCCCTGAGTTTGATTAATACCGGATTTTTGCATTGTGTCATTTTTTCGTCGACTTAATATAAGCCCCGAAACAGCGTAAACAACTGTGGGCGGTATTTCGGATGGAATACCAATGAAGTTCAAAATACAGGGTGGCTTGAGATGGATTGTTTGCAAGGAAATGCACTTCCGCCACCTGCAGATCAGGGTTTCCCTTGCATAAATTGTCTGTGGAAATAGATCGTCGGAATAACCAAAAAACAGATATAAGGTTAAGTAGTAATATGAAAATGAAAAACGTGGCTGTGGCTTGTGCGCTGATGGCGGGAATGACTTTTACTGCATCTTCTGCTTTCGCTGCAAAAAATGTTGAACCGACTAACGGTAAAATTCACTTCACTGGTTCTCTGGTTAATTCCGCATGCGGTCTGGCCCCAGAATCCAGCCCGGTGCAGGTTAATTTTGGTGAGATCCCAACTTCTCAGTTAAAAGACAACCAACGTGCTGGTGTTAAGCATGCCAAAATCGTTCTGCAGGGCTGCGATACAACTGTTGCGAAAACCGCCACAGTAACCTACACCCCGGCAACGATTGATACCGACAACAATGCGCTGGCTGCATTTACCTCGGGTACAGCAAAGGGCGCGGGCATCGGTATGATTGACAGTGGTAACCAGGACGTGAAATGGGGCGAAGCCGCATCTCAGGTCAACATTACCGATGGCGAAACCGACATTGATTTCGTTGCTTATCTGCAGGCCAACAATGCATCCGCAGCAGTAACCCCGGGTGACTTCGAATCTACCGTTAATTTCCAGATCGATTATCAGTAACGATCTGCTGCGGGCGCAATTATGCGCCTGCTTAACCCTTCCTGCGAATAACTGAAAGGAAATGCGGTGATGCCTGGATGGCGTATTTTACTGCTTTTTATCTTCATATCGCCTGCATGGGTTTTGGCTGACACCCATCGTCTTGTCAGTACGCCCGGCAAAATGCGCATGCGGGGAAATATTATTGAGGCTGCCTGTTATGTCGATCCACGCGACCGGTCGCTGCTGGTTGAATTTGATGACCTCTCAGCCAGAGATATTTCCGGAAAACCTGAAAAAGTATCTGCGCATGATTTCAGCATTCATTTGCTGGGATGTTCATTAGGGGATTCTCAACACCCCGGGAATCTGTTCCAACGCGCCAATATTACCTTTTCCGGCGCACCGGATAGTGACAATCCTGATTATCTGAGCGTGCAATCGGAAACTGAAAATTTAGCGATAGAAATATATGACGGCAAAGGCAAGCAAATTCATTTGGGTGAGCCATCACCGGATTATGCGCTTAACCCAGGGAAAAACACGCTCAATTTTACGGCTTATTTGATCTCCCGCGACGGAAGAATGACGTCTGGTGAATTTACTGCAGTCACGCATTTTGTTGTGAATTATCTCTGAGCTGCACAGCAATTCGGGTATCTGAAGGTTTGCGAACGAAAATGATCACGCTGAAAACAGATAAAAAACGTCTGGCGCTTTTAATTGCTCTGGTCTGTGCCTCTTCATGGGCTGAAGCGGATGAGTCTATTGAATTTAATACTGACGTCCTGGATGCCAGTGACAGACAAAATGTCGATTTACAGCGTTTTTCCGAAGGCAACTTTGTGACTCCCGGAGAATATCTGCTGGATGTTCGTATTAACAGCCAGGAGATCCCTCAGCAGTCGATCCGTTATATCGTTGATCCTGCCAACTCGCATAAATCCATGGCGTGCCTGACGCCGCAACAGCTCGAATTACTGGCGCTCAAAGAAGAGGCGCTGACCTATATTCATCCGATTAGCGCGACCTGCTATGACATTTCCCGCCTGCCGGGTGTGGTGCTGAATAATAGCGCAGGCGTACTGGACATTACCGTGCCTCAGGCATGGATGAAATATACCGATCCAGACTGGACGCCGCCGGAGCGCTGGGATAACGGCGTCGCGGGACTGATTTTCGACTACAGCGTTTCGGGCCAGGCCACACATTACGAACAAGGTGGCGATCATTACCGCTCACTGTCTGGTTATGGACAGACGGGCTTTAACCTCGGCGCGTGGCGCTTTCGTGGTCAGTATCAGGCCAATTATGCTTCGGATGAAAATCGTGGGCGTATCGACTGGGATCAGATCTATGCCTATCGCCCGTTACCTATGCAGGCTGCAAAACTGACGGTCGGTGAAATATATCTGAATTCCCAGGTGTTTGATTCAGTGCGATTTACCGGGGCTAACCTTGCCAGCGACGAGCGCATGCTACCACCGAATTTGCAGGGCTACGCGCCCGAAGTGCACGGCATCGCCCGCAGTAATGCGAAGGTCACCGTCAGTCAGCAGGGGCGTGTTATCTATCAAACCACTGTTCCAGCAGGGCCATTTAATATTCAGGATCTACACGGTTCGGTACGCGGCACGCTGGATGTTCGCGTCGAAGAGCAGGATGGCAGTGTACAAACCTTTCAGGTCAATACGGCCGATATCCCTTACCTGACGCGCCCGGGCTATGTTCGTTATAACGCCGCCGTCGGTAAGCCATCGCGTTATAACCACGACGTCCAGGGACCTGCATTTTATAGCGGTGATTTTTCATGGGGGGTCAGCAATGCGTGGTCACTGTACGGTGGCGCGTTACTCACTGGCGATCGCTATAACGCCTGGTCGATGGGGATTGGGCGGGATTTGAGCTGGCTGGGCGCGCTGTCGGCTGATGCGACGCAATCCGTGAGCCGAGTGAAGCATCAGGCTGAACAAAAAGGGATGTCCTTTAAGCTCAGCTACGCCAAAACCTTTGATGAATACAACAGCGCCATCACCTTTGCCGGTTACCGTTTTTCACAGCGTAACTTCCGCACCTTCTCGCAGTTCCTCGACGAGCAGTATGAAAATAACAACAGCGCCGGCAACGAAAAAGAGATGTACACCATCACCGGTAACAAGACCTTTTTTGCTGACGACCCGCAATTAGCGACCACGCTGTACCTGACCTATACCCACCAGAATTACTGGGATCGTGGCTCTCAGGATCGTTACGGGATGTCGATGGGGCACAGCTTTTCGTTCGCAGGCATTCAGGGGATCAGCGCCAACCTTGCCGCTTACCGCTCTGAGTATCAGGGCAAACGGGACGACAGCCTTTCGCTGTCCATTTCGGTGCCATGGAGCGATGGCCGCTCAATGGATTATGAAGTGCAAAACAGCGGCAGCCAGACCAGTCAGATGGTTTCGTATTCCGATAACCGCGACCGTAACAATCCATGGCGACTGCGCGCAGGGGTTTCCGGTGAAGGGCACACCGCGTTTGATGGCTACTACAAGCATCGCAGCATGATGGCGGAACTGGAATCTAACGTCAGCTGGCAGCAATCACGCTATTTCTCCGTTGGCGGCACGATGCGCGGCGGCTTTACCGCAACGCGTCATGGCGCGGCGCTACACAACAGCCAGGCGTCGATGAATACCGCCAGGGTGATGGTTGATACCGACGGTGTGGCGAATGTACCGCTGAACGGCGAACAGGCGCACTCAAACCGCTTCGGTATTGCCGTCGTACCGGACGTCGTCAGCTATCACAGCTTTGATACCCGTATCGATGTGGACGCAATGGACGAGGACATTTCCGCGACCAAAGCCATCGTCACCAACACCCTGACGGAAGGCGCGATTGGTTATCAGCGCTTCGCTGTGGCGCAGGGGCAAAAAATGATGGCGCTGCTGCGCCTGAAAGATGGTTCGGTACCGCCGTTTGGTGCCGAAGTGTTTAACGCCAACGGTGTCAGCGTCGCCATGGTGATGGAAAACGGCATGGCCTGGATTGCGGGTGTGAATCCAGCCGAGCGTCTTTCTGTTGCCTGGGGCGGTCGCGCGCAGTGTCACTTACAGGTGCCGCAACAAATCAACCCGGAAGGTAACGTGCTGTTGCCTTGTGAATAATATCAATAACCTGAATGAATTTTGTCATGAAAAATCAAGCATTTTACTCCGTGCAGCGTTGGCTCAAACCCGTGGTCTGCGGTCTGCTTTTTATTGCAGAGATCAACGCCTCATGGGCGGGTATTGCACTTGACCGTACCCGTCTGATCATCACCGGTGATGCGCGATCTGTCAGCGCGAACTTAACCAACACCAGTCCGAGCATTCCGTTTCTGGCTCAGTCGTGGGTGGAAGACGCTAATGGAACAAAAATTACCTCGCCGTTGATGGTTTTACCGCCGCTGCAACGGATTAACGGCGGGCAAAAGGGCATTGCGCGTGTGACAAAAACCAGCGGTATTAACGCTCTGCCGCAGGATCGCGAAAGTCTGTTCTACCTGAATGTGCGTGAAATTCCGCCCAAGCCGGATAAGCCGAACGTACTGCAACTGGCGATGCAGTCGCGCATCAAACTGTTCTACCGTCCGACCGCCATCGTGCCGGAAACACCGGGCGCCGTGTGGCAAAACCAACTGGTCTTTCATAAGCAGGGGCAGCGCTGGAGTGTGGATAACCCAACGCCGTACTTCGTTACCTTAATCGGCTTAAGCCGCAAGCCTGAAGCGCAGGGCGGCGACAGGCTGACTGACTTCCCTGGGATTATGGTTTCACCAAAGTCCTCTCTCGATTTCAGCGTGGCCGACGGCAGCGTTAGCCAGTTCAGCATGATGTATGTGAACGATTTTGGCGGTCATCCCGAATTGAAATTCAGCTGCACAGGCAATGTGTGTAAAGCATTGCCGATGGAGCAACAGCCCCGGTAACAGGATTCGTAAATGAAAAAGATGCTTTGCGCTCTGCTGATGGCGGGCATGGCCTGCTCGGTTCAGGCCACAAGCGGTCGCCAGGATATGAGCAACGTGTCCGGCGAGTATGGCAACGTCCGCTTTCATGGTCGGGTGTTCGTTTCGCCGTGCGTGCTGGATATGGCCTCCCGCGATCAGACTATCGATCTTGGTGATATTTCCGCCAGCCGATTTCGCCAGGGCGGCGATCGCAGCGATCCGGTATTGGTCACGCTGTATCTGAATGGCTGTTTAAAGGGCTCCGGTCATACCTTAAGGGATTTCCCAGGGCAGACCAGTGAGATGCCTGAGCTGGCGCACAGCACGGTGGAGCGTGGTGTTTCGATGACGCTAATGGCTGAAGGCGCACCGGAAAACAGCGATTTGGGGCGCATTCGTGGCGATGTTCGCGGCGCGGGCATCCGGCTACTGACTGAACGTAATCAGTTAATCCACCTGAACCAACCGCAACGCATGTGGATCCTCAAACCGGGCGATAACGCCATTCATTTTCTTGCCGCGCTGGAATCTTTTGGGCGAGAGGTGACCGCCGGAGAATTTAACGGTCTGGTCAGACTTAAGCTGGAGTATCTATGAGCGTATTACGTAAAACGCTGTTGTGGTTGGTGCTGGCAGGTTGTCCGTTGGCCGGGCAGGCATTTACACAGGGAGAAGGTGAGCCGGAAGGTGGGTCGCCGCATCAGTACGATATTGAACTGAGCTCGCTGGATGTCAGTAAAAACCACGTGGGTGGCAGAACGGAGCCGTTCCCATGGAATCTGGGCGGCTGGTATGTGGTGAATTTCTATTGCGAACAGGCTGACATCTCCCGAGCACCAATTTACTACACCACCACAACCACGATGCCGCCTTCAAATCAGGGGGCGAACCGTTTTCGGCTAAACGAGTATCTGGATGTGGAAGTTCAGGTGTGGGTTGCCGGGGGCTATAAAAAATATGTGCAGGCGCCTTTTACCAACGTTTCAAACCGCAACAGCAACAACAGCTGTAAAAAGCGTCAGGGCTACACGCGAGCGACTAACGTTGAAAGTGGTTCAAAAGGGAAAGTGACGTTTATTGTCACTAAACCCATTATCAATGGCATCAATATCACTTCCCAGTCGCTGGTGGAGGTGGCCGGGCGCATGGGAAGCGCGGGACCTACGCCAACCACGGCGATTTCTCGCGTGGTGATTAAATCCGGGCTAATTACCGTCCCGGACAAATGCACCTTCAACCGGGGAGACCAAATCAGCATTGAGTTTGGCGATCTGCCTGGATCCGCTGCCCGGCTCAACGGCACTAACTACAGCAAGTCAGTCCCTATACATGTGGTCTGTGAAGGCGGGAGTTTCGATCAGGGCGCGCTGAACATTAATCTTGGTATACAAACGACCACGGCGTCAGGCACGGCGGGGTTTAACGGTAATCTCCTTGGCACGCTGAGCGGCGGACAAAAGCGCGACGATCTCGGCATTATGCTTAAAGACGAGAGTGGTGGCACCGTCGTGCCCAATCAATTCTACAACGTGAAGGGATTTTACCAGAATCAGGGCGACTGGAATCTCACCGCCGCGCCAGTGGCAAAGCCGGGCGTGGGAAGCGTGAAAGAAGGTGAATTTGAAGCCTCTGCCACCGTTGTCGCGCAGTTTCAGTAGGGGGATGTCATGAGATTCTCGGCGTTATTCGCGACCAGTATGTTACTGCTAGGTGGCATGGCGCAGGCCGACACCAAACTGGTCGGCGGCGATATGTATTTTCACGGCACCATCAGAGCCCTGGCCTGCAGCCTTGCACCGGGAGGCGACAAAATCGAGGTCGATTTCAAGCAAATCGCGACACAGGATCTCTATCTCTCGGGGCGCAGTAAGCCGGAAAAATTCAGCATCCAGTTACGCGACTGCAACCCGGAGGTTTTCCGTGGGATCTCGGTTACCTTCAGCGGTCGTGAGGATGCGGAGCTGACCGATCATCTGGCGCTGGATAGCAGTGAACAAGGCGGTGCGTCAGGGATCGGGATTGGGATGAGCGAAGAGGACGGCACGGCAATCCGCCTTGATGAGAGCACGTCAGTCAAAGAGATAACAGAAGGTTCGATGAAGCTGAATTTCTTGGCGTGGGTCGCAGCGGAGCCATCGGCGATAAAAAATCAGTCTCTCGAATACGGTCCGTTCAGCGCCAGCGGGACCTGGACGTTGAACTACCAGTAGCATGATGAACGTACTGAATCGCATTGCGCCGCTGCCTGCGCAGAAATTATTGCTCGGTATTAGTCTGTTTTTCTGGTGTGGAGTCATGCATCTCTACTGGCCGAACAACGGCGGCAGCGGTCTGTCGTTGCCGCTTAATATTACGAGCTGGATCTACGCTGTTGTACTGTCTGCAAGCGTATTGATGCTGGTGCCTCGTCAACGCTGGCGCATCACTGTGCCCGCTGCGGGTTTTACAGTCGGGGCGTTCATCCTGACGTTGCTTTGCCTGCTAACGCCTGATGTCTGGCAGGCCGAGGCACTGCTGGTGGCGGGGGCGTTACTGGGCGGTGTGAGCGTCTATCTGGTCACATTACAAATTCCGCTCACGGCAAACACCCTAACGGCACTGCTGGCTCTGCTATGGGGAGCGTGCGTCATTGAATGTCTGGCGTTTGTCTATCAGTACTGGCATTTGCCGGGCGTTGAATACTGGGAGTTTGCCTGGCGGCGCGGTACGCGACCCTACGGGATATTTCAGCAGGTCAACCTGATGGCCAGCTTCACGGCATGCGGTGTGCTGCTGTCAGCGCCGCTCTTTTTACGTCTGCACCGCGGGTATCGAATTGCCATTGGGATAGGCCTGATAATGATGGGATTTGTGCTGCATGAATCTCAGTCGCAAACCGGCTACCTGTCTCTGGTCGTCGGTGAAGTGCTGCTGCTGCTGGTTTTCCCGGCGCAGCGCCGTACGCTGCTGCTACTTCTCCTGCCGTTAGCGTTAGGTATGGCGACAGGCGCAGCCGCTCGCCATTTTTTGTCCGTGGTCACGGTCGATCATCTGACGACTTCTCAAGTGCGCTGGACGGTGTTGAAAACGTCGCTGGCATTATTTGCCGAACGCCCGTGGATGGGGTGGGGCGTGGGCAGTTTTGCTGCCGTATTTCTCGAATGTGCGGGGCCATTGGGGCTGGGCAGCATTTCGCATCCGCACAACGAACTGGTGCTGTGGTTGGTGGAGGGTGGTCTGGTTGGGCTGGCGGGGGCACTCTGTTTTATAGCGGGAGGTTTATGGCTCTGGCTGCACGGTAATTGCTGGCGTCGTGCCTGCCTGGTGGCGGCACTGCCGGTGGTTATTCATATGTTGACGGAATACCCCGTCAGGCAGTCAACGCCACACTGGCTGCTGTTGATCCTGCTGCTTCGATGTGCAGACAGCGCGCGAACGGGAATACGCCTGGCGCTTACGTCAACGTCGCTGATTCGCGCGGCAGGGTTTATCTCGTTACTGACTGTCGCGCCATTGCTGCTTCTCACGCTGCACACGCAACAGCAATTGACGCTGGCGGAGAGGCAGTCAACGCAGTGGCATCTTGCCGAACCGCTCCCTGTAGGAGGCTGGCTTCTTACAAGTCGCTATCGGTTTGATGTCCAGATGGGATATCTACAACGGTATCAGCGTACCCGGGACGCACGTTGGCTGGAAGCGGTTCGCCGCTGGGCACCTGATTATGTGCGCGTTCACCCAGACCCTAATGTCTCCTTCACGCAAATCTTACTGGCGTTGCAACAGCGCGACCTGGTCGAGGCGCATCGTCTGGCGACGCGCTTTTGCCTGATATACCCGAACGATCGCCGTATCCCGTGGCTGCAGGATGCACGACGTCCTTTTAATAAAATAATGGAATGATATGAACAGATTCAGTGAACAGGCCCGTTATGTGCCAGAACTTCCCCGCAACGCCGAACTGCTGCGGATCACCGGGATCCGTTTGCAGCGCATTCATTTTTTTGATGACGCATCGCTGGATGTCTGTGAGGTGTTAAGCCAGGTACGCACACCGCTCCCACTGGATTTGTTTTTCAAGCACCTTTCCATTGCGGCAAAACAGCAGCTTTTTCTATGGCAAATGCAGCGGGTGCTGGCCCTCTCTGGAAGCTATTCGCTGAATTTATCCGTCAGGATGCTGACCAGTCTGTCATGGATCACACGTCTCACAAAGCAGGTGCATCAGGGGAGGATTGTTATTGAAATTCAGGATCCGGGCTCCATGATGCGCCTGGATAAGGCAGAGCAGCAGGCCGTATGCATTGCCGTAAAAACGCTGGTGCGTCACGGGTTTCGCGTGTGGCTGGATGATGTTTCGCCTGAGCTATTTTTTGTCTGGCGGCTGTCGGGCATCCGTTTCGATGCCATCAAAATTGAAAGTGGAATGTTTCATCAGTTCAGAACATCGGAGTGGCAGTTGAGGGTTCTGGTCAATCAATTTCGTGGGCTGGGTGAGCGGGTTGTCATTGAGGGAGTAGAAACGCCACAGGATTATGCCATTTGCCGTATGAGCGGCGCAGATGCTGTACAGGGCTTTCTGTTTGAGCAGGAAATTTTACCGAAAAGCCTGAATCATTGCTGACTCAGGCTCTGACAATTACTCGCTCAGCGTCTGTGCGATATCTTTTTGCACCTGCTGGCGCTGTTCTGGGGTCAGCACTTTGTTCAGGTCAAAATAGTATTTTACGCGATAATAACGCGCCTGCTGTTCGATGTTGCTGAACGCAGAAAGCTGTTTCTGAACGGCAGCTTCATCCCATTTCCCGGACTTGATGACGTCAATCAACGCGCCGTCTTTAACATCTTTCACCGAAATCTGGCTTACGTTGGTTTCAAGCTGCTGGTGCAGTTTTTTAATCTGCGCCACCTGGTCGTTGGTCAGCTTAAGATGCTGAACGACCGGGTCCTGAGCTGGAGCAGGAACATTGGATACGTTTGCTGCAAGCGTACTAAAAGAAGCGCCCGCTAAGGTAGCCGCCAGCAAAGTCATGCGTAAGAAGTTCTTCATTATTGAAATCCTGATAAGGAAATTATCGACATTGTCTGCCACTCGCTGGTTACGAGTGATTATCCTTTGCAGAATACGATGCTCACCGCATGTCGCCACGCGAATTTGTTTTGCGGTTGGTTACGGAGTGAAACAATCCCGCCACAAGAAACGTAGTGCAGCGGGAGTGAAGGCGATAGTTATAGCGTGAACGGGTCGGCGTCCTGCCAGGCGGGAAACTTCTCGCGATACTCGCGCAGCGCTGAGAGTGACAGTTCGGCGTCAATGCGTGTGGCCTGATGCGGCTCGGCGGTGGCAATAATCTCACCCTGCGGATTAATCACCCGGCTGTCACCGCGATAATGGTGGCCGTTACCGTCTGTGCCCACGCGGTTACATCCTGCTACATAAGCTTGGTTCTCAATCGCCCGTGCGGCAAGCAGAAGCTGCCAGTGCAGCGAACGCGGCGCAGGCCAATTGGCAACATACAACGCCAGGTCGTAATCGTTGCGATTACGCGACCAGACCGGAAAACGCAGGTCATAACAGACCAACGGCAGAATGCGCCAGCCGCGCCATTCAACAATAACGCGCGCGTCACCTGCATGGTAATGCTGATGCTCGTCCGCCATGCGGAACAGATGGCGCTTGTCGTAGAAATGCACATTACCTTCGGGCTCAACCAGAAAAAAGCGGTTTACCGGGCCGCGTTCAGACTGGATAGCAGCGCTGCCCGCGATCAGGGCGTTGGTCTGTTGCGCCTTGGCGCGCATCCAGCTTACGACTTCTTCTTGCGGCAACGATTTATTTGCCGCTTCCATGGCAAATCCGCTGGTAAACATCTCGGGCAACACGATGACATCACGTCCGGCGACGGTTTCCAGTTGTCGGTCAAAATGGCGCAGGTTGGCCGGGCCATCCATCCAGATCAAGGGTTGTTGCAGCAGAGTAATTTTCAAACCAGGCACGATCGAGGCTCCTCGTTGAACAACATTTTGACACTGTAGCATGAGCATTAATGAAAATGTGGCAATAAAAAGCCCCGCATTAAGCGGGGCTAAACGTTGTGCGTATATCGTTATGCGGCTTCGACTTTACGCACTTTCTCTGGCAGCTTTACCGGCTGAGTCGCCAGCTCCTCGGGTTCAAAGTCATCCACGTTGATACTGCGCAGGCGGCTCGCTTCGGCTTTCACCAGAATCGCGGCTTCATCTTTATCAATCAGCCCTTTCGCCAGCGCATTGTGCGCCAGTTCGTCGAGACGGGTAAATGGCAGGTTTTTACCCAACTCTTTACAGATCCGCTGGTGGATAGGGTCGGCTGCAATGACATCCAGCAGCGCCTCTTCCAGCAAACCAACCGGGTTATGCTCGCTTGGCGTCAGATATTGACCGCGACCAATACGAGAACGAGTAGCACTCGGAACCTGCAAAATCTTCGCGACTTTATGGTCCAGCTTGTCAGATGGTGCGTCGTAGTGGCGACCGGTCGGGAAGATAACCACGTTCAGCAAGCCCGCGACCAGACGGTTCGGGAAGTTTTTCAGCAGATCGTCCATCGCCTGTTCCGCTTTGTACAACGCATCCTGAACGCCCCAGTGAACCAACGGCAGGTCCGCTTCATTACGGCCTTCATCGTCATAACGTTTCAGTACCGCAGAGGCCAGATACAGCTGACTTAACACATCGCCCAGACGCGCGGAGATACGTTCGCGGCGCTTCAGGCTACCGCCCAGTACGGCCATGGACACATCTGAAAGCAGGGCCAGGTTGGCGCTCAAGCGGTTCAGGTGCTGATAGTAACGTTTGGTCGCATCACCGGTTGGCGTGCTGCTGGTTAAGCCACGTGTCAGGCCAAGCCAGAAGCTGCGCACTTTGTTACTGCCAACGTGACCGATGTGTTTGAACAGCAGCTTGTCGAACGCATTCACATCGTTACTCTGCGCCGCAGCCATCTCTTCCAGAACATACGGATGGCAGCGAATCGCACCCTGACCGAAGATCATCATGCTACGGGTCAGAATGTTGGCACCTTCAACGGTAATGGCGATTGGCGCACCTTGATAAGCGCGGGCGAGGAAGTTGCTTTCGCCAAGCATAATGCCTTTACCGCCAGTGATATCCATCGCATCGATGATTGACTGCTGCCCGCGGTGGGTACAGTGATATTTCACGATAGCCGACAGCACCGCCGGTTTTTCACCCAGCATAATGCCGTAGGTAATCAGTGATGCCGCAGCGTCCATCACGTAGGCGTTACCGGCAATACGTGCCAACGGCTCTTCAATACCTTCCATCTTGCCGATGGAGATTTTGAACTGGCGACGAATGTGCGCATAAGCGCCGGTGGCCATTGCGACCGATTTCACGCCGCCCGTCGAGTTAGACGGCAGGGTAATGCCACGTCCCACAGACAGACATTCCACCAGCATGCGCCAGCCCTGACCGGCCATTTTCGGACCACCGATGATGTAATCAATCGGTACAAACACATCTTTACCGAGGGTCGGACCGTTCTGGAACGGCACGTTCAGCGGGAAGTGACGACGCCCAATTTGTACACCCGGCGTTGAGGTTGGGATCAGCGCACAGGTAATACCGAGATCTTCTTCACCACCCAGCAGTTTTTCCGGATCAGAGAGTTTAAATGCCAGACCCAGTACCGTGGCGATAGGGGCCAGCGTAATATAACGTTTGTTCCAGGTCAGGCGCATACCCAGCACCTGTTGGCCCTGCCAGTCGCCCATACAAACCACGCCGGTATCAGGGATCGCCCCTGCGTCGGAGCCTGCTTCCGGGCTGGTCAGAGCAAAGCATGGGATCTCCTGACCGCGAGCCAGACGCGGCAGGTAATGATTTTTCTGCTCTTCGGTGCCGTAATGTTGCAGCAGTTCGCCTGGGCCTAATGAGTTAGGTACGCCAACGGTGATCGCCAGGATCCCGGAAACGCCGGAGAGTTTCTGCAGAACGCGAGCCTGAGCATATGCTGAGAATTCCAGCCCGCCGTACTCTTTCTTAATGATCATCGCGAAGAAGCGGTGTTCTTTCAGATATGCCCACAGTTCCGGCGGCAGATCCGCGAGTTCGTGAGTGATCTGGAAGTCGTTCGCCATGCGGCACGCTTCTTCCACTGGACCATCAATAAACGCCTGTTCTTCAGCGGTCAGATGCGGTTGAGGATAGTTATGCAGTTTTTTCCAGTCAGGCTTGCCCTGGAACAGATCACCTTCCCACCAGGTTGTACCCGCATCAATCGCTTCTTTCTCAGTACGCGACATCGGTGGCATGACTTTACGGAAGCCGCGGAACACCGGCGCAGAGATCATGGATTTGCGCATCGGCGTAAAGTTAAACGGCACGAGGATAATGGCCAGAGGAACCAGCAGCCAGACTGACCACAGGCCAGCCACGCCAAGCGCAGCCGTCCAGGCGAGCAAAATTAAGCTGCTGAGGAATAAGCTCACGCGGTGATAAAACAGAACGCTGAGCAGAACAACCGTAGCGATAATACTCAAAATCATCATAACGAAAAGCTCCCTTGCTTGTAGGAGGTCTGACCACTTGTGATGATATGTTTGTAGTGGATGTAAATTCTTTTAGCAATGTGTTTACAAAATAATTACAACAAAGCTCACATTGTTGCTGTTTTAACCGGCACAAAAAATCAAAAGCGACAGCCATTCCTGTGGCTTGTACTTCTCGCTGGTAGCGCTATCCGGTACACTGCGTCTTGTCATTTACATTCATGCTGAAGGATATCCTCATGTACCAGGATCTTATTCGTAACGAACTGAGCGAAGCGGCGGAAACGCTGGCTAATTTTCTTAAAGATGACGCCAATATTCACGCCATTCAGCGCGCGGCGGTCCTGTTGGCAGACAGCTTTAAAGCGGGCGGTAAGGTGCTTTCTTGCGGTAACGGCGGTTCCCATTGCGACGCGATGCACTTTGCCGAAGAGCTGACCGGACGCTATCGTGAAAACCGTCCTGGTTACCCTGCTATCGCTATCTCTGACGTCAGCCATATCTCCTGCGTCAGCAACGATTTTGGTTACGATTATGTGTTCTCTCGCTACGTAGAAGCCGTGGGTCGTGAAGGTGATGTCCTGCTAGGCATCTCGACTTCGGGTAATTCCGGTAACGTAATTAAAGCGATTGCCGCAGCGCGTGAGAAAGGGATGAAAGTGATCACCCTGACCGGTAAAGATGGCGGAAAAATGGCGGGTAGCGCGGATATCGAAATTCGCGTGCCGCACTTTGGCTACGCTGACCGTATTCAGGAAATTCATATCAAAGTGATCCATATCCTGATCCAACTGATCGAAAAAGAGATGGTTAAACCATAAGAAGACGATTGCCGGATGGTGGCTGAAGCCTTATCCGGCCTACATGAGCGCCACGTAGGCCTGATAAGCGCAGCGCCATCAGGCAGTTCACGGTTTTAAGGTAGGTGATGTATGTGCGAACTGCTCGGGATGAGCGCCAATGTGCCAACCGATATCTGCTTTAGCTTCACCGGGCTGGTTCAGCGCGGCGGAGGGACCGGGCCGCACAAAGACGGCTGGGGTATTACGTTTTATGAAGGTAAGGGCTGCCGTACGTTTAAAGATCCGCAACCCAGCTTTAATTCGCCTATCGCCAAACTGGTACAAGACTACCCCATCAAATCCTGTTCCGTGATTGCCCATATTCGTCAGGCGAACCGTGGCGAAGTGGCGTTGGAAAATACCCATCCCTTTACCCGCGAATTGTGGGGACGCAACTGGACCTATGCTCATAATGGACAGCTCAGTGGCTATAAATCGCTGGAAACCGGAAATTTCCGCCCGGTCGGGGAAACCGACAGCGAAAAAGCTTTCTGCTGGCTGCTCCACAAGCTGACGGAGCGTTATCCGCGCACGCCTGGCAATATGACGGCAGTGTTTAAATATATCGCAATGCTGGCAGGAGAGCTGCGGGAGAAGGGCGTCTTCAACATGCTGTTGTCTGACGGACGCTATGTGATGGCCTTCTGTTCGACCAACCTGTTTTGGATCACGCGTCGTGCGCCGTTTGGCGTGGCGACATTGCTGGATCAGGACGTGGAAATCGATTTTAGCTCAGAGACCACACCCAATGATGTGGTCACCGTGATTGCCACTCAACCGTTAACCGGCAATGAAACCTGGCAAAAGATTATGCCAGGCGAGTGGGCATTATTTTGTCTCGGGGAGCGTGTAGTTTGATGCCAGTTGCGGCTGAACCACTTCGTGACTCAACGGCTTGCTGACGACGTAACGACCATCGACGACGGAAACGGTCGGTGGTTTACGTGTTTGTTCAAAGTAATCGTATCCCGGCTTTAACTGGGCCCAGAAATCTTTGTAATACGAGAACTTATGGCGCTGCATGTTGGCATCGGTCATGCGGAACGGGTAAATGCTAACCTGTACGCTGGACTGCCCGAACACCAGAGCACCTGTCACAAACTGGAAAATCTCATCAATGCCGTTGTCGGTCATTGCGTAGCAGCCGACGGAAACACAGGCACCGTGGATCATCAGGTACTTACCTTCATAACCGTGTGCGCGGTCGTAGGCGTTAGGGAAACCAATGTTAATCGCTTTATAGAAGCGGCTATCCGGTTTCAGCTGTCCACGCTGTACGCTGTAAAATCCTTCCGGACTTTTGAAATCACCCTGACGCTGTTTCGGCCCTAAGCCGCCGGAATAATTGCAGATCTTATAACTGTCGAGCAACTGATACTGTTCGCCCATCTTGACGTACAGATCCAAGGTTCGCTCTTCTTTGAAGATCTGGATATAAACGGGGGAGCCCATTAATTGCTGCTTATATTCTTTGCTGACAGGCGTAGTCGGGCTGCTGCTGCTCAGCAAGCCGGCAAATGAAACGCACGGCAATAAAAGCATCGCAAGAAAAAATGCGATTTTACGCATACTGCTTATTCCTTGATAAAACGATCACACACGCCAGGACGGCAAAAAGAATCCCCAAATCGGATAAATCTGGATCTGGAGCGCTCACATTAGCACCAAGAGAGTTTTTCGCAAGTCTCTCGTGCGGCGTTTACACTTTAGTTTTTCTTTATACGGAAAATTGCGCTTAAAGGCAGTCAGACACTGGCGTATTTTGCTGGTTACTGCGCTTCATTGGGTCTTAATCGTGCTGGATGGATAATGGGTCAGGAACGGCCTTGCATTAGGTACAACCAGACTTCTCACAACATAAAAATACTGTATACTTAAACAGTGGTGTGGGAGGCAAACGATGCGTAAAATCATACATGTCGATATGGACTGCTTTTTCGCGGCGGTGGAAATGCGCGACAACCCCGCCCTGCGTGATATTCCCATTGCTATTGGCGGCAGTCGAGAACGTCGGGGGGTCATCAGCACGGCCAATTACCCGGCGCGCAAATTTGGCGTGCGTAGCGCAATGCCAACTGGGATGGCATTAAAGCTGTGTCCGCATCTCACTTTATTACCTGGTCGTTACGAGGCCTATAAAGAAGCCTCCCGCCAGATTCAGGCTATTTTCTCCCGCTATACCTCACTGATAGAACCACTTTCGCTGGATGAAGCCTATCTGGATGTGACCGACAGCACCCACTGCCACGGCTCAGCTACGCTGATCGCTCAGGAAATCCGCCAGACAATTTTTAACGAGTTACAGTTAACCGCCTCTGCCGGAATTGCGCCGGTAAAATTTCTGGCAAAAATAGCTTCCGATCTCAACAAACCCAATGGGCAATATGTGATTACCCCTGCCGATGTTCCTGAATTTCTCAGAACATTGCCGTTAGGCAAAATTCCCGGCGTTGGCAAAGTCTCCGCCGCTAAGCTGGAATCAATGGGATTACGTACCTGCGAAGATGTTCAAAAATACGACCTGGCAATGCTGCTCAAACGCTTCGGCAAGTTTGGTCGCGTGCTGTGGGAGCGCAGTCAAGGGATTGACGAACGGGACGTCAACAACGACAGGCTGCGTAAATCCGTCGGCGTGGAGCGTACGCTGGCGGAAGATATTCACGAGTGGTCGGAGTGTGAGGCGATAATTGAACGGCTCTATCCCGAACTGGAACGGCGTCTGGCAAAGGTAAAGCCGGATCTGCTGATCGCTCGCCAGGGGATAAAACTCAAGTTTAATGATTTTCAGCAGACTACGCAGGAGCACGTCTGGCCGCGCTTAAATAAAGATGACTTAATTACGACAGCGCGCAAGACCTGGGACGAGCGTAGGGGAGGGCGAGGCGTCAGGCTGGTGGGATTACACGTCACGCTGCTGGATCCACAAATGGAAAGACAGCTACTGTTGGGGCTGTGACTCAGAACAATTGCCGGATGTCGGCGTAAACGCCTTATCCGGCCTACAAACCAGCGTGCAGGCCAGATGGCTACGTAACAACTTTATCCGGCCTACAAATCAGCATGTAGGCCAGATAAACGTAGCGTCATCCGGCATTTAGCGCAGAATCTTACTTCGCCGGAATAGACTTCAGCAGTTCAGTCAGCAGCGTCCAGTAATGGCCGACGCTTTCGATATGAACCTGCTCATCCGGGGAGTGCGGACCGGTGATAGTTGGCCCGATGGAAACCATGTCCATATCTGGATACGGTTTCTTGAACAGACCACATTCCAGACCAGCGTGGATGATCTGGATATTCGGCGTTTTGTTGAACAGACGCTGATAGGTTTCACGAACCAGGTGCATAACCGGAGAGTTAGCATCCGGCTGCCAGCCTGGGTATCCGCCTTTTGCCTGGGTTTTCGCGCCAGCCAGTTTACCCAGTGAATCCAGCATGCTCACCACGTAGTCTTTACCGCTGTCGATCAGGGAACGGATCAGGCAGTGAATTTCAACATTGTCGTCAGTCATGGTGACAACGCCGACGTTCAGAGAGGTCTCAACCACGCCTTTGGCGACGTCAGAGTTGCGGATTACACCGTTCGGGGTGGCGTTCAGCAGACGCACAAAGCTGTCGCGAGACTGAGCGGTCAGCGCGGCTTTGTCTTGAGTTACGGCATCCAGCAGCAGAGCCAGGTTCTTCTCTTTGGCTTCCAGTTCGTTTTTCAGGATTTCCTGATAGGTGTTGACCAGCGCTTTTAACGCATCAACTTTATCTGCAGCCACGGCGAGGGTGGCAAAGGCTTCACGCGGAATCGCGTTACGCAGCGTACCGCCGTTGAAATCAACCAGACGCAGATCCAGCTCTTCAGCGTGGCCCGCCAGGAAGCGTACCAGCAGTTTGTTCGCGTTACCGAGACCCACGTGGATTTCGCCGCCGGAGTGACCGCCTTTCAGGCCTTTTAACGTCAGCTTAAAGCTCTGGAATCCAGCCGGGATTGCTTCACGGGACAGCGGCAGGTTAGAGGTAAAGTCGATACCGCCTGCGCAACCCATGTAGATCTCACCTTCTTCTTCTGAGTCGGTGTTGATCAGGATATCTGCCTGCAGCCAGTTAGCCTGCAGACCAAACGCGCCATCCATACCCGCTTCTTCGGTCATGGTCAGCAGCACTTCCAGCGGACCGTGTACTACGCTGTCATCAGCCAGAACGGCCAGCGCAGACGCCATACCGATGCCGTTATCCGCACCCAGCGTGGTGCCACGGGCTTTCACCCATTCGCCGTCAATATAAGGCTGGATAGGATCTTTAGTGAAGTCATGCACGGTGTCGTTGTTTTTCTGCGGGACCATATCCAGGTGCGCCTGCAGAACGACCGGCTTGCGGTTTTCCATGCCTGCGGTAGCGGGTTTGCGAATCAGGATATTACCGACTTGATCGCGCTCGACGTGGAAACCTTTCTCTTGGGCCCAGCTCAGAATGTGTTCAGCGAGCTGCTCTTCATGATAGGACGGATGAGGAATAGAACAGATTTTGGCAAAAATATCCCATAGCGGTTGCGGGGATAATTGAGACAGTTCAGACACGTTGAGTCTCCTTGGCGATGTCCTACAAAACTTGCTTGCAGGCCACGGGGTTAGCAGAATTAAAAACACCACAAGTCAGGCTTGCGCGATGCGATTGAGAATACCACTTTCTCCGCTGACGGCTAGCATAAAGCATGCAAAAAGAGGCGCGGATTCCGCGAAACACTGGTTTTTAGTGCGTCAGATCTCTATAATCTCGCGCAACCTATTTCCCCCTCGAACACTTTTTAAGCCGTAGATAAACAGGCTGGGACACTTCACATGAGCGAAAAATACGTCGTCACCTGGGACATGTTGCAGATCCATGCACGTAAACTGGCAAGCCGCCTGATGCCTTCTGAACAATGGAAAGGCATTATTGCCGTTAGCCGTGGTGGTCTGGTGCCGGGCGCATTGCTGGCGCGTGAATTGGGTATTCGTCATGTCGATACCGTATGCATCTCCAGCTACGATCACGACAACCAGCGCGAACTGAAAGTGCTGAAGCGTGCCGAAGGCGACGGTGAAGGTTTCATCGTAATCGATGACCTGGTTGACACCGGTGGTACCGCCGTTGCGATCCGCGAAATGTATCCTAAAGCGCATTTCGTCACTATCTTCGCTAAGCCGGCTGGTCGCCCGCTGGTGAATGATTATGTTGTTGATATCCCTCAGGATACCTGGATTGAGCAGCCGTGGGATATGGGCGTAGTGTTCGTCCCGCCGATCTCTGGTCGCTAATCTAAAAAGTTTTCAACGCCTGGCAACTGCCGGGCGTTGTTCTTTTTGTGCTGTGTCAGGTTACACTATGCCTTAGTGAGTACTCATGGAGGCTGCAATCATGTCACAGGCTAACCTCAGCGAAGTCCTGTTTAAACCCCGCTTCAAACACCCTGAAACGTCAACACTGGTTCGTCGTTTTAATCACGGCGCGCAGCCGTCCGTACAATCTGCCCTGGATGGCAAAACCATTCCGCACTGGTATCGCATGGTGAATCGCCTGATGTGGATCTGGCGCGGCGTCGACCCGCGCGAAATCCTTGAGGTGCAGGCACGTATCGTGATGAGCGAAGCCGAGCGTACAGATAAAGAACTCTACGATACGGTTATCGGCTATCGCGGTGGGAACTGGATTTATGAGTGGGCGAAGCAGGCGATGGACTGGCAACAGAAAGCGTCTATGGAAGAGGATCCGCAGGTGAGCGGACGCCACTGGCTGCATGCGTCTACGTTGTACAACATTGCCGCTTACCCACACCTGAAAGGCGATGAGCTGGCAGAGCAAGCACAGGCTTTGGCCAATCGCGCCTATGAAGAGGCCGCGCAGCGACTGCCGGGCACGTTGCGCGAGATGGAATTTGCCGTTACCGGCGGCGCGCCAATCACTGGATTCCTGCATATGCCAAAAGGTGACGGTCCGTTCCCGACGGTGCTGATGTGTGGTGGTCTCGATTCCATGCAAACGGATTACTACACCCTGTATGAGCGCTATTTTGCCCCACGGGGTATAGCCATGCTGACGCTGGATATGCCGTCGGTTGGGTTCTCGTCAAAATGGAAACTGACTCAGGATTCCAGCCTGCTGCATCAGCATGTATTAAAAGCGCTGCCTAATGTTCCCTGGGTGGATCACACCCGCGTGGCGGCCTTCGGTTTCCGCTTTGGCGCTAACGTAGCGGTACGTCTGGCGTATCTGGAATCATCGCGTCTGAAGGCGGTGGCCTGTCTGGGGCCAGTGGTTCATGCGCTGCTTAGCGACCCGCAGCGTCAGGCGAGCGTCCCGGAAATGTACCTTGATGTACTGGCTAGCCGCCTGGGGATGCACGACGCCTCCGATGAAGCGCTGCGCGTTGAACTTAATCGCTATTCATTAAAAGTGCAGGGCCTGCTGGGGCGACGCTGCCCGACGCCAATGCTCTCGGGATTCTGGAAGAACGATCCGTTTAGCCCGGAAGAAGAGTCACGTTTAATCACATCTTCATCTTCAGACGGTAAGCTACTGGAGATCCCCTTCAACCCGGTGTATCGCAATTTTGACAAAGGGCTGCAGGAAATAACCGGTTGGATCAATCAGAGATTGTGTTAAAAGTTTGCTAAATTTTAGCGATTTGGTAAAACAGGTGCTTCACCTAAGGAGATCGTAATGACGTTACCGAGTGGGCATCCGAAAAGTAGATTGATCAAGAAATTCACCGCGCTTGGCCCGTACATCCGGGAAGGGCAGTGCGAAGATAATCGATTTTTTTTCGATTGTCTGGCTGTTTGCGTCAACGTGAAACCCGCCCCTGAGAAACGCGAGTTCTGGGGCTGGTGGATGGAACTGGAGGCGCAGGAAAAACGCTTCACTTACAGCTATCAGTTTGGTTTGTTTGATAAAGACGGTAACTGGACGGCGGTGCCGGTGAAAGAGACTGAAGTGGTAGAGCGACTGGAATACACCTTACGTGAATTCCATGAAAAATTACGTGGCTTGTTGACGACGCTGAATCTGGCGCTGGAACCTGCTGACGACTTTAAGGATGAACCGGTTAAGTTAACGGCATAATGAACAGTAAAATGCCGGATGGCGGCGCAACCCCATCCGGCATTTTTTTTATGCTATATCAGAACTGGTAGACCATACCGACAGCAACGATATCATCATCGTTGATGCCCAGTTTATTATCGCTATCCAGCTGGTTGATTTTATAATCAACAAACGCGGACATATTTTTGTTGAAATAATACGTTGCGCCCACGTCGATATAATTCACCAGGTCTTCATTGCCGACGCCTTCAATATCTTTCCCTTTAGAAAGCACATAACCCAGTGACGGACGCAGACCAAAGTCAAACTGGTACTGAACAACCGCTTCGAAGTTCTGTGTTTTATTGGCGAAACCGCCGGAAATTGGCGTCATATTGCGTGTTTCAGAATAGAACGTCGCAATATAAATATCGTTAGCATCATATTTTAAGCCGGTTGCCCAGGCTTCAGCTTTATCACCCGTACCGCGAGTTTGCAGATTCTGCTGGTTGGTACGATCGGAGTTGGTATAAGCGCCGCTCACCGCGAAATCGCTGCCGCCAAAGTCATAGGTAACAGAAGTACCAAAACCGTCGCCGTTCTGTTTTTTCACATCGCGATCCTGGTTTTTACCCTGGTATTGCAGGGTCAGATCCAGGCCATCCACGACGCCGAAGAAGTCGGTGTTACGGTAAGTTGCCAGACCGCTGGCGCGTTTGGTCATAAAGTTATCGGTCTGTGCGGAGGAGTCGCCACCAAATTCCGGGAACATATCGGTCCAGGCTTCCACGTCATACAGCGCACCCAGGTTACGACCATAATCAAACGAGCCAAAATCTTTTAATTTCACACCGGCGAAGGCCAGACGTGTTTTTTGTTGGTTAGAGTCGCTTTCAGCTTTATTGCCGGCAAACTCTGCTTCCCAACGACCATAACCGGTTAGTTGATCGTTAATTTGCGTTTCACCTTTAAAACCTAAACGGATATAGCTTTGGTCACCATCTTTGCTGTCATAATCCGTCATGTAATGCATGGCTTTTACTTTGCCGTACAAATCCAGCTTATTGCCGTTCTTGTTATACACTTCCGCTGCCTGTACGGATGCCGACGCAACAATTCCCATCACCACTAATGCCAGAGTGCTCTTTTTCATTTTCATTCCTGATTAAAAGTACGCGCTAATATTCACTGGGTGTGATCCCCGTTAAAAGACAGGAGGGTTTTTAACGTCTGGCAATGAACGTTTTATGACAAAGTAAGAATATTTTTAAAAAAGGATGTTTTTTTGTTTCTGTAATAAATGCGTCAAAATCTGCCGCTACGCTTGCTGATCCTGCGCAATAAAATTTCATGCTTTGTGCGCTGGTTGTTGGCAACCGGGGCCAGTCCTGCTAAAACGTTCGTTTGATATCATTTTCCCCAATTTTGAATGGCAGAGAATCATGAGTGACAGCCAGACGCTGGTGGTAAAACTTGGCACCAGTGTGTTAACGGGCGGATCCCGCCGCCTGAACCGCGCCCACATCGTAGAACTGGTTCGCCAGTGCGCGCAGCTCCATGCCGCAGGGCATCGTATTGTTATCGTTACCTCTGGTGCGATTGCCGCCGGACGTGAGCATCTTGGTTACCCGGAGCTCCCGGCAACGATAGCTTCGAAACAGCTGTTGGCGGCGGTCGGGCAGAGCCGACTGATTCAACTGTGGGAACAGCTGTTCTCGATTTACGGTATTCATATCGGGCAGATGCTGCTGACGCGTGCAGATATGGAAGACAGAGAGCGCTTCCTCAACGCCCGCGATACGCTCCGCGCGCTGCTGGATAACAACATTGTTCCTGTCATTAATGAGAATGACGCCGTAGCGACCGCCGAGATTAAAGTCGGCGATAACGACAACCTCTCCGCGCTGGCGGCAATTCTGGCTGGAGCCGATAAGCTGCTGCTGTTGACCGATCAGCAGGGGCTGTTCACCGCCGATCCACGCACTAACCCGCAGGCTGAGCTGATTAAAGACGTGCACGGCATTGATGATGCGTTGCGCGCCATTGCCGGGGATAGCGTCTCGGGTCTGGGAACCGGCGGCATGGGAACAAAACTGCAGGCAGCCGATGTCGCGTGCCGCGCCGGGATCGACACCATTATTGCCGCAGGCAGCAAGCCGGGCGTGATTGGCGACGTGATGGAAGGCGTTTCCGTTGGGACGCGTTTTCATGCTCAAGCCTCTCCGCTGGAGAACCGTAAACGCTGGATCTTCGGCGCTCCGCCTGCCGGAGAGATTACCGTCGATGAGGGCGCGACCGCAGCAATTCTGGAACGCGGCAGCTCATTACTGCCAAAAGGCATTAAAAGCGTGACAGGTAACTTTTCTCGTGGTGAAGTGATCCGCATCTGCAATCTCGAAGGGCGCGATATTGCCCACGGCGTCACCCGCTATAACAGTGACGCGCTGCGCCGTATTGCCGGACACCACTCACAACAGATCGACACCATCCTGGGCTATGAATACGGTCCGGTTGCTGTCCATCGCGACGACATGATCACCCGTTAAGGAACAGGCATATGCTGGAACAAATGGGCATTGCTGCCAAAGCCGCGTCATACAAGCTGGCGCTGCTCTCCAGTCGCGAAAAAAATCGCGTACTGGAAACCATTGCTGATGAGCTGGAAGCGCAAACGGAAAGCATCCTCAGCGCGAACGTACAAGATGTTGAGCAGGCGCGAGCCAACGGCCTGAGCGAAGCGATGCTCGACCGCCTGGCGCTGACGCCGGCGCGTCTGAAAGCGATTGCTGACGATGTGCGCCAGGTCTGTAATCTTGCCGACCCGGTAGGGCAGGTGATTGACGGCGGCCTGCTGGATAGCGGTCTGCGTCTGGAGCGTCGTCGCGTCCCGCTGGGCGTGATTGGCGTGATTTATGAAGCGCGTCCAAACGTCACCGTTGATGTTGCCTCACTGTGCCTGAAAACCGGCAATGCGGTGATTCTGCGCGGTGGGAAAGAGACCTACCGGACCAACGCCGCCACCGTGGCGGTTATCC
>NZ_SZWU01000011.1:0-11440 GCF_005280935.1 Citrobacter sp. wls757 | reverse complement strand
CCCGCGGCTGCCGTACAGTCAATTGATAACCCGGACCGCGCGCTGGTCGCCGAAATGCTGCGAATGGAAAAGTACATCGATATGCTGATCCCTCGCGGTGGCGCGGGTCTGCATAAGCTGTGCCGTGAGCAGTCGACCATCCCGGTCATCACCGGCGGTATTGGCGTATGCCATATTTATGTTGATGATACCGCGGAGATCGCCCCGGCCCTGAAGATTATCGTTAACGCCAAAACCCAGCGTCCAAGCACCTGTAACACTGTAGAAACTCTGCTGGTGCATCAGGATATTGCTGAGCGTTTCCTGCCTGCGTTAAGCCAAAAGATGGCGGATAGCGGTGTTACGTTGCACGGTGATGAAATTGTGATGCAGGTTCTGCATGGCCCTGCCAAACTGGTGTCGCTAAAACCGGAGGAGCTGGATAACGAGTTTCTGTCTCTGGATCTGAACGTTGTGGTGGTCGAAAATATGGATGGTGCTATCGCCCATATTCGCGAACACGGTACCCAGCACTCGGACGCCATACTGACGCGCACGCTCAGCAACGCCAACCGTTTCGTGAATGAAGTGGACTCTTCTGCCGTGTATGTAAACGCTTCTACTCGTTTTACCGATGGCGGCCAGTTCGGACTGGGTGCGGAAGTGGCGGTGAGCACGCAAAAACTGCACGCTCGTGGCCCAATGGGACTGGAAGCACTGACCACATATAAGTGGATTGGCTTCGGTGACGACACGGTCCGGGCGTAATTGAAAACGGGCGATGCCATAATAGCGCTCTTAATTTTAAAGCTATTAAGGCATCACCCAGTTAATTCTAATCTTCACCCCGCTGCCGCATTTTTTATCCTGCGTTTTTAACATCATCCGCACCCGTCTGGTTCTGACCTATGCATTCTCTGGCGCCTGGAAGGCTGCGGATCACAGAATTTTCCCTGCCTGCATGAATTTTCCTGGTCTTCGTTTCACGTATTGTTCCCATGGCCCGATCTATTAGAATCAATCTCATTTTTATGAGGAGTTGTTGCGTGAAATCGGATATTCACAAACTTAGCATTCCTGTTGTGCCGCTTGGCAACCCGTTTCCTCCCCGTCATTGTTCGCTGTGCCCAAAGGGAGCGGCGATTGATCGTGATAATCAATACAAATTAATAGACAAAAGAAGGCGGTTTAAAGCTGGGGAGATACTCGCTCGGCAGGATGAAACCGCGGAGATGCTTTTTGTTATCCATGAGGGGTACTGCAAGTCCAGCGTGGAATGTGGCGATAACGTTTTTATCAGCCGCTTTTATGTTCCGGGAGATATCATGGCGCTGGATGCTGTCGAAGGAGGGAAGTACCTGACAACGATTAAGGCGGCAACGGCTGCAGAGGTTTGCCACATTGATATTGCGCGGTTGTTCAAGGTAGCAGATAAGGAGCCTTCGGTTGCTGCTGCAGTCATAAAGTTTCTCTGCAGGGACAATGGATTCATTGTTGAAAAACTGCGGCGCTATGCGAATAAACATGCTGAGGCCAGGATCGCGGCTTTCCTGGTGGAATTTTACGAGATGCATTTGCGCATCGGCAGGCCAGAAACGACGCTTCGCTTGCCATTTTCTCGGGAGGAAATTGCCAGTTATCTCGATCTTAAAATTGAAACCGTTAGCCGCTCATTAAAATCACTTGAACAGCAGAATTTGATTACCTTACATAGGGTACGTACCGTAACTATTAATAGTTATCTTGGTTTAAAACGTTTTATCTAATTTTCTATTTAACGATAATCATTATCTCTCCTGATAAGCCAGGAATATTCATTTTATATGGAAAATTCCTGGTTTTAATTTTGTCAAATAATTATCAATTAGAATGTAGTTTCTGTAGGTGAATGATTTTTTTATAAGAATATTCCCTCGCAAATGGATATATCATGAGAATTTTCTTGCGGCGTTAAAAATTTAGCATAATTGCAACAAATAATAAGCATTATAGAGAAACTATGGAGGTGTTAATTATCTTTATGTTTTGTAAGGGTTTTGCTCTCGTGGTATTTGTATGATCTTTTTGATATTTATCAAAAACATAAAAAAGATGAATTGTTTGATTTGTCTTATTTATTTGGGTGATAGTTCTGGTTCATGGTGTTATTTAAGTAAATTAAACTTAGGAAACTTCTTAGATTATCGTTTTAGTGGGAAAATTCTTAGTCTTTTTGTAATTTTTGCGTTTCAGGGTTTGTTGAGATGTTACTTAATTCAAATGATAATTTTTGGGAGCGGCAATTCTGGCTCGCAATTAATGGAACCGCTGGAGTGACTTAATAATAAGACTCGGTGGTGAGTTTGTTCTTAGGAGAAGATAAAAATGAAAAAATTATTATTAGTGACCTCTCTGGCGTCTGTATTTGTTGCGGCAAATGCAATGGCAGATGTCACTGCTTCTGCAACGGCCTCGTGGGACGCGACGGCAACAAAAGATACCACCAGCATGTTGGTCGTCACTCCGCTGAACTCTTTGACTTTCCAGTATGCGGAAGGTCTGAATGGCTTCAACTCCCAGGATGGCGCGTTTGATGTGACTATTCAGGGCCAGGAAACGGCAACTGATTTTGAACTGACCGCTCAGATTATTAGCAATACTCTGACCAACGCCAGTGGTGATGCGTCTACCCTGAACGTAGGAGTGGCATGGAATGGCACCGCGTTGACTAATTCATCAGATACAGTCCTGGTAAATTCCAGCTCGACTTCTGGTCTTGAAAGCCTGATGGCTGATGGCGCTTACAACGGTGCTGACCGCGTCAGCGATCAATCCAACTTCAAATTCACCATTGCGTCTGCGACTTCTGATGGTAGCACGCCGGTAACGGATTACTCTGCACTGCCAGACGGCTATTGGACTGGGGATGTAAAAGTACAGTTCAATGCAACCTGGACGACTCCGTCCGCCTAAGAAATAAAAGTTCGGGAGGAGAATTTCTCCCGAATTTATCAGGAATGGTGTCATGAATAAATATTTATCAGCAGCAATGTTGGTAGGGTTGGTAATCTCTTTTTCCAGCTGGGCAATTAACGTCGGTGATATCACGTCGATAATGACTTCTGCTGAGAGTTCATTATCGAAAGAAATCACTAATACGACAGATTCGGCTCGTTATGTCAGCGTATCGGTAAAACAACTGTCATCACCTTTAGCGGGCGGAGTCGAAATAAAACCCGTTAATTCCGGGGAATTACTCTCTACGCCTGCCAATCTAATTCTGCCTGGTCAGGCAAAGGATGTTTTTCGCTTCTTTTATAAAGGGCCAGTTGATGATGTCGAGCGTTATTATCGTCTGCAATGGATAGATGAGCCGGTCACCGAGAGCGCGGAAACCCGGGCCAATAAATTGGCTGTTGCGACAGCGTCAGCAGAAATTGGCACGATTTTGGTCGTTGCGCCGCGAAAAGAACGTTTTGAATATAACCGTAATGGTGATGTTATTAGCAATACTGGCAATGTTTCATTTCGAGTAATCGCCTATGGGGCTTGCAAAGATAATGCTCGCGATCAGGGGCGGGGCTGTCGTGAACGTTATTACATTATGCCAGGTACAAAAATAAAACTGCAGTTCACCGACATTAGTAATAGCCGCTCACGCATCGGTATCTGGCACGGTAAGCAGTTTATTACAGTGAAGTGATGGTCAATAGCAGCCATCTGTACGGGAAAAATAAAAATACCGGATTGTAAGGATGCATATGACAACAACATATATTGTTGGCGGTAGCATTTGTCTTTTTCTTGCGCTGACACCAGGAACTTCACATGCAGCCCCAGTAAAAGTGGGTAATTACGTTATTCCCAGCGCTTTCGCCCGTTCACTGGAGCAGGGAATGACGGTGCCGGTTTATATCCGTTACAACGAGACTGATGAGAAAAGTCAGCAAAAAATTGCCGATGCGGTGATTTCGCTTGTTGATGGCAATATTACAGTTAAAGCACTGACTCTTGCTGAATTGCCCAATAATGCTGTGTTATCCGAGAAAACCCGCGCGTTAGTGGAAAAAATCCGTGATGTAAAGTTTCACGATAATACGAATATTGAACTGTCAGATGATGCTCGACTGCAACTTAATGTCTCATCATTTCACCTGGAGATGATTGTCAGCAAAGATGCGTTAACTGAAGCGATTGTCGCGCGCAGTAGCTTGCTTGGACCTTCCAGCGTTGAAACTCTGTCTAACGTCCTGAACTACAACTTTGGTACCTACTATAACGATTACCGAAATGGCAGCAGTACCCGCAGCTATCTGACGATGGACAATACAACATCGCTGCGGGAGCACCACATTAATGTTAACGGTTCGTTTTACGGTATCGGTGACAGCAATGGTACCAGTAAACTTTATCGTGCGATGTATGAGCGCGATTATGAAGGGTATCGACTGGCGCTGGGGATGCTTGATACATGGAATGTCCAGTCTATTGCCAGCCTGAATGCGCTGAATGGTGGGAAAATTTACGGTGCGAGCTACGGGAACAAAGGAAGTACGGTTGTTGAGAATACCGCGCTTTCACTCACGCCGATTACCGTATTTTTGCCAGCCGCTGGTGAGGTTCATGTCTTCCGCGATGGACGTTTGCTCAGCGTGCAGAACTTTAATATGGGCAGCTATGAAATTGATACCAGTCGCTTTCCGTATGGTGTTTACGACGTCACGGTAGATATCGTGGTCAATGGGCGGACAATTAATAGTCGTGTCAGCCGGGTTAATAAGATCTTTGCTCGCCAACAAGCTGCCGGAGTTCATCAGCTCTCATGGCAGTTTTTTGGTGGTTCGCTGGATTATGATCGGGTGAGCTATAAGCGTAACCACTATCAGGATTTGGGTAGTGAGCAGACCTGGATTGCCGGGGGGGCCGTATCGGTGACGATGGCGATATTGTCGGGGCTGGGCCTGAAATCAACGATCTACGGTTTTGACAACAATGCGGTTAATGAAACGGATGTCACGCTCAATGTGAATGAATACGTCAGTATTGGCAATCAGATGTTGGTAGCGAACGATTCATCATGGCGAAACATCAGTAACATTAATCTCAATGTCCCTGAGGGATATGGTTCCCTTTGGGCATCTCGTGAAGACAGTAAAATTGGCGATCGCTTGCCTATGCAGGAGCGTGATAACTATTCCATTGGCGGAACTCTTAACCTCGGAAAGTTTATTCCTCATGGCGGCTCGCTCACCGTGAGTCAGACGGAGAATCGCTACTCGGGAAATA
The DNA here is from genome assembly GCF_005280935.1 of Citrobacter sp. wls757. Taxonomy (NCBI): domain Bacteria; kingdom Pseudomonadati; phylum Pseudomonadota; class Gammaproteobacteria; order Enterobacterales; family Enterobacteriaceae; genus Citrobacter; species Citrobacter sp. wls757. The sequence continues at coordinate 6,196 of NZ_SZWU01000011.1, read as the reverse complement.
AATATCGTAATCTGGACTACAGCACGACCCTTTATTCAGGCAGGTATGCCACGGTTGGGTTGCGTGCAGGTATTCAGCGTTATTACTACAACAACCGGAATGACGATGGGCGGCAGGAACGTTATGTCAGTCTGGATTTATCGTTGCCGTTGGCATCCTGGTTGAGCATGGGCGTCTCCCGGGATCGCTATGGCAGTACTCAGGGTAATCTCAGCGCGCGCAAGCAGTATGCTGAAGGGCCGATTAAATCGGTCGGATTATCGGCATCAACGCGTCTGAGTGGCGAACAGTATTACGACAATAATTATTCGGTAAACGGCAATTTGAGTTATGACACGAAATATAATGCCGGCACCGTATCGGTAACGCGTTCTGCTGACAACTCCACCAATATGAACTTCTCTTCCCAGGGTTCTCTGGCGTGGGCAGGTAAAGATTTTGGCCTGAGTAAAGAGAGGCAGCGTTCTGGCGTTATCGTAAAAACAGATTTGACCGGCGAAGGGAAACTGGCTGCGAAGATTAATAACCGCAATTATCTTCTCAGCGGTAAATCAAATTTCATTGCACTGCCGCCCTATGCTCAGTACAAGCTGGAGATCCTTAATGATAAAAATTCTGAAGACAGCTTCGATATTGTTTCAGGGCGAAAACAGGAACTGACGCTTTATCCGGGCAACGTTGGCGTTATCAACCCTGAAGTGAAAAGCATGGTCACCGTATTCGGTCGCATTCGTTATCCCGATGGACAGTTGGCTGCAAATACCGATATTCATAACCACATCGGTAAAACACGTACGGATGCAAAAGGTGAGTTTGCTATCGATATTGATAAAAAGTATCCGGTTATTACGTTAATTTCTGCCAATGGCAGGGTATGTGAAGCCGATCTGGATCTGGAAAAAGCACGCGGCGCGGCGTGGGTTGGCGATGTGAAATGTGCAACGCAAACCACGATGGCACAACGATAAGGTATTAATAATGAATAAATCTCTATCTCTTATTTTTGGGTGTGCCTTTGCCGTGTTATCCCCATCTGCCTGGGCGCTCTCGGCATCCACTCAGGCGGCGGTCAATAACAATTATTTGTTTATAGAAAACAATGTTGATAACGAATACTTTATTACCCCGTCCTCCCTCGATCCTCGCATTAGTGGGTCGAACACCTGGGTAAAATATGGAAACGACCAGGATAGCCTGGGATATATGGGTATCGTTGGTTGGGTAGCCAATACCTCATATTATAAAGATATGTGGATTGATAATTCACCAATCAGTGAACCATTCCGGGGTATTCGTTGCACCACTGGTGCTAATTGCCCTGCATCTGGCTATATTGCTGCCGAGCTAACCGATCAATTTGGTTTTTATCACACCAAAGCAACCGGATCCGGGATAGCCGGTGGATATTATGGTTTTGCATCGCTGACAGACTCGGCGTATGAATACTTTCGCAATATGTCGGTCGGAAGCGCAGAGACATATAACCTTAATTTTTGTCGAACCACGATTGACTATGATTATGCGGCTGGGCAACGTTGTAAAGACCAGAGCAGCGGTAATTGGTATATCAGACCTTATACATTAAATAAAATAGGTCATTTATCTTTGGTTTCTACCAATGCATTTCAGGAGTTATGGGTTGCCAGTGATGGCACCCCGAGCATCACTAAAGACAGTGGTTATTGTGAGCTGGGTGTGGTCAGTCGTGAAGATGGTGTTATCTGTAAGATGATTTCATATAATTTAAATCAAACCAGCAATCTGACGGCTTCACTACGTATTCGTATGTACGCGGATAGCGGTTTGCTCGGTTTTACGCCTGCGGCTGCCACAATAAAATATTCTGGTGATGGTCAAACCTGGACTAACTTTAGCTCGACGTCGGTTTATTATAATATTTTTAGTAATAGTGGTGAGTATGTCTATGTTTTTCTGTCGAAAACATTCCTGAAAAATATGGTGGATCGTGGCGTCAGTATCACCAACAGCCAACCATTTACATTTGCTTTTACAAATAGCGTGACGCCAGAGTCGGGGTATTACCAGTTTACTCCTTCGCTACAGCTCAATATTGTTCCAAAGGAATATGGGATCAGTATTATCTCATCGGATAACAGCACCTCGGCAAGCGGCAGCGGCACAATTGGCGAGACCGCTCCGATTGAGATGGATTACACCGTGACGGTCTCGGGGCCTCGTCAGGCTGATAGCATTACCGCACAAGTTATTGGGGAAAGTACGACGATAAACAATGTGCCTTATTGCCTGTTCACTTCTACGCAAGGTGGGTTATCTGTCCCAATTCCCGCCTTTCTTCAGTACAACAGTCAGTCGGGTGGCGTGGTACAGAAACGAAATAGCTGTAGTGAAGCGGCGATCAGCATGAGAGATGCGCAATGGCAACAGACGCCCTGGGACGCAAATAATACAGATGATGGAAGCTACTTTGCGACTGATTTAAAATTGCTTTTCCCAATGAATGATTCGCGTTCGATGTTGACCGTTTCCGGTGCGGATTGGGAAGGTGTTGTCAGTGCCAGCGGAGAGATAAAAGTGACGGCGAATTGGGTGGGAGTGACGCCATGAGCCACTGTCGTTTGGCGCTAAGATGGATATTGGCCTTGCTTTCCGGGCTGGCGGTGTTCTCCGCACAGGCAGTCTATCTGGAGTCGACTATTTATGAGATGCCATCGGATAAATCATTTATCAGTAAACGAATCTATAACGATAGCCAGAAACAGAACGTGTACAGTATTAGCGCAGTTAAAATAGATAAACCGGGACCGGGAGGTGAAAACAGAAGTGCTATTGCCGAAGGCGAACTTTTGTTTACTCCGCTCCGTTTTTCACTGGCACCGCAGGCAAGTGAGTTTTTTAAGATTTTCTATCGTGGCCCGCAGGATGATAAAGAACGCTATTACCGAATACTGTTTCGTGAAATGCCGATAACGCTGTTTACCGAGCGTAATCAAGGGAAAGGCGGACAGGCTCTCCCGGTGATCGCTATGGATACCATATTGGTCGTTCGTCCGAGGAAAATGAACCTGGCCTACACCATTGATGAGATAAACGGGACGTTGAAAAACACAGGGAATACTTTTTTCAAAATTATCGTACACCAGGGGTGTCACTCAACTGATGATGAAGCCACCATGCGTTATGTGTTACCGGGGGAGACCTGGCATAGTAGTGAGTTGAAAACAAAAAACCGGAAATTTATCGTAGCGTTGCAGAAATACCTACCCGTTGGTCAGGGTTGCTTAAAACTTAATCATTAGGGGGGGGCTGAACCAATATGCCCTGATTATATATTGAACCTATACTGTCACTCGCTATAGAAAATGTAGCAATAAATTTAGAGTCGATGAAACAATATGTCGTGCATATTGCCGGAAATGTTTATGAATACAAGATCTACGACATCCTCTCTTAGTTTGTCGGTCAGCATAAACTACGGTAATATGTTATTCTGTTGGCCATTGTAGTTATATGTTTTGTAAATTTTGTATTTATAGCTTTTTGTTTTGTAATGAAGTGAAAGTGAGTAAAGGGATTTGTACTGATTAAGAAATGGAGTTTTTTCTTTTTCAATTTTTAAATGGAATTTACGGTGTGATGAGAATACTCATATGGATAACTGTGATTATAAATTCTGAATTTACGTGATATGGCTTATGGATAAAGTTATATCACGAATCGCCTTATGATTATTGGAGGTCGAAGGTGTTGTATATTCTCTCGTGAATAGAGCGAGGGACCTGCTATGCCATAAATTTAAGTTGGTGATAACTATGAATACGAAAAAAATTTTTCTGCTCAGTTATGATACTTTCCTTTTTTCAGGAATAAAAGCATGGTTACCAAATCTGGTATTGATCGATGCACGGACATTTATTTCTGGCACGCAGTCAGTTATGTCGCAATATCCGTCCTGCTTGCTGGTGATCGATAACCGGTTACCATTATTATTGGTCAAAAAATGGCTTCAGAGAAACAGTACACAGTTCATCAACATACACTGTATTGTTCTGCGGATGTGCGAAACCCTGCCTGTTAATCGGGGATATGAAGACTATTCCTTTATCAATGGGGGGGAATTGTCGGAGCAGTTGATCGCTCAATTAAAAGAGAGTTTATTGGCACCTGACAAAGTTGTGGAAGTCAATAAAGACTCACCGATGTTTACTTTTAACTTGACTGAATTTGAAGAAGAAATGCTGTATTCATCATTCACAAAAGAAAAACTGCATGATTTCTGTATTGCTAATTCGCTAACAATTAAGTCAGTGTATCGATATCGGGATAAAATTACTGCTCGCCTCGGCTTTTCTAATTTTAATGAAACTGTTATCTTTTTAACCCGAAATAATTTATTAAATGAAGGTTCTATAATCAATAATAATGTGAGTGGGGATACAGTTTACACTGACGCATATGATGTTTCGGATACTAGTAGACTGAGTATGGCAATAAGGAATGAGGAGATCATTCCTTATTTTCAACCCATCGTGAATATCAGGGGCGATGTTTGTGGCGTTGAGGTCTTGGCTCGTTGGCCACAGGGACATAACTATGCTATTTCTCAGCGAGAGTTTATTCCATTGGCTGAAAAAAGTGGCTTAATCAATGAGTTAACTAGCTATTTAATGACCGCTGTTGCGAGCAATCTTGTCTCTGGAGGCGCGAGCATTAATAAAACACTGTTCGTTTCTTTTAATGTCAGTCCGTCAGGTTTAAATAATCCCGTATTCTATTGGGAATGTCTTAATTTTATGGAGATAACGCAAGGTCTTCCGATAAAATTGATGATAGAGATAACAGAGAACCAGACGTTCACGATCACTCCTGCAATCAAAGAACTTATTCGTTCGTTACGAAATAAAGGTGTTTTGTTCGCTTTGGATGATTTTGGTACTGGATACGCTAATCTCTGCTATCTCAATGAGTTAGACCTGGATGTAATCAAAATTGATAAAAGCTTCATTAAGGAAATTAAAGAGGTTGATCAATATATCCCTATGCTCGAGTCAATTACTCACCTTTCAGGACTTCTGGGGTTACGTACGGTGGCTGAGGGCGTTGAAAATGACTATCAGCAACAATGGTTGGGAAAAAATAATGTTGACTATCTGCAGGGGTATCAGTTTCTACCGCCGGTGACATTTAATGATTTTATCCGGTATTACCAGCAGTCTGTAGATTTGTTTGAATCAGCGTCGGATTCACCTTTATCTACGTAATTCATTTTTGACACGGTTTTTACATATGAAGGGTAAAACCTTTAAACGAGTATGTGCTCTGAGCTGACATGGCCTGCAGCATGATTTTTTCCTAAACACCAGGGGCGGACGCCTCTGGTATGGGCGTCTTTGCATCGCTGCCTTTCTGTCTGGTTAAGTAAAAAGTCCTACAGTGAAGTACGCACCGTTTGTTTATGTATCTTAAACGGGGTATTTATAGTGATATCAGCGTTAATCAAACAGGTACTGAGGTTTGTCCGCAGCCATGCGTCATTTCCTGACAAAATTAAGAGTCTGGCTTCCACCACCACTCATCCTGTTATTATTCCTCATCGCGGATGCGTTGACGGCGATCCCGCGTTTCACATTTGGCGCGGTGACTATCGTAATAAGTGCATTGTTGGCTAGCGTCAGTCTGGCGATGATACTGCATACCGCGTGGCAGATGCGGAAGAAACGTACGACGCTAAACCCACTGCATGCAGAGAAATCGACCACGCTTGTTACTGGCGGATGTTATGCCTGGAGCCGCAATCCAATCTATCTTGGAATGAGTGGACTCCAGTTAGCTTTTGCTCTTTACGTCGGTAGCCTGATTGGAATATTGGCTGCACCGCTGTTTATACTGGTGGTTGCCAGATTACATATTGATTTTGAAGAGGAACAACTACGAAAACATTTCGGGCCGGAATGGAAACGCTATGAGCAGCGTGTTCGCCGCTGGTTATAGAATACCCTTGCCGCGTACAAGGAAGCCTGTGACGACACGATTCGTGCGTTATTGAAACCGGATGATGCAAAATTAGGCGTTTGATTCGCAAGGCCATTGACGCATCGCCCGGTTAGTTTTAACCTTCTACCCCGTGTTCACATTCGTGGGCATGTCCTTATCAGGGCCGATATAGCTCAGTTGGTAGAGCAGCGCATTCGTAATGCGAAGGTCGTAGGTTCGACTC
>NZ_SZWU01000012.1:912-10607 GCF_005280935.1 Citrobacter sp. wls757 | reverse complement strand
TTACAAGGTTGAGCCCCAATAATGTGAAGTTTATATTTGGATTTATCCAAATTATTATATAAATCAGCAAGATAAAGAGCTGCTTTCACGTTTGGATAGTAGCTCATATTTCCCCAAAAAGCCAAATTTATGATCCCTGTTTTTTGTTTTTTTTGCATGCTAATTTTTGGAATACTTACACCATTTGGTACAATATCAAACTTTCCTTTTCCGATATAGTTCGCATCCCTCTCAGAAATAATCATTGCATAATCAACAGATTCATATATTTCATTTTCAACTATGGATAATTTTTTTGATTCACTATAACATATTTTCTTCATCCATATACTTTCTGTTTCTGCCCGATTTTTCATATTTAATGATAAGGCATCAATAAAATCACAATAAATTTTCGCCTTTAAATTCTGTTGATTCCGTAAATCAATAGTTTTTTTAATTAGGTATTCTAAACGTACCAATTGGAAAACTATAATATCATACTTATTTGTAATCACTAACTTTCTTAGTTCTTGCCAGGATTTTGGATCATAATACATAGCACATTGTAATGCAGTTGCTTTATTATTTGAGATAATATTATGTACTTTCCTTATTTTTGTGATGTTGCCAGAAAAACTAGTATTGACATATTGATCAATATCACCACGAAAAATAGAAGGACTTTCTACAGAAAAAACATCTATTTCATTATTTTTTGACAATTGTTTTAATTGATTATAAGCTCTAAGAGCATCCCCCGTTAGCAAGGGCCATGGAAAACGCGCACTCACAAACAAAATTTTTTTCATTATTACCAAGCCTTGTATTCTGATATTGACCTATAATTACAATGTAGAAGTTCTTCATTTGTCAATGAAATCCAAGTACGCTACCGCCCCTGGCTCTTCAGCTACCAGTGCACTAGAAATACCCAAATTGTAATATCTTTGGATTCCCTTATGATAAGGTATTAACATCATATTTGTTAAAATTGTCAAAACCACTTAATCATTTCTTGCAGGCTAAAATAGCCTGCAAATGTGCAGTTTATTACATTATTATTCACTAAAGTAAAACTAAAATTCACTATTTATAATCATTTCACTGCTCATTAAGTATTTTTTCAATGATCTTCTGAAACTTCGCCCCTTCTTTCAAATTCCGCAGTCCATACTTAACGAAAGCCTGCATATAGCCCATTTTTTTACCACAGTCGTAGCTGTCCCCAGTCATCAACATAGCGTCAACAGACTGTTTTTTAGCCAATTCCGCAATGGCATCCGTCAACTGAATACGTCCCCAGGCACCTGGTTGGGTATGCTCTAATTCTGCCCAAATATCAGCAGACAGCACATAGCGGCCTACGGCCATCAGATCGGAATCAAGAGTCTGCGGTTGGTCTGGTTTTTCGATGAACTCAACGATGCGGCTGACTTTACCTTCGTTGTCCAAAGCCTCTTTGGTTTGAATAACAGAGTATTCAGACAGATCGCCCTCCATACGCTTAGCCAGCACCTGACTGCGCCCGGTTTCATTAAAACGAGCAACCATAGCAGCGAGGTTGTAGCGCAGCGGATCCGCACTTGCGGTATCCAGAACAACGTCAGGTAATACCACGACAAACGGGTTATCACCAATGATAGGACGAGCACAAAGGATGGAATGACCCAGACCCAGCAACTGAGCCTGACGGACGTTCATGATAGTCACGCCCGGAGGACAGATAGACTGCACTTCGGCTAAGAGCTGGCGCTTAACACGCTGCTCAAGGAGTGATTCGAGTTCGTAAGAGGTGTCGAAGTGGTTCTCAACTGCGTTCTTCGACGCATGAGTCACCAGAACGATTTCTTTGATACCGGCAGCTACAATCTCGTCGACAATGTATTGAATCATCGGCTTGTCTACGATCGGCAGCATCTCTTTAGGGATTGCCTTCGTAGCAGGCAACATGTGCATCCCCAGGCCCGCTACCGGGATAACTGCTTTCAAATTAGTCATTCTCTCTCCTACCTCCAAACGGCTGATAAAGTATAGACTTTAGCCGTACGTTAGCCAGTATTGCTGGCTCCATCCTCAACACGAAATAGCCAGGTTAAGGTAAACCGAATGCAAACTCTACACTTCACCAGCACCGAGGTGAACTCGGATTCCTCGGAAACGAACTAATCTCGTCAGTTTTATAGCATTTGCGAAAAATCGAAGTTAACTAAGCCCCAGGCACTCAACAAACAACAGTCACTCAGAGACAAACGTAATGTCATCTTTCTTATCGTGCAAAAATTCGTATTTTAAAGTGCGATCCAGTCCCTGAGACAATGTGTAAGGAGCAACAAAACCGGATGAGTGGACTTTCGTTGCATCAAACTGTGTGGTGGCACAGAACTTCTTCACGCGCACAGAGCTGACAGCATATTTTTTGCCGGTCACTTTACCCAAAATATCAAAGCAATAGCCACCTAACATGCCTAAAGCGTAAGGTAAGTGTGCTGAGGGGATTTTTTTACTTAAGCTCTGTTCAACTTCGGTAACCAGTTGGTTCATATTCAGATCAGGTTTATCAACGTAATTATAAACCTCATAACCAGCAGTCACATTCTTCAGTTTATACTTGATAAACTCAACAATATTACCCACATAAGCCATTGATTTATAATTGGTACCCGCCCCAACCATCATAAACTTACCGCCAGCAATCTGCTTCAGCAGATTATAAACGTTGCCGCGGTTGCGTTCGCCAAAGATAACAGTTGGACGAATGATAGTCAGCGAACGCTCATCAGGCGCTTTAGCATGCCATTCACGAAGAACCTCTTCCGCTTGCCACTTGCTTTTACCGTAGTGGTTGAAGGGATCGTGAGGATGATTTTCATCAGGATTGGTTTTGTTCAGACCATAAACGGCGACAGAGCTGGTAAAAATGATGTTCTTAACATCATTTTTCTCCATAGCGGCCAATACATTGCGCGTCCCCTGAACATTCACATCATAGTAGAGTGAAGTAGGACTGACATCATCACGGTGTTCAGCCGCTAACAACACGACTGTGTCATAGCCTGACAGCGCCTGATCCAGAACTTGTTGGTCGCGAACATCACCGATTTGCGTGATTTGCGGATAGAAATGACTCTGCTGTTTATCCAGATTCTTGATATCAAAATCCGCAACAGCCGTCTCCAGGAGTCTGGTCCCCACGAAGCCGGAGGCACCGATGAGCAAAACTTTATCGTTCATAAATCACTTTGTCTGTTCGTAACACAAGAAACATATGATAAAGATGAGCGTCTTCCCTGAGTAGTCAATGCTGCCCAGCCCCAGCTTTAACAGTAATTGAGTGATTATAATCTTTTAGCCAATGATATCCAGTAAGATTATAGTGGGGTTACCTCCCCTGCCCCGGCAGTCGAAAATTCACCGCTTCGACATTCACCACCTGATGGTTTACCCGGTCAATGTCAACTGAACTTTGCCCGCTTTCGTTTACCGCATGGATATTCGCCAGTGATAGCAAGGTGTCCTGCTTAGCCATAAACTTACCGCGTACGTCCTGGCGCAGATCGAAGTGCATCTTGAGCGCGGGTCCAGTTGCGGATTGCTGCATCACTCTGATGTTACGTAAAAAAAGATGTTGCGGTTGGTTGTGCAACTCAAGCGTGGCGCGCTTCATCTCCACGTTGGTGATGGCCACGAACGACGTTGCATTACCTGATGAGATCTGAATGCCGCGTAATTTATATTCAAGTTTCGTGTTATCCAGATGGATATTATTTAACTTAAAGTTCTGCGGAATGGATAAATATCGTCCTTTAATAACACCGTAGCCAATGAGCATACCTGCGCTATTTTCCATATTGATATTATCAATCACGAAATTATCACAGCCATAAATAGCAACCGTTGCATTATCAATGCCTGCTTTCTTACTAAAATCTGGGTTAATATTTCGTGCGCTGATATTACGAATGATAAAATGTTTACCGTTCTCTACATGGACTAACTGTCGACAGTCGGTGCCGGTGATATTCGCCACGACAAAGTTTTTTACCGCCAGGTCATCGGGATAGGTATTGTCATAGGTACTACCCGCCAGTCCGATGCCGATGCCCCAGTTCACGTTGCCGTTGGTACAGTTAATACGTTCAATGACATGGTCAGAAATGAGGATGTTGCTGTCGTTGATCGCCACATTCCACTCAATGGCATCTCCCTGTAGATCGCTAAAACGGCAGTTTGTAATCTTTACGCCATCCATCCGGTTATGAAAGCCCTGACGCAGGATCCCATAGTTAGCGCGCGTGACGGTAATATCCTGAATAGTCAGATTGCGCATCAGCCTCGGTGTTTTGCCGCCGATATAGATTTGCGTCACTGGCCCGAAACCACTCATGGCAATCCCTTTTATCACGCAATCCGAACCGCGCACATAGAGAGTAACGTTTCTCAGGCTCCCGCCCTGATCGCCCATCACCTTACATCCATCCTGCAGAACAAAGCGACCACGGCCATTGCCGCTGATTCTGCCTTGCAGGTGTAGCGTTTTGCCAGGAGGAATAACGACAGCGGTATTGAGATCCTTACATTCCAGTTCTTTGGGTACGACTACCGTTTGTCCTTCTTTGAACGCCTGCCGGAAAGAAGCGACCCAATCCTTTGGGTTGTAATTCTGAATGTTGACGCTGTCCGATGATTCAAGCGCCCGGACAATGGGAGAATGCAGCACGACAAGCGCAGAGCCTGCCGTCAGAAAAGTACGGCGTGAGAGTTTGTTCTCTGACATACAACCTCGATTTACATCGTTTGCAGCAGACTGGCTAACTGTTTATTGATAGCTAACTGATTAAATTCAGTTTCAATTTTTTCTCGCGCACACTGCACAATCGGCTGTACCTGCTCACTGCCGAGCAGGCTAAATTCCGCTAACCTCTCAGCCAGTGCCTGCGCATCGTTTTCCGGTGCCAGCCAGCCAGACTTGCCCGATTCGACCAGCTCCGGGATCCCGCTGTGAAAGGTAGAAATCACTGGAATACCTACCGCCATCGCCTCCATCAGCGCCACCGGGATCCCCTCCATATCGCCGTCTCTTCCGGTAATCGACGGCAGCAAAAATACATCCGCCTGTTCAAGCATCTCCTTTACCTTATGGCTGGGCTTAAAGCCGGGCATCTCAATCACATCATCGAGTTGATATTGCTCGATCAGCGTGCGTAAACGACGCTCCCAAGGACCGATACCCAGGATGCGATAACGAAATGAGACGCCCTGCTCTTTTAACTGTCGGCAGGCTTCGATGGCGACGTGCAGTCCTTTTTTCTCGGTTAACCGGGCGACAGAGATAATTTCCAGCGGTGCAGCTGGTGCTTTCAGTTGGCGAGGGGTAAAACGCGTCATGTCGATACCCATACGCGAAACCGCGATTTTTTGCGGCGGGCATCCCATGTTTTTTAAACGTCCGGCCCAGAGATTGCTGATGGGTAACATCAAATCTCCACGTTGAAATAGCTGCTGATACTCAGGGGTATAGCGGGTAAGCACATCCCGATGCGAAACATCGACGCCGTGAAATACCGTAGCGATTTTTCCGCGGATCATCCCAAGCTCACGCAGCTTAGCGGCCGTTACGCCTGCTGGCCCAAAATGAGCAATAAAGACATCCGCTTCAAACGCCCGCGGATTCCCACCGCAAATGGCCGCCAAAATCAGATTGCGCGCTTCCTCGCCATAACGTGCAACATTAAGCGCTTTCCAGGTCGCTGCGCGGGTGAGACCGTGCAGAGCCGCCGCCGCCCTATATTTCAGCTTCGCCAGTTTGCTTTCCGGTTCATTCAGCAACCAGCGCGTTTTTTCACCCAGCCGATAGGTATTAAATGAGGCATGCGTATTTTCAAGATCGCCCTTCTGCAAAGCGACAATCTCCACGTCGTAGCCCATATCGATAAATGCGGTTATCTGATTGAGTACAAAGGTCTCAGAAGAGAGCGGAAATTTAAGCAGGAAAAAGCCAATCTTCATTTTTCCCCCTCAATACGCGTTAAAACCGACTGCACCATGTGTACCCCGCGTTCGCGTTCGCGTGTCACAGCATCCCCAAGCCGTATGTTCAGTTCAGGTAGCTGTCCGAGGGTATCGGCGACCTTTCCTTCCAGACTGCCATCGAGCAGATGGCGAATATCGACAGCCATCTCCGGCAACCCCAACTGTTGCATGATCCCTGCCGATTTATGCTCGTAGTTAATGGCGATGGCTGGCGTCATAAAATTCATCGAGATAATGGCCGAGTGCAACCGAGTACCCACCGTCAGATCGCATGCCCCCAGAATCTTCCCCATCTCCAGATCGTTAAGTTCATCCATCACCACATGATATCGGGCCGGGTCGTTAACATACTGGCGCAGGTTTAACGCCACCATGCGATCATCTTTGTTGTAACTATCAATACCGGTGCAGGTTGACAGTGCAATCACCTGGTAACCTTCATCGAGTATGCGGTTCACTACCCCGGCAAAGGCTTGCTCATAGGCCTGCTGCGTTGTCCCCAGACGCTTATCAAAAGGCGCCAGCTCGCGCAATGTAATGGCAACGGTCTTCTGTTTAGCCGCCATGTCTAACCAGTGCTGTACCGCATAACCCGGCTCAAAATCCTCATGATGATTGTCGACCAGCCAGGCCGTATCCACGCCTGTTTCAACTTTATCCGTGGTAATTGCGCTGCGCTTCATCAGATCCAGACTGACGGATTCACGTAAAATCAATGCATTACAGTGGCCAAACACGTAGTTCGCCAGTTGATTAAACTGCTCATCCTGGAATGGCCCCACGCTATGACCAATCATGTACAGCGGTTTTTTCGCCATAAACGAACACAACGCATGTTCAAACTGCGGCACACCATACAGATCGACAAAGAACGATCCGCCGACCTGGATGATGGCGTCATAGCGCGACAACAAACGAACAAAATCGGTAAAGCCCTGGGCGATAGCGATATTGCGCAGATTACCGGAGTCGGTAACACGCGAGAGCAGTACCTGGTGCTGATAGCGACGACGCAGCACTTTCTTCACTCGCCCCATAACACCCGCTGCGTTGTTGTGTTGCTTCATCTGCGAATACAGCGGATCGCCCATCACCGGGCGGTTCAGTAACCATGAGGAGCTCACCGGGTAACGGCTCATAACATCCACTTCAGTCTCAGGACGCAACGCGTTAATGGCATCCAGCAAACCGCGCAGGATCGCGCTATCCCCTCGGTTCCCGCAGGTATGGTTGCCCAAAATTAATAGTTTCATTATGACCTCTTAAAGCGTTGTTCTTATCCTGCACGGAGCAAGGTTTTCATTTTTTCACTGCGACAGAGCTGGCGTTTTATTTCCACCACCAGCGGATGACGCGACAGCACTATCATTAGCGCAAACGCCAGTGCCCCTGCCGCTATCTGGCTCCCCAACAACACGCCCAACGACAGTTGCCCATGCAGCATTACGCCCAGCGCATAGCTCACCACAAGGGTTGGCAAGGAGAGATACAACGGCAGCCAAAGACTGAGCATGTACTGGCGGTAGCTGGGGCCAAGAACAGGTTTAATCATCACGAAATAGCTGAGGACGGTGTTAATCACCTGGACCAGTAAAAAACCCAGCGTCACGCCAATTGCCCCGGCCAGATGTCCACCGATGAAAATGGCGGGAATAAACAGAAAGGTTTTGAACACATTGAATTTAAAGCTGATATCGACCCGCGCTTTCGCCATCAGCAGTGAACCGATTGGATTCCCCACCGAGCGCAGCAGCCCAACAATGCACAGCAGTTGCAGGATGGGGATAATGCCGTTCCACTTCTCACCGAATACCAGCGGCACCACGTTATTCGACACCACCATCAGTCCCAGCAGCGTCGGGAAGTTGATAATCCCGACCACCGACAGCAGCTTGTAAAAATTCACCCGTAGCTTTTCGCTGTCATCCTGGATTTTGGCAAACGCCGGAAACAGCACGCGGGTGATAATCGGGTTCAGTTTGATCGGGGGGACAACCGCCACATTCCAGGCGAGATTGAATCCGCCCGCCACACCAGCTCCCAACGTGCGGGCTAAAACCAGCGTGGAAAGGTTGGTATTGATGTAATTGATGATGCTGTCTGCCGTCAGCCACGCACCAAAACGCAGATTCGACGAAACCGATGCCAGCGAAAAATGCAGCCCCGGACGGTAAATCCGGCGACCAAAATAGCCGAACAGCAGCGTACGTAGCGTACTGTTCACCAGATACCCTAGAATGGCCGTCAGCGCGAGCGGCCAGAAATGGGCGCTGACTACGGTGAAGGTAAAACCGGCCAGCACCGAACTGGTTTCAATCATGCCAATTTTGTTGAAGGCCAGCTCTTTTTGCATCAGCGCGCGAAACTGCTGCCCGTGTGGTATCACCACAAACGCCAGTGATAACGTTTTGATGAGCGGTGCCAGTTCTGGGTTATTAAGTACGCTGGCAATCGTCTCGCTCAGCAGAAACATCGCTACGCATACCACGATACCCAACCCAACGTTGAGCCAGTACAGCGTGGTCAGTTCAAGATAGCCAATCTCTTTGCGCTGAATAATTGAGTTGGCAATACCAAAGTCAGACAACGTATCGGCCAGCGCGATGATCACCAGCGCCACGGTTAACAACCCGAACTGGTGGTTATCAATAATCCGTGCCAGTACGGTCATCTGGATAAGCCCCAGACCAATAATGATCACCGTGGCAATCGCCGACCACTTTGCACCGTTCAGCGTTTTTTCTCGTAAGCTCATGTTAATACGCCGCTTTGTTGACAAAGCCTTTGAATACCGTCAGAAAAACAATTTTGATATCGAACCACACGCTCCACTCGCGAATGTATTCGAGGTCAAACTCCACACGTTTTTCCATTTTTTCCAGCGTATCGGTTTCACCGCGCCAGCCGTTGATTTGTGCCCAGCCGGTAATACCCGGTTTCACCTTATGGCGTAACATGTACCCCTCGATCAGCTGGCGGTACTGTTCGTTATGCGCCACCGCATGCGGGCGTGGCCCAACAATAGACATGCCCCCGGTCAGCACGTTAATAAACTGCGGCAGTTCATCGAGCGACGTTCGGCGCAGGAAATTCCCCACAGGGGTAACGCGCGGATCGTTTTGCGTCGCCTGCGTCACCACCGCGTCGTTTTCCATCACTTTCATCGAACGAAACTTCCAGACTTTGATCGGTTTTCCGTCCATGCCATAACGGGTCTGGCGGAAAATCACCGGTCCGTTGGAGGTCAGTTTTACCAGTAGCGCTATGCCACACAGCACCGGAGAAATAAGCAGCAGGATCAGCGAAGCCAGCACGATATCTTCCGCGCGTTTCAACAGGCGATTAATTCCCGAGAGCGGCGTGTCATACAGCGGCACCACCGGAACGCCATTCATCTCCTCAATCCGTGAATGCAGAATGTTAAAGGTAAAGACATCAGGAATAAGGATCACCGAACAGGTGGTGTCGGCCAGCTCACGAACCAGTTTTTTGACGCTGGCGCCATCGCTCATCGACATGGCGATATAAACGTTATGAATACGAGAGGCTTTGGCGTCGTCCACCAGCTGTTGCAGATTACCGGCCCAGTCGCGGGAGTTTTTTCCAGGGATAGGATCGTGATAGACCCCCGCCACTTCAAATCCCAGCCAAGGTTCATGGCGAAAGCTGTCCAATAGCATTTG
>NZ_SZWU01000012.1:0-877 GCF_005280935.1 Citrobacter sp. wls757 | reverse complement strand
GGGCAGGTCCCCTGCCACCGCCACCCGGCGCGTGTTATAACCGCGATTACGCAACCATCCCGCGCCGTAGCGAATAAACGAACGGCTCAACACCAGGCCAACGCTGGATAGCAGATACCACGCCAGCCAGACGGCGAGACGGTTATCAAAATCGTTATTAAAGGCGATCAGACCTGCGCAAAAAATCAGACTCAGCGTCCAGTTTTGCAGCAACAGCACCAGCTCAGTGGATATTTTGACACCGCGCCAGGAGCGATAAAAATCCGTTATGCCACCGAGCATCTGAAAAACGACCAGCGTGATCAGCGCCACCAGCAGGTGCATGTACAGGAAAGGCAAACCGCTTAATTCGCAGATTACCCACAACCCGCCAAACATGATGGTGATATCTGAAAAGCGTTGCACCATCGAAATTAACGACGCATTGGTTTTGGCGCGTTCGCGCTTTTTTAGATGTGTCATCGTGGTTCCTGTTAGTCACCCTTTGCCCAGCTTCGGGCAAAGGAAGCACCAGCATTACTGATTCAGTAACGCCAGAAGAGTGCGCGTTCGCGCTTCCATCAACGGAATATCTCCGCGCGATTCCACGTTCAGGCGCACCACCGGTTCGGTATTGGATGAGCGTAAATTGAAGCGCCAGTCGACAAACGACATGCTGATACCGTCCGTTCTGTCCACCGACAGCGCCTCACGGGAAAAATGCTGCTCCACACGCGCAATCGCTGCCGCCGGCTCTGCCAGCGTACTGTTTATTTCTCCGCTCGCCGGGTAGGCCACCATCCGGTCACGGACCAGTTCGCCCAGCGACTTCCCTTTCAGAGACAGCAGCTCCGCCACCAGCAGCCACGGGATCATTCCGCTGTCGCAATAGGCAAAA
>NZ_SZWU01000017.1:186368-190480 GCF_005280935.1 Citrobacter sp. wls757 | reverse complement strand
TCCCGTTTTTGCACCTGAAGGCCGTTGGTGTTCGCGCACCGCGGCTTTCGCCATTTTTGAACCCGTCATACAACCCCCAGCATCAACTGCACCATCTCCATCAGCGGACCGGTTAAGCCAGGGTCAACGCGGTACATCTCCACGATCCCCTCACTCAGCTCTTTCAGCTTCTGATGACGTGGAGCATTCATCGCGACAGCAATCTTCGCTTCGCTGGTTTCCTTCTCCATACGCGCCAGGCGAGCCATGATGTTGTCTTCTGGCAGCAGGCGACTGCGGTACACAATCGGCAGAACTGCGAGGATTGCGGGAGTCAGTTGGCGAACGTTCTCGCGGTACCGCTCGCTGTTGAAATGGTTGTCCAGGAAGCGGAAAAGTTTCTGGCGCTTTCGGCAGAGATCGTCAGGGAATGTGATGTCGTCACCACCCTGCGCCTGGTACTCTTCGATGATCAGAGCAGTAACTACGTCCTGACCATCAGTGCCAGCCCAGGAGCGAACCGCGTCACGAATATCTTCATGGCTCGGCCCCCTGCGCGCTTGAGCGCGATTTATCATTACCCCTTGAGTAATGTCGCTATCATTCTGATAAGTAAGTGTCTGCATGGTTAAGCCTCCTAACGTGGTAAACCATCTGTTGGGTTTGGATATGCACTCGGATCGATTTCATGTGGGGTCACTTGCCAGTTGAGGAACTGACACAGAGGAATAATCCGCTTTTGTGGCACCCCGTTCGCATAGATCCATTTGCCAACAGCTTGGCTGCTAATACCAAAGTGCTTACCAATACGAGTCCGCGATGCCGCTTTGCTTATTTTTTCTTGGGTTTCTTTGTTCATGTGTTCTCCTTCAATGATGGATCGAAGCATACATGACGAAAGTTTATGTTTCAACATCGCGAAAGATATTGTTTTAATGCTGTTTGAAACCTTAGGTTGTAAAATGTGCGTATGAATGAGAAAACTTTCCCAACCTTCGCTAGAAGAATTCAACAAGTTATGGCTGAAAATGGCTGGACGAAATCTGACCTCGCCAAAAAAGTCATGCTTTCGCATACTGCTGTTCAAAATTGGGCAAAGGGAAGGAACGTAGCCAGTGGAGAACGGTTAAAGAGGCTTGCTGCCGTAACGGGGAAACCTGAGCATTGGTTCTTTATGGACTCAGAACAAGAAAGCGTAGCTGCTCATGAAGATGGTCTATCTCCCGTAAAACTTGATGAGAAAGAACAGGCACTACTTACGCTTTTTAATCAGCTTCCTGAGGCTGAAAAGCTTCGCCTTATTCTTCACACTAAAGCAGTTCTTCATGAAATTGAGCTTTTAAAAAACGACGTTTACGACATCATCAACAGCTCTAAGCCATAGCTTAGGATTGCAACCAAACAATTCAGCGCCTATCCAAGGCGCTTTTTTTTGCCCCTACTCGAAAGTTTTACTTTCTAACCCCTTTACACATGAAACTTTATGTTGCAGTATTATGTTTATCGACAACAAGCGCATCGTTGTCAGGTTCAAGAAATGTTCCGCCAGCCTGGCGACAAGGGCAAAACAGAGAAGTGGGCTTCGCGGTGGTGAACTGCAGAGTTAAAACGCTCAACTGTGAAGATCAGCATCACGGCACCACCAGCGAAGTTCACTCAGAAAACTGGAGAACATCATGGTTCATCAGCACTACGGTACACAGACGGTAAACCGCGGCGCAGTTCAGCCTGGAATGCTCGTCAAACACAAGGATTCAACCTGGACGGCATCAGCTAATGCTCGTGGTCGTTTGTATCTGCATCGCGGCGTTGAGATGACTTACACCAGGGATTTGCTGGTTGAAGTTTATCTGAACGGTCTGGGGAATGGCCTCAGCCATTAACGGAGAGTGTCATGCAAGACAAAAAATGCGGTTACTGCAGCAAGCCGGTTAAACCGGAGGAAGTAATCAAAAGCACCCTTATCTATCGCAACGGCTCACTGCTGGCGCGCAAAGAGAAAGAGTACTGTTCCAGGCGTTGCGCTTCGCACGACCAGATGGCTCACGAAGGCTAACGTAAAACCCGCGCAAGGCGGGATCTACGTCCGGTGGTACCGACCAAAGTTACACCGGAAACAACATTAAAACCAAAGTTAACCCAATGGGCGCTATCAATGGCTCGGGGATTCTAACACCCAAAAATGAGGATCTCACATGGAATTCTTTTATGTGGTTAAAGCCACTCAGAAATCCGGAAAGCAAGATGCAGTGGTCTGGTTCACTGCGAAAACCGAGGCTCGCGCCAACCTGCAGCTGGATGTTGCACTGGAAGATGCTGGCATCGAAACCGGCCGTGGTAAGGACTACGCCAAACCGATCCGCACTGATTTCCCGGTGTACAACGACCTGCCAGAAGAAGGCGAAGTTGATTTCACCTGGTGTGATCGCTACGAACTTGCCGAAGACCAGCGCACCTGGAATGTGAAATTGAAAGCTGATGATGCGGCGCAGGAAGAAAACCACCAGACAGATAACAATGTCGTTGATGGTGAAGTCGGCACTGAAGAGCAATCTCAGCAGACAGAGCAACCGAACCTGGTAGTTGTTGCCACCCTGCCATTCCGCCAGCGCGTACTGGCTCAGTTCATCGGTGAAGGTGAATATCTCTATCACGTCGACGCCGGGCAGAAAAATGAGATTGTCCGCCTTGAGATGGACACTGATGACGCGTACGTCCAGAATCTGCTGCTGGCTGCTGAGAATGTGGAAGCATTCAAAAAAGCCATTGAGCACGATATTCATAAAGTTGTGAATGCAGTTAAGAAAGCATTCCCTATCGACGGGAAAAAACCAGAACTGGCAACCGTTATTCAATTCCTGACGGTGTGGTTCAATACAGATTACATCGATCGCGGCCTACTGGTTAAAGAGTGGAGCAAAGGTAATCGTGTAACAACCATTAATCGCACACCTTCTGGTGCGAACGCCGGTGGCGGCATTGCCTCTGACCGCAAATTCCCGCAAACCATTCTCGGGCTGGAGCATGAAATTGCTCTGGCGTTACGTGCCCGTGACCGCGAATTTGATATTTACAACGTCCCTCTGGATATAGAACTACAGGCAAACTCCATCATGAATAAGATGGACGATCCTGAATGGCTGGCTACTCGAGAGAGATTCGTTTCAATGCCTGGTAGCCTGGATTATTCACGTGCCTGCATTATCGCAACAGTAAAAACTACACCTGAAGGACTTCATGAAGATCCCGTCAAACATCAGGAATATTTGAATAGGGTACTGACAGAAACTGACCACTCTAATCCAGATCCACTGCTCGTTGATATAGCCTGCGGTCGTTCGTCTATGCCTGTACCGATGAAACAGGAAAAAGTAACGGCTGAAGAGGTAAACAAAATTCTTGCGGTTTCGCGCGGTGACTTCGTTGAAGGCATTAGTGACCCGAACGATCCGAAGTGGGTTCATGAAAGCTACAACGCCGCCTCAAATGAGGAAGATAAAACGGAAAATGAGGACGCCGCCGATGTGCAGATGGAAGAAACTGTCAGTGATGAAAAACAGGCTGGTGATGCGCTGCATACAGGCAAGAGCAGTGTGGAAACTGGTGAAGAGTCACATACCAGCCAGCAAGCCGATGTAAACCAGAATACAAATTCTGTCCCCCAAAATAGCGATTCTGTAAACCAAACCGAACCAGTTTTGGCACAAACCGAACCCGAAGCGCAATCTGACGAACCAGCTGTTGTTTACCCCGCTTACTTCGAGCCGGGTCGCTATGAAAGTCTGCCGAACAAGGTTTATCACGCGGCCAACGGTATCAGCTCAACTCAGGTGAAAGATGCGCGTGTGTCGCTGATGTACTTCAATGCGCGCCACGTCGCCAAGACCATCGTCAAAGAGCGTTCTCCGGTACTGGACATGGGCAACCTGGTGCACGGCCTTGCGTTGCAGCCAGAGCAGCTTGATGAAGAGTTCAGCGTTGAACCGGTGATCCCGGAAGGCGCGTTCACTACAACGGCAACAATCCGCGCGTTTATCGATGAGTACAACGCCAGCCTGCCAGCGCAATTGAGCGCCGACGACATCAAAGCGTTGCTGGAAGAATACAACGCCACCCTGCCTGCTCAGGTGCCA
>NZ_SZWU01000017.1:184422-186358 GCF_005280935.1 Citrobacter sp. wls757 | reverse complement strand
TGGGTGGTTCAGTCGAGGAAACTGGCCAGAGCTACATGTCGCTGCCAGAAGAGTACCAGCGTATCGGAACGGACCAGAAGCAGACCGCAGCGGCGATGAAAGCCTGCATCAAAGAATACAACGCCACTCTGCCTGCTCAGGTGAAAACCAGCGGTAGTCGTGATGCGTTACTCGAGCAGCTGGCAATCATCAATCCTGACCTGGTGGCACAGGAAGCGCAGAAGCCGCAACCGCTGAAAGTGTCCGGTACCAAAGCGGATCTGATCCAGACCGTGAAGTCTGTTAATCCGGACGCCGTCTTTGCCGACGAACTGCTGGATGCGTGGCGCGAGAATCCGCATGGGAAAGTGCTGGTCACCCGCCAGCAACTGAGCACTGCACTGAGCATTCAGAAAGCCCTGATCCAGCACCCGACCGCTGGCAAGCTACTGACACACCCGAGCCGCGCAGTAGAAGTCAGCTACTTTGGCTTCGACGACGAAACCGGTCTGGAAGTCCGTGTTCGTCCAGATCTGGAAATAGATCTGGATGGTGTGCGTATTGGTGCCGACCTGAAAACTATCAGCATGTGGAATATTAAGCAGGAAGGCCTGCGCGCCAAACTGCACCGCGAAATCATCGACCGTGACTATCACCTGAGCGCGGCCATGTATTGCGAGACCGCAGCGCTGGACCAGTTCTTCTGGATTTTCGTCAACAAAGACGAGAACTACCACTGGATCGCCATCATCGAGGCATCCACCGAACTGCTGGAACTGGGCATGCTCGAGTACCGCAAGGCGATGCGCGCCATCGCTACCGGCTTTGACTCTGGCGAGTGGCCAGCGCCGATCACCGCTGATTACACCGACGAACTGAACGACTTCGACCTGCGCCGCCTTGAAGCGCTGCGTCTGGCTTAATGGAGGATTTGACCATGCAAAATACTAACATCATTACGACTGAGCAGGCTCCTAACACCATTTCCGCCAGCAACGCTGTATTCAACGTACAGGCGCTCGGCCAGCTAACCTCTTTCGCTGAATTGATGGCACAGTCTGCCGTCACCGTTCCCAAACACCTAGCGGGGAAACCTGCCGACTGTATGGCGATCGTCATGCAGGCTATGCAGTGGGGAATGAACCCATATGCGGTTGCCCAGAAAACGCACCTGGTCAACGGTGTACTGGGTTACGAAGCGCAACTGGTTAACGCAGTGATTTCCAGTTCCAGCGCCATCATTGGTCGCTTCCATTACGAATATGGCGGTGACTGGGAGAAAATCGCCGGGAAAAAAGACGGCCGCGATGAATTAGGCCTGTTTATCCGGGTCGGCGCCGTACTGCGAGGAGAAGATGAAATAACCTGGGGTGAGCCAATCTACCTGGCAGATATCACCACACGTAACTCTCCATTGTGGAAAACAGCACCGAAACAACAAATCGCTTATCTGGCAGTGAAATACTGGGCTCGCCTGTACTGCCCAGAAGTCATCCTCGGCGTCTACAGTCCAGATGAAGTTGAGCCGCGCACTGAGAAAGAGATTAACCCGGCACCGATACACGTTAACCTGGCTGATATCTCAGGTGACACTGTCACAACCACGCAAAGCGCACAGGAATCATCGGTAAATATCGACTCACTGGCCGATGATTTCCGCGAACGCATCGATGCTGCGCAAGATGTTGATAGCGCCAAAGCACTGCGCGCTGATATCGAAAGTGCGAAGGCCACACTCGGATCTTCCCTGTTCACCGAGCTGAAGAACAAGGCGGTGAAACGTTATTACCTGGTTGATTCACGCAACAAGGTTGAAGCCGCAATCAACTCCCTACCGTCTCCGGACGAACCGGATGCAGCAGCACGTTTCGGGGAAGTTGAGCGAGTTCTGGCAGCGGCGAAACGTCACCTGGGCGACGAGTTGCACGATCAGTTCAGCATCACCCTCGCAGACATG
>NZ_SZWU01000017.1:163546-184375 GCF_005280935.1 Citrobacter sp. wls757 | reverse complement strand
GGGAGGCGGGAGGGTTCGCCCTCCCGGTAAAGAAATGAGTAAATCATTAAATGCACGTTGCATCCGTCGCTGGACCGTCGAATTTAAAGGTCGTTGCGATTCTAAAGTCAGTCCTTGGTGGCGTAAGTGCCACCTTCGCAGTTACATCCGGGAATGCGCTCTGACTACCGCTGACAGTATGGTGGACAGCCTGGCTTACAACAATGCGATGCTTGATTACTTTACCGAAGTTGGAGATGACAGTGGCTGGTCTCCAGACTTTGCAGCCTGGTATCGAGGTCGTTCAGAAAAGTATCTCAAAGAGGCGCAGGACTACCTGAACGAAAACGCCACCAATGACGAGATCGACGAGGAAATTCAGAACGAGCTGGAGGCATGGAATGACTGAGCGCGGAATGATTTTTAACAGTGAGATGGTTCGCGCCATTCTCGACGGTCGCAAAACGCAGACGCGGCGCCCGATTAAGTTCCCATTCAAAGATCGCAATCTTGGCTGTGAATTATCCGGCAACGAACTCGCTGGGGAGCTGTCTGCCGGAAACTATTTGAACAGTCCGTTTGGTAAGCCGGGTGATCGCATCTGGGTGCGCGAGACGTTTCAAGGGCCATTATTCGATTTCGATCAGATGGACGCCTATTGCAAAGACTCCACACCATTTGAGAAAGCTCAGTTCTGCGTTTACAAGGCTGATGGCAAGCCTGCACCAGAGTTTTTCGATGCCGACGATAATCTGCATTGCTGCTGGCGTCCATCCATTCACATGCCGCGCTGGGCCAGCCGTATCACGCTGGAGATTACCGACGCTCGCGTTGAGCGCTTGAACGCTATCAGCGAAGAGGATGCGCGAGCTGAAGGAATTATTGACGGTGGCTGTCTCAATTGCGGTGAACCTGAACCATGCGCTTGCGCTAATCCAGAGCCTGACGCGACAGATGCCTTTGCCTGCCTGTGGCAATCGATCTATGGGCAGGAAAACTGGAACGCTAACCCATGGGTCTGGGTTATTGAGTTTAAGCGTATCAAAGGAGCGGACCATGCGATTAATTAACCGAGGCAACCAGCAATCCCCGTTAGCGCGTCAGGCATGCGACATAGCACTGGCAACTCATGCAGAACGTTACGGTGACTACGGGCGCAGCAAGATGAAGGAGACATACACAGTGAGAGTTGAAGGTGTGAAGGTCTGGGTGGAGGTAGTGAACCGCAAGGCGAGCTACGTGGCCACGGCAATGACAGGTATGCGCCGATTGCGCGCGCTGCCAGGTCAGGTGAGTTGATAACGATATTTCATTAACAGTTTTCCGGCAGCTCTATAATAAGTTGCCGGAAGCCGGAGGTAGTATGGCCAAGCTTCTTAATCTACTGGAATGGGCGAATTCAACTTATTCAACCCCACCGTCTCTTTCAACACTTCGCCGCTGGGCGCGGGAGGGACGTATTTACCCTGCTCCGGAACTTCACGGCAAAGAATATAAGGTTCAGCCAGATGCCATCTATGTGGATCCGAGCAAAAAGAACCTTCGTCCCAAAGCAAAACGCATATCGCTGCCAACTGGTGGCACTCTACTGGAGAGACTGACTCATGGCGAAAAGGCCAGTTCGTTACGACGCTAACCTGCCCCGTAACCTGACCTATCGTAAAAGAGACAGGCTTTATAGCTGGCGAAACCCGATAACCGGTCAAGAGTTATCTCTTGGCCGGATCGACAGAAAGGACGCCATTTCTCAGGCCATCGAAGCCAATAACTACATCGAACAGAATTACCTTCCGTCAGCGCTGCTGGACCGCATAAAGGAAACACCAACATTTACGGTGAAAGCGTGGCTTGAGCGCTACGAAGTAATTCTTGAGCGAAGAGAATTGAAGCCCAACACGATGAAGGTCAGGCGTAACCAGATCGCCACTATCAGTGATGAATTCGGACGTATGCCGCTATCTGCTGTCAGCACGAAGGACGTATCTTCTTTTCTTGAGAGTTACATACTCTGTGACAAGAAGAGCATGGCCTCCGGACTGCGTTCGGTGTTGTTGGATATTTTCAGGGAAGCGATTGTCGAAGGGCATATTGAAAGGAACCCGGCAGAGCCGACAAGAACGCCGACACCAAAAGTGAAGCGTGAGCGTCTTTTGCTTGAACAGTTTGAGATAATAAGAGATGCCGCAACAACCCATTCCGAATGGGCTGCAAATGCATGTGACCTTGCACTTGTCACCGGACAAAGAAGAGAGGACGTATCGTTGTTCAGATTCAGCGATATCAGGGATGGAAGGTTGTTTGTCACGCAGGAAAAGACAGGTCACAAATTGGCGTTGCCACTTGATTTGCGACTGGACTCTGCTGATTTGGTGCTGCAGGATGTTATCGACCGTTGTCGTAAAAACAACCCGTCAGACTTCATGATTTATTCTTCGGTAAGGCGTGGCGGTAGGAAGCCTGGTCCGTTAACTCCGGACGGAATCACTCAAGCGTTTTCCGATATCAGGGATTCTACAGAGTTAAAGTTTGGCCCCAACCCTCCTCCGTTCCATGAGATCAGGAGTTTGGCGAGTAGACTCTATGAAAGGGAGCGCGGAGAGGATTTCGCACAGAGGCTGCTGGGGCATAAAAATTTAACAATGACCAAAAAATACCTGGACGCACGTGGTGCAGAATATGTTATGGTTTAGACAGGATATGGAAATTTCGAGTAATTTTCGTGGGATTTCGTGAAAGCACCGAAAAAACCCAACGAAAACAAGAATATAAAAAGAGACCGAATACGATTCCTGTATTCGGTCCAGGGAAATGGCTCTTGGGAGAGAGCCGTGCGCTAAAAGTTGGCATTAATGCAGGCTAAGTTACCCTGCCATTTAAGAATAGATGACAGCGCCAGGTTTTCCAGTCCGCGACTAAAGTGGCCGGAAAAAAAGGACGCCTGTTACGCATCCAAACGCGAAAACCGCAAGTTCTCCTGCGAGATCCTTGCGGTTTTTTATTGGAAATCATAGCGCTACATCTGGCAATTAGCAGAGCTTTTCTGCACGCTCTACAAACGGTGCCAGGCTCATTTTTTCGCCCGGTTTCGCAGGATCATCGATCTGGATAATCTCGATCGGCTTTGCCGTGACTTTTCCGCTCTCCACCTGCTGTCTGGCGACATCATTCAACGGGTATTGCACCAGCGTACTGGGATTGATGACATACAGCGCGTTACCTGGACGGCAGGTCAGCATCACCTCTTCCCGATTAAACGCCCACTTATCTTTGCCAACCTCAAAACGGCTGACGGTAATGACCTGCGGCGCAGCCAGCGCGGTTCCGGTACTTGCCAGGAGTAATAAAGAGATAATGATTTTTTTCATGCGTTTCGCCAGTCCATCAATCAGAAAGGTTCAAGGGTTGCAAACAAGCTGACAATCGCCAGCACAACGGCTCCTATACCCCATTCCAGCTTGGTCATCCAAATAAAATAGAGAGTCATGCCGCGGTTATCCTGCCGCATGCGTGGTACCAGAACATACCGATTCACCAGCGCAATCGCCACCATTAACATGACCAGGGCACCTTTTAACAAAAGCAGTCGCCCGTAAGCCATGTGCCAGGGAACAGAAAAACCGAAAATAAACAGCGCATTCATAATACCGGTTAGTAAAACACCGATAACGAAAAGATGCCCATAGCGTGAGAAGCGCATCATGGTACTGATGGCCTGTTCCCGCCAGCGACCTTGCGCCATTCGCATACAGTAAAGTACGGGCAGCAAACCGCCGAACCAGGCGGCAGCGCATACCAAATGTAAGGCGTGGTTAACCTGCTGGATTGCGCCAGGGATACCGCTGTGCAGCGTCGCATGTCCGACGCCAGCCAGCAAAATAAACTGCGCAATTGTCAGCATTAACAGCAGTCGCGGCATGCTACGCGGCACCATGATGGTCACCACCAGCGTGACCAACGCGAGGATAATCTGCCATAACCAGACGCCGCCAAATTGCGTTTGCAACACGGCGAGCCAAACATCAGTAGAGACAACATCCCGCCAGCCTGAGCCCATTAACCCACCCTGAATCGCCAGCATCAGCGTCGCGCTGATAAAGCTCCACGTTGCAGCATGCCGTTGCAGACGTAAAAAACGACGCATCATTAAACGACGAACCGAAACGGGGGCCAGCCATGCGCCGTAAAGCGCACAGCCAAACACCAGCATCAAAGCGGTAAAATGGATAAACCGTAGCGCAACCCAGGTAAATGCCAGCATTGGTTATTTCACGCTAAAGGTATATTGCCCCTTCGTCTTGTGACCATCCACGGAGACAACGTGCCAGTCGACCGTATATTTTCCTGCTTCAAGCGTTTGATCAAGCGGAACAATCAGCTGCGTTTTGTCCTGCTCACTGCGCGATGCCTTGCCCGTTTTGATCTGTTCTTTGTTAGGACCGGTCAGCGTTGCGCCGCTGAATCCCGGCTCTACGCCTTCAGAAAAATTCAGCGTCAACGCCTGAGGAGATGCCGCAACTTCAGCGTTAGCCGCCGGACTTTGTTTTGTGAGGTGGGCATGCGCGAATGCCGCAGGTGTTGCCAGGACGCTGGCGAGTACGATGAGCGCGTTGCGAAGCATAGATGCAGATGAAGCCATTTCAACTATTCCTTTTTGTTATGTCTAACCTGTAGAGAATAACCTTCTACAATGGTCGAGTCGAGAATCATCATTTCTGTCTTGCCATTAACGCACACTCTTAGTAACTTTGCGCGCCGAAAGACAGAGAAAAGGAGAAGCCCATGAACATCAATCTGGCCAAACTTGAGCAAGCGGAAATGGATAAGGTCAATGTCGATCTGGCTGCGGCTGGAGTGGCATTTAAGGAGCGATACAATATGCCCGTTGTTGCAGAAGTTGTTGAACGCGAACAGCCAGAGCATTTACGCGACTGGTTCCGCGAAAGACTCATCGCGCACCGCCTGGCATCCGTTTCGCTTTCACGTTTACCTTACGAGCCTAAAGTTAAATAAAACTTATATTACGTTACGATTCCTTACATGACGCCTGCTACAGTATAAGCATATTCTTAATCCACACATTAAGGATGGTTGTAGACACTATGAAAAGGAAATCATTATGTCATACTGGAAAATCGCAGCAGCACAATACGAACCTCTTCACACCTCAGTTACCGAACATGTCGCGCATCACCTGCAATTCATTCATGCAGCAGCTCAATGCCAATGTGAATTGCTGGTCTTCCCTTCCCTCTCATTGCTGGGTTGTGTTGATGAGAATGACGCGCTTCCTGCCCCACCCGATGAAGCGCTGTTAGAACCTCTCGCACATGCCGCCGCGACTTATCGCATGACGATAATTGCGGGACTACCGGTAGAACATAACAACCGGTTCGTGAAAGGCATTGCACTTTTCTCTCCCTGGATGACTTCGCCATTAACCTTCCATCAGAGCCACGGGGCTTGTATTGCCAGACAGCGAAATGCCATCAGCGTTGTAGATAGCCAACCGGAAGGCATTGATATCGACCCGGCTTATTCGCTATTCACCAGCTGCCAGTCAGTCAGTGAACCGGAACTGCTCTCCTCTACATCTCGCCTACAAAGTTTCTCACATAAATTTGCCATCGCGGTATTAATGGCCAATGCGCGGGGTAGCAGTGCGTTATGGGATGAACGAGGTCGATTGATTGTTCGCGCAGACAGCGGTTCGTTGCTGTTAACCGGCCAACGCACGCCACGGGGTTGGCAAGGTGATATCATTCCATTACGCTAGTCGTTTTGGGTCAGGAGCATGGCATGTTGCGCATAATAGATACAGAAACCTGTGGTCTACAGGGAGGCATTGTTGAAATTGCTTCTGTCGACGTGGTTGACGGAAAAATAGTCAACCCCATGAGCCACCTGGTACGCCCTGACCGCCCCATCAGCCCACAGGCGATGGCTATACATCGCATTACTGAAGCAATGGTGGCCGATAAGCCATGGATTGAAGACGTCATCCCACAGTATTACGGCAGCGAATGGTACGTTGCGCACAATGCCAGCTTTGACCGCCGCGTATTGCCCGATATGCCCGGGGAATGGATTTGCACCATGAAGCTCTCCCGTCGGCTGTGGCCGGGGATTAAATACAGCAACATGGCGCTGTATAAATCGCGCAAGCTGAGCGTCCAGACGCCAGCGGGTCTCCACCATCACCGCGCCCTGTACGATTGCTACATCACTGCGGCATTGCTGATCGACATCATGCAGACGTCAGGCTGGACAGCCGATCAAATGGTCGATATTACCGGCCGTCCCGCGTTACTCACTACTTTCACTTTTGGTAAGTACCGCGGAAAACCGGTATCAGAAGTAGCTGAACGCGATCCGGGCTATCTGCGCTGGTTATTTAATAACCTTGACAATATGAGCCCGGAACTGCGATTAACGCTAAAACACTATTTGGATCACGCCTGAGCAGGCAGTGTTCCCTGCGCCAGTCCAATCAAAAAAGCGTACTCAAGGGCCACGCCTTCGTAAGATTTAAAACGCCCGGATTTACCGCCGTGTCCGGAATCCATATCCGTGCAAAGTAGCAGCAAACGATCGTCCGTTTTCAGCTCACGCAGTTTTGCCACCCATTTTGCTGGCTCCCAGTATTGCACCTGGGAATCGTGTAATCCCGTCGTGACCAGCAGATGTGGGTATGCCTGCGCGGTTACATTGTCATACGGGCTGTAGCTTTTCATATAGGTGTAATACTCTTCGTCCTGCGGATTACCCCACTCTTCAAACTCACCGGTCGTCAGGGGAATTGATTCATCGAGCATTGTGGTTACCACATCGACAAACGGCACCTGAGCAATAACACCATGGAAGCGTTCCGGGCGCTCATTAATGGCGACGCCCATTAACATGCCTCCGGCGCTTCCGCCCATGCCATAACATAACTCAGGTGCGCCATAGCCCATTTTTAGCAGCGCATCACAGACGTCGAGGTAATCATTGAAGGTATTTTTCTTGTGCAGAAACTTACCGTCCTCGTACCACTGTTGTCCTAATTCACCACCACCACGCACATGCGCAATAGCATAAACAAAGCCGCGATCCAGTAAGCTCAAACGGCTGCTGCTGAAATCGGCGTCCATGCTGGCGCCATATGAGCCATAGCCATAAACCAGTAACGGATTTTTTCCTTTCAGGAAATACTTTTGATGATAAACCAGCGAAACCGGAATCTCGGTGCCATCACGCGCGGTTATCCATAGGTGTTCGCTACGGTAATTCGCCGCATCAAATCCGGGGACCTCCGTCTGCTTAAGCACACGACGTTCCCCGGTGTCCATATCCAGTTCAAACAACGTGTCCGGGGTGGTCATGGAGGAATAGCCATAGCGCAGGCGCGATGTCTCCGGCTCTGGATTATAGGCAAGCCAGGTCACATAAGCCGGATCGTCAAAGGCAATCCCGACCACTTCGCGCGTTTTACGATTAATCTGTCGTAGGCTGGTTAAGCCGCGCTGACGCTCTTCTACCACCAGCCAGTCAGTGAATAGCGTAAAGCCCTCCAGCATCACGTTGTCGCGCGCAGGGATCAGCGTCTCCCAGGCTTGCTCATCACGAACGCGGGTACGGTACAGGCCAAAATTTTTCCCCTGACGGTTGGAGCGCAGATAAAAATTGTGTTGATAGTGATCGAGACTGTATTCATGGTCTTTGCGTCGCGCTAAAAAGACCAACGGTTCGGCATCCGCCAGTTCTGCGTCAAGCAGTAAAACCTCACTGGTGGTCGCGCTGGCGATATGAATAACCACATAGTGTAGCGAGGTGGTTTTATGCAGGCTGACATAAAACATATCATCGGCTTCTTCATACACCAGCTCATCCAGTGACGATGGCGAGCCGACCGTATGTCGCCACACCTGATACGGTAATAACGTTGTTTCGTGCTTGCGCACGTAATAGAAAGTCTGAGAATCATTCGCCCAGACCAGATCCGCTTCGACGTTTTCCAGCACTTCCGGATACCAGTTGCCGCTTTGCAGGTTGCGAAAACGCACGCCATATTGCCGGCGAGAGAGATAATCTTCCGCCAGCGCCATGATGGTGTTATCCGGAGATATCGCCAGTCCTCCCAGCGTATAAAACTCGCTGTGTGCCGCGCGCTGGTTCCCATCCAACAGAGTATCCCAATCATCCCACTCTTCACTGAGGGCAGACTGACGCTGATAAATAGCATATTCGCACCCCGGTTCATAAATATGCCGGTAGCGATAACCATTCTTCACATAGGGGGCGGAAGCATCCTGAGGCGGGATACGGTCGATAATCTCTTTCAGGACGCGATCCTGCAAAGCCTGCTGCGAGGCCATAACCTGGCGGCCATAAGCATTTTCTTGTTGCAGATAATCCAGCACTTCTGGCTGCGAGCGGGTGTCATCTCGCAGCCAGTAATAATTATCAACACGAGTATCGCCATGCTGCGTCATGGCGTGGGGAATACGAGAAGCTTTTGGTAGCATGTCATTGTTCTTTTGCTTAAACATCCTATAAGGGTGGCAAAAGACAGCAATGATGCAAGCGAAACATGCGCCTTAGCGGTAAGTAATTAACCCGGTAAAGCCTGTTTTTGTTCTTTGAGATCCTGTTCAATGCCTTCACGAACATCCTGCGGGATCTTCAACGCATCACCCAGCGCATTGAGATAGCTACGCTCCATAAAGTGGTCAATATCAATCGCCGCACAGCTCAGAAAGTAAATTTCTAGCGCTTCTTCTTCGTTGCGGATCCCTTGCGCCAGGCGCTGGGGATCTAACGGTTGTTCAATGGCTCGTTCAATCAGAACGCGGCCCTGCTCTTCCACGCCCGCTTCACGAAGCTGCTGCTCAATGGCCGCTCGTTCTTTAGCATCAATATGACCGTCGCTTTTCGCCGCAAAAACCAGCGCCAGGATCAGACGCTCGGTTCGCTCATCCAGCGGTGAGCTTTGTACGCCGAACTGCGGCTCATCCTGATGCGCAGCGCGAACTTTATCTTTGTATTTGTTCCATAACACGGTACCGGCAACCGCGCCGCCGCCCACCAGAAGCGCGCTGGTGCCGTATTTACTCAGTAATTTACGTGAAGATTTGTTGGCAACCAGTAATCCTGCCAGACCGCCTAACGCGCCTGGAACCAGAAGTTTACTCAGCCCTTGCTCGCCAGAAGATGACGTGGAGGATCCTTTTTGCCCAAGAAGAGATTGTAGTTGATTCAGCCAATTAGCCATTTTGCCCCTCAAGTACAGACGAATAATCATCAAAGCGTACCCGAGGGGATGTCAGGAAGTGTTCAGGTCATCAAAAGATGTGCAAATACCTGCGTTACTGCGGCTGATATTCCGCCGTTCCGGCTTTGCAGTCGACTTTTACCTGATAGTGAATATCCGCGCTTTTACCGCGAACCGTCAGGGGAACTGACCATTTCCCGTCTTTGCCCGTAATATCGGGCGTGTTGACCCAGGCGACAGGGTCAGCTTGCCCGACGAGTTTTTGATCGTCAGCCCAGCGCGCGATGCGATTTTGCTGATAGTCACGTTTCACGCTTGCCGCAATACCGTCAGCATCCAGTCCTTCGCACTTGGGGAACTGAACATTCTTGCTTTCCATATTTGCCGCAAATACCGATACGCTGGCAGACAATAACAGCAGGCTCAATAACGCTCTTTTTTTATACATTCTTTTCTCCTTAATCTCCCCTTCATCCTTCAGGTTGCCTGCGGCAACGTGAAATTACGTCAGGGATTGCACAATGATTCAGGGAAAAGCATGGTACAAAACGTCAGGAGCGCAAGTCGTTTCAGGCAGCCTGAGTATCATCCTCAGTATGTGCATCGTTTTCGACAGCCTGTGGCGAAGGCAGCTTGCCGTTTTTCAGAATGGCGCTCAGCACATCTTTTTGCTCAGCCAGCCACAGGGAAAGCGCTTCACGCTGCTCGTCTTCGAGCGCTACCGGCGATTGCTCCAGCCATGTGTCGAGCAGATCTGCTGTATCCAGCATTTTGTCATACGCATCGGCTTCCTTTTTGCTGGTAAACGACATTTTTTCCTCACCTTCCCGAATGACTACGTATTTAACTTCAACCGCCATTTTTGCAGCCTCTTAAATTACCTGTATTTATGTACAGTATATTCTTTTTAAGCCCTGAAATCAACCTGGTAATAAAGACAGACGCAAACGTTTTCGTATATACTGCGCCCAGATAAAACAGGGGATTAATTTATGACGTTATTAGGCACAGCGCTGCGTCCCGCAGCAACGCGAGTGATGTTATTAGGTTCAGGTGAACTGGGTAAAGAAGTGGCGATTGAATGCCAACGCCTGGGTGTGGAAGTCATTGCCGTGGATCGTTACCCCGACGCGCCAGCCATGCACGTTGCCCATCGCTCCTACGTAATTAACATGCTGGATGGCGAGGCATTACGCCAGCTTGTCGAGCGTGAAAAACCACATTACATCGTGCCGGAAATAGAGGCGATTGCCACGGATATGCTGATCAAACTGGAACAGGAAGGTCAACAAGTTGTGCCTTGCGCACGAGCGACCCAACTGACCATGAACAGAGAAGGAATCCGTCGCCTCGCCGCCGAAGAATTGTCTTTACCCACATCATCTTTCCGTTTTGCAGACACCGAAACACGCTTTCGTGAGGCCGTTGCCGAAATCGGCTATCCCTGCATTGTGAAGCCGGTCATGAGTTCTTCCGGCAAGGGGCAGAGCTTTATCCGTTCAGCCAATCAGCTCACCGAGGCGTGGAACTATGCTCAACAGGGAGGCCGGGCAGGCGCCGGACGCGTTATCGTCGAAGGCGTAGTGAATTTTGATTTTGAAATCACCCTGCTAACCGTCAGCGCCGTTGATGGTGTGCATTTCTGCGCGCCGGTAGGTCATCGCCAGGAAGATGGCGATTATCGCGAGTCCTGGCAGCCGCAGCAGATGAGTGACCTGGCGCTTGCGCGCGCGCAGGAGATTGCCCGCAAGGTGGTACTGGCGCTGGGCGGTCACGGACTGTTTGGCGTGGAGCTGTTTGTCTGCGGTGATGAGGTGATTTTCAGCGAAGTCTCCCCTCGCCCTCACGACACGGGTATGGTGACCTTAATTTCGCAGGATCTGTCTGAGTTTGCCCTGCACGTACGTGCATTTCTCGGTCTGCCCGTTGGCGAAATCCGCCAGTATGGACCTTCTGCTTCCGCCGTTATTCTGCCGCAACTTACCAGCAAGAATATCACATTTGATAACGTGCAAGCCGCTGTAGGTGCGGGTATGCAAGTGCGTTTCTTTGGCAAGCCGGAAATCGACGGGAGCCGTCGTCTGGGCGTTGTGCTGGCCACAGCACAGAGCATTGAAGATGCGGTGATACGCGCGAAAGACGCAGCCGCACAGGTGAAAGTCGCAGGATAAAAACCAGACCCGTAGGCCGGATAAAGCATTGATGCCGTATCCGACCTACGGTTTACGCATTAACGGCTTACTGCTTCGCGCCTTCTACTGCTTCACGAGCCAGCTTGGTAATACGATCGTAATCACCCGCTTCCAGCGCATCCGCCGGAACCAGCCAGGAACCACCGATGCACAGCACGCTTTTCAGTGCCAGGTAGTCACGGTAGTTCGCCGGAGAGATACCGCCGGTTGGGCAGAAACGCACCTGAGAGAACGGACCCGCAATTGCCTGCAGCGCTTTGGTACCACCATTTGCTTCAGCAGGGAAGAATTTGAACTCTTTCAAACCGTAGTCCATACCCAGCATCAGTTCAGACACGGTGCTGATACCAGGGATCAGCGGAATAGTGCCTTCCGTTGCGGCTTTCAACAGCGGCTCGGTCAGGCCCGGGCTGATAGCAAACTGCGCACCGGCTTCGGTCACTTCAGCCAGCTGTTGCGGATTCAGTACAGTACCTGCGCCAACGATAGCGTCCGGAACTTCTTTTGCGATCGCGCGAATGGCATCCATCGCACATGCGGTACGTAAGGTCACTTCCAGAACGCGCACGCCGCCTGCAACCAGCGCTTTTGCCATCGGCACTGCGTGTTCCAGTTTATTAACCACGATAACCGGTACAACCGGGCCAGTGGTCAGGATTGCTTCTGCACTTGTCTTCCAGTTTTTCATCAGAGTTTTCTCTCGCCTGATTACAAAATAAGTCTTAAAAAGTGATACAGGTTGCGCCCTGTTCCGCACCGGACAGCTTTTCACGCAACGCGCTGAACATTTCACGGCCTGTGCCCACGCGCGATGCGCTAAGGTCAGGAATGTGAGGCTGACGAGAAGCAAGTTCCTCTTCATCAACCAGCAGCGTCAATTCACCTGTCTGTCCATTCACACGAATGATGTCGCCATCGCGTACTTTTGCCAGTAGCCCGCCATCATAGGCTTCTGGGGTTACATGGATTGCTGAAGGCACTTTACCTGAAGCACCTGAAAGTCGTCCATCGGTAACTAACGCAATTTTGAAACAACGGTCCAATAATACACCAAGTGGCGGCATGAGTTTATGTAATTCTGGCATTCCGTTTGCTTTTGGTCCCTGATGGCGCACAACGACTACGCAATCACGGTCGAGCAGTCCCGCATCGAAGGCCGGCAATACATCATGCTGACTTTCAAAAACAACCGCGGGCGCTTCAATTACCTGATTTTCTACCGGAACCGCCGACGTTTTCATCACAGCACGTCCGAGGTTACCGCTCAGCACTTTGGTACCGCCGTGGTGGGAGAATGGCTGATCGATGGTAGCAATCACATTGCTGTCCAGCGACTTCGCCGCCCCTTCACGCCAGTCCAGCTCACCATCGTTGAGCCAGGGTTCCATGGTGTAACGCGATAAACCAAACCCGGCAACGGTGTTCACATCTTCATGCAGCAGACCCGCGTTCAGCAGTTCGCGCATTAACACCGGCACGCCACCCGCTGCCTGGAAGTGGTTAATATCTGCCGGACCATTCGGATACAGACGCGCCATCAACGGCACGATATCGGACAGATCGGAGAAGTCGTCCCAGTTAATCAGAATCCCGGCTGCGCGCGCCATCGCAACCAGGTGCATTGTATGGTTGGTTGACCCCCCGGTCGCCAGCAGCGCGACAATACCGTTCACCACTACTTTTTCATCGATCATTTTACCGATCGGCATCCATTCATTGCCGTTACCGGTCAGACGCGTTACCTGACGAGCAGCTGCGGCGGTCAACGCCTCGCGCAGCGGGGCATCCGGGTGTACGAATGAGGACCCAGGCAGTTGCATCCCCATAAACTCCACCACCATTTGGTTGGTGTTTGCCGTGCCATAGAACGTACAGGTCCCCGGTGCGTGATAAGACGCCGCTTCGGATTCAAGCAGCGCCATGCGATCGACTTTGCCTTCAGCATACAGCTGACGGATACGCACTTTTTCTTTGTTCGCCAGACCACTCGCCATCGGGCCGGAGGGAATAAAGATCGAAGGCAGATGACCAAATGACAGTGCCGCCATCACCAGACCCGGGACAATTTTGTCGCACACGCCAAGGAATAACGCGCCGTCGAACATATTGTGTGAGAGGCCGACAGCAGCCGACATCGCAATCACTTCGCGACTCAGTAACGAAAGCTCCATCCCATCCTGTCCCTGGGTCACACCGTCGCACATCGCAGGAACACCGCCAGCGACCTGGCCTACCGCATTGGCTTCATGCAGCGCTTTACGAATGATGTCCGGATAATGCTCGTACGGCTGATGTGCGGAAAGCATGTCGTTATAGGAGGTAATGATCGCGATATTGTTACGCAGCATGCTTTTCAGCGAGGCCTTGTCATCCGGCTGGCAGGCAGCAAAACCATGCGCCAGGTTACCGCACGCCAGTTGTGAACGATGAACGGTAGTCGATTTCGCTTGTTCAATACGGGCAAGGTAGGCGGAACGCGTGTCGCGAGAACGTTCGACAATTCGTTTTGTTACGCGTAACAAATTCGGATTCATAGAGGCTCCTAAAATTTATCTGTCAGAGCGTTGGATCAACAATGTGTTTCAGTTGGGTTAAAAGCAGCTGAATCGCTTGTTAGCCGTAGCTCAGGGGCAAAATCGTTTCAGGCAGTGTAATAAAAAAAGCCCCGCGGGTGAATCCACGCGGAGCTTAAAAGTGCAAAAATTATTCTACAATCTGTGTTAGATCATGTTACCGGTAAAATAACACCTATGGGCTAGATGATATTTTACTCGAATTCGTTCCATGAACGACCATCACGGGTAATCATGGCCACAGAGGCAACCGGTCCCCAGGTGCCGGCCTGATACGGCTTCGGTGCATCGTTGTCCATTGCCCAGGCTTCGGTAATGGAATCGACCCACTTCCATGCTTCTTCAACTTCATCTCGACGCACAAACAGCGCCTGAATGCCGCGCATCGTTTCAAGCAGCAGGCGCTCATAAGCGTCGGCCAGATGCGTTTGGTTGAAGGTTTCGGAGTAGCTCAGGTCAAGTTTGGTAATTTGCAGGTTATGCTTGTGATCCAGTCCCGGCACTTTGTTCAGTACCTGGATATCGACACCTTCATCAGGCTGCAAACGGATAGTCAGCTTGTTCTGCGGCAGGTCTTGCCAGGATTCTCTGAACAGGTTCAGCTCAGGCGTTTTGAAGTAAACCACCACTTCAGAGCACTTGGTCGGTAAACGCTTACCGGTACGCAGGTAGAACGGTACGCCCGCCCAGCGCCAGTTATCGATATCCACACGGATCGCCACAAACGTTTCCGTGTTGCTGCTCTTGTTCGCGCCTTCTTCTTCCAGGTATCCCGGAACTTTTTTGCCCTGGGCAAAACCGGCGGTGTACTGACCACGAACTGTCTTTTCACGTACGTTCGAACGATCGATACGACGCAGTGATTTCAGTACTTTCACTTTTTCATCACGGATGCTGTCGGCGCTCAGATCGGACGGCGGAGACATCGCGATCATGCACAGGATCTGCAGCAGGTGGTTCTGGATCATGTCGCGCATTTGACCGGCCTG
Organism: Citrobacter sp. wls757; assembly: GCF_005280935.1. NCBI lineage: Bacteria > Pseudomonadati > Pseudomonadota > Gammaproteobacteria > Enterobacterales > Enterobacteriaceae > Citrobacter > Citrobacter sp. wls757. The sequence continues at coordinate 169,392 of NZ_SZWU01000017.1, read as the reverse complement.
GTCAAAGTAGCCCCAGCGCCCTTCAATGCCCACTTCTTCCGCCACGGTAATTTCTACGTGGTCGATAGTGCGGTTATCCCAGTTATTCACAAACAGGGAATTGGCAAAACGCAGTGCCAACAGGTTCAGTACCGTCTCTTTGCCGAGATAGTGGTCGATGCGGTAAACCTGGCACTCTTCGAAATACTCGCCAACCTGATCGTTGATTTCACGGGATGTTGCCAGTGATGTACCCAGCGGTTTTTCCATCACCACGCGGGCAGGCTTAGCATTCAGCTTTGCTTCACCCAGACCTTTGCAGATCGCGCCAAAGGTGCTCGGCGGCATTGCGAAATAGTTGATGGTGGTACGCGATTTTTGATCCAGCATTTTGCCCAGACGCTTAAACGCGGCGGTGTCGTTGACGTCCAGGTTACAAAACTCAAGACGACCGCTGAGGGTTTCCCACAAACTTTCATCAATTTTTTCTTTCATGAAGGTTTCGAGCGCTTCGCGCACAACCTTGGTATAGGCTGCTTTGTCCCAGTCGGCACGCCCAACCCCAATGATGCGGGTATCCGGGTTAATCTGGCCGGCCTTTTCCAGTTGATACAGGGAAGGCAGCAATTTCCGTCGCGCCAGGTCGCCCTTCGCGCCGAAAATGACCAGATCACATGCCTGGGCTGTTTGCGTTACCGCCATGTCATTCTCCTCAATTAAGTGCCTGGTGCTTTTGCCAGACACTGGTTGTAATTTTATTACAGTGCACTGTACTGCTTTTACGTGAATCCGGAAACCGTAAACGCTTATCCAGCCGTGCTGTTACCGCGAACAGCCGCTTTATTGGCGTATAACCCATCAAAATGGATAAAAAAGTCGTCTTTTTCGTACCCATGAAGAAGTATGAAAATCCGACTCCGATCATGTAATGAAAAAAAACAACAACTATTTTGTCCATTTTGCCCCGTTGCTGCACTAGCAGGGGTACTATCTACCAGAGTTACCACTCGATTTCCCCTTATCGTTGAAATCGTTTTTGCCCATGACCCATGAGCCTACCTACATCATGAATATGCTGGAAAAAATCCAGTTAAAACTGGAACATTTGAGCAAGTCAGAGCGTAAAGTCGCCGACATTATTCTTGCCTCTCCCGAGCAGGCAATTCACTCAAGCATCGCTGCGCTTGCTGTAGAAGCCAACGTCAGCGAACCGACGGTGAACCGTTTCTGTCGTAGCATGGATACGCGTGGCTTCCCTGATTTTAAACTGCATCTGGCACAAAGTCTGGCAAATGGTACCCCTTATGTTAATCGCAATGTGGATGAGGATGACAGCGTAGAATCTTATACGGGGAAAATCTTCGAATCGGCGATGGCAAGCCTTGACCACGTTCGTCAGTCGCTGGATAACGCGGCGGTAAACCGGGCGGTAGATTTGTTAACCCAGGCAAAGAAAATCGCCTTCTTTGGTTTAGGTTCTTCCGCCGCGGTAGCGCACGACGCGATGAACAAATTTTTCCGCTTTAACGTACCGGTAATCTATTCCGACGACATTGTCCTGCAACGTATGAGTTGTATGAATTGTAGCGACGACGACGTCATTGTGCTTATTTCTCATACTGGAAGAACCAAAAGTCTGGTTGAACTGGCGCAGTTAGCAAGGGAAAACGACGCTATGGTTATCGCCCTCACCTCTCCCGGCACGCCACTGGCGCGTGAAGCCACGCTGGCTATTACCCTCGATGTACCGGAAGATACTGACATTTATATGCCCATGGTCTCTCGACTTGCTCAACTGACCGTGATAGATGTGCTGGCTACAGGATTTACTTTGCGCCGAGGGGCAAAATTTAGAGATAACTTGAAGCGTGTCAAGGAAGCGCTCAAGGAATCGCGTTTTGATAAAGAATTACTCATCAAGAGTGATGACCGCTAAAAGCAATAACAATGTTCTACCCTTTTATCATCCGGGTCGTTCATTTTACCGTTAATATTTGAGAACGGCCGGATTAATGTTCACGCAACACCTAGTTGTTTCAGTCAACGGAGTATTACATGTCCAGAAGGCTTCGCAGAACCAAAATCGTTACCACGTTAGGCCCGGCAACTGACCGCGATAACAACCTTGAGAAGATTATCGCCGCGGGTGCGAACGTCGTACGTATGAACTTTTCCCACGGCTCTCCAGAAGATCACAAACTGCGGGCGGATAAGGTCCGTGAAATTGCCGCAAAACTGGGACGTCATGTAGCTATTTTGGGTGACCTGCAGGGACCTAAAATCCGCGTATCTACCTTTAAAGAAGGTAAAGTTTTTCTTAATGTTGGCGACAAGTTCCTGTTAGACGCCAACCTCGGTAAAGGCGAAGGCGACAAAGAAAAAGTCGGCATTGATTATAAGGGACTGCCTGCAGACGTCGTGCCTGGCGACATCCTGCTGCTCGACGACGGTCGCGTACAGCTTAAAGTGCTGGAAGTTCAGGGCATGAAAGTCTTCACCGAAGTCACTGTCGGTGGCCCGCTGTCCAATAACAAGGGCATCAACAAACTGGGCGGCGGTCTCTCTGCTGAAGCCCTGACCGAAAAAGACAAAGCCGACATCATTACCGCTGCGCAAATCAGCGTTGACTATTTGGCTGTCTCCTTCCCGCGCTGCGGCGAAGATCTAAACTATGCCCGCCGTCTGGCGCGCGACGCCGGTTGCGATGCGAAAATTGTCGCCAAGGTAGAACGTGCAGAAGCCGTCTGCGACCAGAATGCGATGGATGACATCATCCTGGCTTCTGACGTAGTGATGGTAGCCCGTGGCGACCTGGGCGTTGAAATCGGTGACCCTGAGCTGGTAGGTATTCAGAAAGCGTTGATTCGCCGTGCGCGTCAGTTGAACCGTGCGGTCATCACCGCCACACAGATGATGGAGTCGATGATCACCAACCCAATGCCGACTCGTGCGGAAGTGATGGACGTTGCTAACGCCGTCCTCGACGGCACCGATGCCGTAATGCTCTCTGCCGAAACAGCAGCAGGTCAGTACCCGGCGGAAACCGTCGCGGCAATGGCGCGCGTTTGCCTGGGTGCAGAGAAGATCCCAAGCATCAACGTCTCTAAACACCGCCTTGACGTGCAGTTTGATAACGTTGAAGAAGCGATTGCGATGTCAGCGATGTACGCTGCTAACCACCTGAAAGGGGTCACTGCTATCATCGCTATGACGGAGTCCGGTCGTACTGCGCTGATGACTTCTCGTATCAGTTCCGGTCTGCCAATTTTCGCGATGTCTCGTCATGAACGTACGTTGAATCTGACCTCTCTGTATCGCGGTGTCACCCCGGTTCACTTTGACAGCGAAACAGATGGCGTCGTTGCCGCCAATGAAGCAGTGAACCTGCTGCGCGATAAAGGCTATCTGGTTTCCGGCGATCTGGTGATCGTGACACAGGGCGATGTGATGAGCACCATTGGCTCAACTAACACCACGCGTATCCTGACCGTCGAGTAACACCAGAGTTTGATGTAAAAAAGCCTCTCGTTTGAGAGGCTTTTTTTTATTTCTTCGGATAGAGATCTTTGCGCTTATAGGGCTCAATCTCGCCGGGTTTACGCGTCTTAAGCAGTTTCAGTATCCAGGTGTATTGTTCGACATGAGGCGTGACAAAAATCTCCACCTCTTCGTTCATTCGTCTGGCAATGGTGTGGTCATCCGCTGTCAGGATGTCATCCATCGGAGGACGGACCTTAATCGTCAGGCGGTGAGTTTTACCGTCATACACCGGAAACAGCGGCACTACACGCGCGTGGCAGACCTTCATCAAGCGACCAATTGCCGGTAACGTTGCTTTATAGGTAGCAAAAAAATCGACAAACTCGCTGTGCTCTGGCCCATGGTCCTGATCCGGCAGGTAGTATCCCCAATATCCCTGACGTACAGACTGAATAAACGGTTTGATGCCATCATTACGCGCATGTAATCGACCTCCGAAACGACGGCGTACCGTGTTCCAGACGTAATCAAATACCGGGTTTCCCTGATTGTGGAACATTGCTGCCATTTTCTGTCCCTGGGAAGCCATCAGCATCGCCGGGATATCTACGCCCCAGCCATGAGGAACGAGAAAAATCACTTTTTCATCGTTGCGGCGCATCTCTTCGATGATTTCAAGGCCCTGCCAGTCAACCCGACTCTGAATTTTCTCCGGCCCGCGCAGGGCGAGTTCCGCCATCATGACCATCGCCTGAGGGGCGGTCGCGAACATCTCATCAACAATGGCTTCGCGCTCAGCTTCGCTGCGTTCAGGAAAACAAAGGGATAAATTGATCAGCGCTCTGCGACGTGAGCTTTTTCCCAAGCGTCCAACCATCCGTCCGAGCTTTGCCAGAATAGGATCGCGAAATGACGCTGGCGTTAACGCAATCCCAGCTATCGCCGCTACACCCAGCCAGGCGCCCCAGTAGCGCGGATGGCGAAATGATTTATCAAACTCGGGGATATACTCAATATTCTTTTTTTTCGTTTCCATGCTCTTCCAGTGTCTGGTGCCGCGAAAAGTAAATCTGCTGATAGTGTAGCGGCGCACCGTGCGCCGTACAAAATAAAAAAGCCGGCACGCATCGCGTACCGGCTTTATCAGTGTGCTAATTAATCAAAACGTAGCTGAGGCATAACTTCTTTCACCTGCGCCAGATAATCGGTGCGATCCGAGCCGGTCAGACCTTCTGTACGCGGCAGTTTAGCCGTCAGAGGGTTTACGGCCTGCTGGTTGATCCACACTTCGTAGTGCAGATGCGGACCGGTTGAACGCCCGGTGTTACCTGACAGCGCGATACGATCGCCACGTTTCACTTTTTGACCTGGTTTCACCAACAGCTTACGTAGGTGCATATAACGGGTGGTGTAGGTGCGACCATGACGAACCGCAACATAGTATCCGGCAGCGCCGCTACGCTTCGCTACAACCACTTCACCATCGCCAACCGACAGTACCGGCGTCCCCTGCGGCATCGCAAAGTCGACACCTTTGTGCGGTGCTACGCGTCCAGTCACCGGATTCAGGCGACGCGGGTTAAAGTTCGAGGAGATGCGGAACTGTTTCGCCGTCGGGAAACGCATGAAGCCTTTCGCCAGCCCGGTACCGTTACGGTCATAGAACTTACCGTCTTCAGCACGGATGGCGTAATAGTCTTTGCCTTCAGAACGTAAACGCACGCCCAGCAGCTGGCTTTGCTCGCGCTTACCGTCCAGCATTTCGCGAGACATCAGCACAGAGAACTCATCGCCTTTTTTCAGTTTGCGGAAATCCATCTGCCACTGCATGGCCTTAATCACTGCGCTGATTTCAGAGCTGGTCAGTCCGGCCTCTTTGGCGCTGGCGACGAAGCTTCCGCCCACAGTGCCTTTGATACGGCTGTTAACCCAATCGCCCTGCTGCATTTCGCTGCTCATTTTGAAACCTGTCGCAGTACGATCGTAAGTGCGGGTTTCACGGCGGGACACTTCCCAGGTCAGACGCTGCAGGTCACCTTCCGCGCTTAAGGTCCAGGATAACTGCTGACCAATTTTCAGATTGCGTAGTTCTTTATCGGAAGCAGCGAGCTGACTGATGTCGCCCATATCGATGCCGTACTGATTAAGAATACTGCTCAGCGTATCGCCTGTAGAGACGACATACTCATGCACGCCGGCTTCACCAGACGTTTTGTCATCCAGTTCATCCTGCGGAATGGCTTCGTCTTCCTGCGCGGCCTGATCGATAGGTTCACTGGCCTCAGGCAACAGTGAACGAATCTCGCTTTTTTCCAGCTCGATAGTTTTAACGATGGGTGCAGAATCGGGATGGTAAACATAAGGCCGCCAGACGGCGACGGCCAATG
>NZ_SZWU01000017.1:132425-163506 GCF_005280935.1 Citrobacter sp. wls757 | reverse complement strand
CCCCAGCATAACGCGATGGGGTCGCGGCAGATTATTAAATGCCAGAGCGACAGAGCGGGCTATCTGTTGCACGTATTCACTTCCTCATTAATCTCCTTTCAGGCAGCTCGCATACTGGTTGGCTAATTGGTTCAAAAACGCTGAATAGCTTGTTTTACCCAGTTTGATATTCGTTCCGAGCGGATCCAACGTTCCCATTCGAACGGATGTCCCTCTCGCGACGGCTTCAACGACCGCTGGCCTGAACTGTGGCTCAGCAAAAACGCAGGTTGCTTTTTGCTCAACCAACTGTGTTCTTATTTCATGTAAACGCTGCGCACCAGGTTGAATCTCAGGGTTCACGGTAAAGTGACCAAGCGGTGTTAGTCCGTAGTGTTTTTCGTAGTAGCCATAGGCGTCATGAAAAACGAAATAACCTTTTCCCTTGAGCGGTGCGAGCTCGTTACCTACCTGCTTATCGGTTGCGGCTAATTGTGCCTCAAAATCCTTCAGGTTGGCGTCAAGTTTGGCTCGACTTTGCGGCATAAGTTCCACTAATTTTTCATGGATTGCAACCGCTGAGGCCCGCGCTATCTCTGGGGAAAGCCAAAGATGCATGTTGTAATCGCCATGATGGTGATGCTGGTTACGGCGTTAACGATTGGCGTGGCGATGAAGTTTGTCGGGGCGCTGATTATCACCTCACTGCTTATCATCCCTGCGGCGACCGCCCGTCGCTTTGCCCGTACGCCGGAGCAGATGGCAGGGGTTGCCGTTGGAGTGGGAATGATAGCGGTTACAGGCGGGCTGACCTTCTCGGCCTTCTATGACACCCCGGCAGGTCCTTCCGTGGTGCTGTGCGCCGCGCTGCTGTTTATTTTCAGCATGATGAAAAAGCAAGCGAGCTAAGCATGCGTTGCCCGGTGGCGCTGCGCTTACCGGGCCTACAAAATCGCCCAGGCCTGATGAGCGTCGCGACATCAGGCATTAAGGCATCTGTGGCGGTGTAATGCCAAAATGGTTCCAGGCGCGCACGGTTGCCATACGTCCACGCGGCGTACGTTGTAGAAAACCTTGCTGAATCAGATACGGCTCCAGCACGTCCTCAATGGTTTCACGCTCTTCCCCAATCGCCGCTGCCAGGTTATCCAGTCCTACCGGTCCGCCAAAGAATTTATCGATAACCGCCAGCAGCAGCTTACGGTCCATATAATCGAATCCTTCCGCATCCACATTGAGCATATCCAGCGCCTGGGCGGCAATATCAGCCGAAATCGTGCCGTCATGCTTCACTTCAGCGAAATCGCGTACCCGGCGTAATAAACGGTTGGCGATACGCGGCGTACCGCGGGCGCGGCGTGCCACTTCCAGCGCGCCTTCATCGCTCATTTCCAGGCCCATAAAACGCGCACTGCGTCCTACAATGTGCTGCAGGTCAGCCACCTGATAGAATTCCAGGCGCTGCACAATACCAAAACGGTCACGCAGCGGAGAGGTTAACGACCCGGCGCGCGTCGTCGCCCCGATTAGCGTGAACGGCGGCAGATCGATCTTAATCGAACGGGCAGCCGGTCCTTCACCAATCATGATATCCAGCTGATAATCTTCCATCGCCGGATACAGCACCTCTTCCACCACCGGTGACAGACGATGAATTTCATCGATAAACAGCACATCGTGGGGTTCAAGGTTGGTAAGCATTGCCGCCAGATCACCCGCTTTTTCCAGTACCGGACCAGACGTGGTGCGCAGATTAACGCCCATTTCATTGGCGACAATATTGGCAAGCGTAGTTTTACCAAGACCAGGAGGACCGAAAATCAGCAGGTGATCGAGAGCATCACCGCGCAGCTTCGCCGCCTGGATAAAAATCTCCATTTGCGAACGAACCTGAGGCTGGCCAATATACTCTTCCAGCAATTTTGGGCGAATCGCACGATCCACCAGATCTTCAGGGGTAGTGCTGACAGCCGAAATCAGGCGATCTGCTTCAATCATCCGTTACCTCACAATGCCGCGCGAAGCGCTTCACGAATCAGGGTTTCACTGCTGGCATCAGGGCGGGCAATTTTGCTCACCATGCGGCTGGCTTCCTGTGGTTTATAGCCCAACGCCACCAGCGCAGCAACCGCTTCCTGCTCGGCGTCGTCCGTTGTCGGGCTTGCCGGAGACGTCAGGACCAGATCCGCTGCAGGTGTAAAGAGATCACCATGCAAACCTTTAAAGCGGTCTTTCATTTCTACAATCAGGCGTTCTGCGGTTTTCTTACCAATACCCGGTAATTTCACCAGCGCGCCCAGCTCTTCGCGCTCTACGGCATTAACGAACTGCTGAGCAGACATACCGGAGAGGATCGCCAGCGCCAGCTTCGGCCCCACGCCATTGGTTTTGATTAACTCTTTAAACAGCGTGCGCTCTTGCTTGTTGTTAAAGCCATACAATAGCTGAGCATCTTCTCGCACCACAAAATGGGTGAAAATAATCGCTTCTTGCCCGGCTTCCGGCAACTCGTAGAAACAGGTCATCGGCATATGCACTTCATAGCCTACCCCGCCCGTTTCCAGAAGGACCAGCGGGGGTTGTTTTTCAATAATGATGCCTCTGAGTCTGCCTATCACGTGACGCTCCTGCGTTAAGGGCTAAAAGGTAATGCGCTATCATAAAAAAAGGCTGGATAGATATCCAGCCTCATTTGTCACTAACGTAACCGACCTCGCGCCAAATTCAGCCTCGACTCGCTCATTTGCATGGCGTTCTGACTGACATGGCAGTGGGTAATGGCAATCGCCAGCGCATCCGCGGCATCCGCTTGCGGATTCGCCGGGAGTTTTAGCAGCGTGCGTACCATATGCTGGACCTGGCTTTTTTCCGCGCTACCGATCCCCACCACGGTCTGTTTTACCTGGCGGGCCGCGTATTCAAAGACCGGTAGATCCTGATTAGTCGCCGCAACGATTGCCACGCCGCGAGCCTGTCCCAGCTTTAGCGCCGAGTCGGCGTTCTTCGCCATAAAAACCTGCTCAATGGCAAAATAGTCCGGCTGAAACTGGGTGATGATTTCCGTCACGCCCGCGTAAATCAACTTCAGACGTGACGGGAGATCGTCGACTTTGGTGCGAATGCAGCCGCTGCCGAGGTAGGTCAGCTGCCTGCCGACCTGACGAATAACGCCATAACCGGTGATGCGAGACCCCGGGTCAATGCCGAGAATAATAGACATCACGCATCTCCTGTTATTTTATGGCTTAACCACATCATTCTAAGGTGGCAGCAACCTCATCGGAGATTTCACCGTTGTGGTAAACTTCCTGCACGTCGTCGCAGTCTTCCAGCATATCGATCAGACGCATCAGCTTCGGCGCCGTTTCTGCATCCATATCCGCTTTGGTGGATGGGATCATAGACACTTCAGCTGCGTCCGCTTTCAGACCAGCCGCTTCCAGCGCGTCACGCACTTTGCCCATCTCTTCCCACGCGGTGTAAACGTCAATTGCGCCGTCGTCGAAGGTCACAACGTCTTCAGCACCTGCTTCCAGCGCCGCTTCCATGATGGCGTCTTCGTCGCCCTGTTCAAAGGAGATAACGCCTTTTTTGCTGAACAGATAAGCCACGGAACCGTCGGTACCGAGGTTACCACCCGTTTTCGTGAACGCATGACGCACTTCCGCAACGGTACGGTTACGGTTGTCAGACAGACATTCAATCATAACGGCTGTACCGCCAGGACCGTAACCTTCATAGATGATGGTTTCCATGTTGGAATCTTCATCACCACCCACACCGCGCGCGATTGCACGGTTCAGGGTGTCACGGGTCATGTTGTTAGCCAGCGCTTTATCAACCGCTGCACGCAGACGCGGGTTAGCATCCGGATCGCCGCCGCCCAGTTTAGCCGCAGTCACCAGCTCACGAATTATTTTGGTGAAAATTTTACCGCGTTTAGCATCCTGCGCTGCTTTACGGTGTCTGGTGTTGGCCCATTTACTATGACCTGCCATAAATAATATCTCCAAAAAGCGCGCCTTTTCAGGCGACGTTAATTACAAACTCTTCAATCGCCTGCCGGTTACTCCACGACTTGGTTAATTGGGCGGCTTCAACCGCATTAACCCAACGATAGGTCAGATGTTCGGTGAACACGATCTCTCGTTCTGAGGGAAGTGCCAGGCAAAACCAGGATTCAGTATTACGTTCAATTCCCGGTGCATAGCGATGACGTAAATGGCTAAAAATCTCAAACTCCACCGTGCGCTGACAGTCAATTAAGGTCAGTTGCTCAGATGCAACATCAATGGCGACCTCTTCCTTTACTTCGCGCATAGCGGCTTGCGACGCGGTTTCACCTTCTTCAAGGCTGCCGGTGACCGACTGCCAGAAATCAGGATCGTCGCGTCGCTGTAACATCAGCACTCTCCCGGTGTCCTTTGCATAAATCACGACTAACACCGAGACAGGCTGTTTATATGTCATATCAGTTATTCTCGGCCTTCTTAACAACCTGAATGCTCAGTTCCGCCAGCGCAACTGCGTTGGCAAAGCTTGGCGCTTCAGTCATCAGACACGCTGCAGCCGTGGTTTTCGGGAAAGCAATAACGTCACGAATGTTGTCAGTACCGGTCAACAGCATAGTCAGACGGTCCAGACCAAACGCCAGGCCAGCATGCGGCGGTGTACCATATTTTAGCGCATCCAGCAGGAAGCCGAATTTCTCACGCTGTTCTTGCTCATTAATGCCCAGAATACCGAATACGGTTTGCTGCATGTCGCCGTTGTGAATACGCACGGAACCGCCGCCTACTTCGTAGCCGTTGATGACCATATCGTACGCGTTAGCAACCGCGTCTTCCGGCGCAGCTTTCAGCTCAGCGGCCGTCATATCTTTCGGCGCGGTGAACGGGTGGTGCATTGCGGTCAGTCCGCCTTCACCATCGTCTTCGAACATTGGGAAGTCGATAACCCACAGCGGCGCCCATTTGGCTTCGTCGGTGATGTTCAGGTCTTTACCCAGTTTCAGACGCAGCGCGCCCATCGCGTCGGCAACCACTTTCTTGTTGTCGGCACCGAAGAAAATCATGTCGCCGTCTTGCGCACCGGTACGTGCCAGAATCGCTTCCACAATTTCTGCGTTCAGGAACTTAGCAACTGGGCTGGTAATACCTTCCAGACCTTTCGCACGTTCGGTGACTTTGATGTAAGCCAGGCCTTTCGCGCCGTAAATCTTGATAAAGTTACCGTAATCATCGATCTGCTTACGGCTCAGTGCAGCACCACCCGGTACACGCAGAGCAGCTACGCGGCCTTTCGCATCGTTTGCCGGACCAGAGAACACTGCGAACTCAACGTCTTTCACCAGATCGGCAACGTCAACCAGCTCCATCGGGTTACGCAGGTCTGGTTTATCGGAACCGTAACGACGCTCAGCTTCGGCAAAGGTCATGATCGGGAAATCACCCAGATCGACACCTTTCACTTCCAGCCACAGATTACGCACCAGCGCTTCCATCACTTCACGCACCTGCGGTGCGGTCATGAAGGAAGTCTCAACGTCGATCTGGGTAAATTCAGGCTGACGGTCAGCACGTAAGTCTTCATCACGGAAGCATTTAACGATCTGATAGTAGCGGTCAAAGCCAGACATCATCAGCAGTTGTTTAAACAACTGAGGTGATTGCGGCAGCGCGTAGAATTTACCTTTATGTACGCGAGAAGGTACCAGGTAATCGCGCGCGCCTTCCGGCGTCGCTTTGGTCAGCATCGGTGTTTCGATGTCGAGGAAGCCGTGGTCGTCCATAAAACGACGCACCAGACTGGTGATTTTGGCACGCGTTTTCAGGCGCTGCGCCATTTCAGGGCGACGCAGATCTAAATAGCGATACTTCAGTCGCGCTTCTTCGGTGTTGACGTGGTTAGAGTCCAACGGCAGCGAGTCTGAACGGTTGATGATGGTCAGATCGGAGGCCAGTACTTCAATTTCGCCCGTCGCCATATCGGCGTTGACGTTTTTCGCGTCACGCGCACGCACGGTGCCCGTAACCTGGATGCAGAACTCATTACGCAGTTCGGAGGCCAGCTTTAACGCGTCCGCACGGTCCGGATCGAAAAATACCTGCACGATACCTTCGCGGTCGCGCATATCGATAAAGATCAGGCTACCAAGATCACGACGACGGTTGACCCAACCACACAGAGTCACCTGCTGCCCCTCGTGGGACAGACGTAGCTGTCCGCAATATTCTGTACGCATGAGATATCCCTTAACTTTGCCGCAGGCGGATTGTCACCTGTCTCGCAGATGACGAAGTCGCAGCTTTAGCTGAATGTCACAACTGAATGAAAAAAGGCGGCTATTATACTGGAAATTCTGCCGCACGATAAGAGCCTACTGGGATAGACTCTCAGTCCGGTACTGACTGTACGCCTGTTTCCTGGACGGGCATTGCGTAATCTCACAAAAAATAACAAAAATTGTCGCCCCTTTCACACTGATTCGCGATTAAGGTGTAACGGAATTCTTTTATTACTGGAGTGACCATGCTGGAATTGAACGCTAAAACAACCGCCCTTGTCGTAATTGATTTACAGGAAGGGATCCTGCCTTTCGCTGGCGGCCCTCATACGGCACATGATGTGGTTACCCGCGCCGCGCAGTTGGCGGAAAAATTCCGTGCCCACGGTTCCCCGGTGGTAATGGTGCGCGTCGGCTGGTCTGACGATTACGCCGAAGCGCTGAAACAACCCGTAGATGCTCAGACTCCGGCAAAAGCGTTACCTGAAAACTGGTGGCATTACCCGGCTTCTCTGGGGAAATGCGCCAGCGATATCGAAGTGACTAAACGCCAGTGGGGAGCCTTCTATGGTACCGATCTGGAATTGCAGCTGCGTCGTCGGGGTATTGATACCATCATCCTGTGCGGCATCTCGACGAACATTGGCGTTGAGTCGACGGCGCGAAATGCGTGGGAGCTGGGTTTCAGTCTTATCATTGCAGAGGATGCCTGTAGCGCCGCCAGTGCTGAGCAACACCAGGGCAGCATGACCCACATTTTCCCGCGCATTGCGCGCGTTCGCAGCGTGGAGGAGATTCTGCAAGCGCTATGATTTATATCGGTTTACCCCAGTGGTCGCATCCAAAATGGGTGCGTCTGGGGATCACCAGCCTTGAAGAGTATGCCCGCCACTTTAACTGCGTGGAGGGCAATACCACGCTGTATGCGCTGCCTAAATCCGATATTGTTGCCCGCTGGCAGGCACAGACCACCGATGCGTTTCGATTTTGTTTTAAATTTCCGGCGACCATTTCGCATCAGGCTGCGCTGCGTAATTGTGATGACCTGGTACAGGAATTTTTTACGCGCATGTCGCCGCTGGAATCGCGCATTGGACAATACTGGCTGCAATTACCTGCGACTTTTAGCCCACGCGATCTGCCTGCCCTGTGGCAGTTTCTCGATACGCTCCCGAAATCCTTTACCTACGGTGTGGAAGTTCGCCATCCAGACTTTTTTGCCAAAGGCGAAGCCGAGCAGCTATTTAATCGCGGTTTACACGAGCGTGGAGTAAACCGGGTGATTCTGGACAGCCGCCCGGTGCATGCCGCAATCCCGCATACTGAAGCAATACGTGACGCCCAGCGCAAGAAACCGAAGGTTCCGGTGCATGCGGTAGTGACGGCAAACCATCCGATGGTACGCTTTATCGGTAGCGATAATATGGCACAAAACAGCGATCTTTTTGCCGTCTGGCTGACCAAGCTGTCGCTATGGCAACGCACCACGACGCCGTATCTGTTTTTGCATACGCCGGACATCGCGCAGGCCCCGGAGCTTGTTGATACGCTATGGGCAGATTTACGCAGCGCCCTGCCAGAGATCGGATCAGCACCATCTATTCCACAGCAATCTTCTCTTTTCTGAAAATGCCACCTATCATAGTCAGTGCCAGCAGCCATTTTAAAAGGGAGTTTGTATGGTAAGCGCGCTTTATGCCGTATTGGGTGCGTTATTGTTAATAAAGTTCTCCTTTGACGTCGTTCGCCTGCGCATGCAATACCGCGTTGCCTATGGCGACGGAGGTTTTAGCGAACTGCAAAGCGCTATCCGCATTCACGGTAATGCGGTGGAATATATTCCCGTCGCGTTAGTGCTGCTGTTATTTATGGAAATGAACGGCGCAGAGACGTGGATGGTGCATATTTGCGGGCTGATGTTGATTGCCGGACGACTGATGCATTATTACGGATTCCACCACCGACTCTTCCGCTGGCGCCGTTCAGGCATGAGCGCAACCTGGTGTTCGCTGTTGCTAATGGTGCTGGCGAATCTTTGGTATATGCCCTGGGAGTTGGTTTTCTCCCTGCATTAGCGCACAATACGCCACTTTATTTTTCCCGGATTTTTACGTTATGTCTCACCGCGACACGCTTTTTTCTGCGCCTATCGCCAGTCTGGGTGACTGGACCTTTGATGAACGGGTAGCTGAAGTCTTCCCGGATATGATCCAGCGTTCCGTTCCTGGCTATTCCAATATCATTTCTATGATTGGCATGCTGGCCGAACGTTTCGTACAACCCAACACGCAGGTCTACGATCTGGGCTGTTCTCTGGGCGCGGCGACGCTCTCGGTGCGTCGCAATATTCATCACGAGAATTGCAAAATTATTGCCGTCGATAACTCCCCGGCGATGGTTGAGCGCTGCCGTCGTCATATTGACGCCTATAAGGCACCGACCCCGGTTGAGGTTGTCGAAGGCGATATTCGCAACATTACTATCGAAAACGCCTCGATGGTGGTGCTGAATTTTACCCTGCAATTCCTTGAGCCACCTGAGCGCCAGGCATTGTTGGATAAGATTTATCAAGGGTTGAATCCTGGCGGCGCGCTGGTGCTGTCTGAAAAATTCAGTTTCGAAGACGCTAACGTTGGCGAGCTGCTGTTCAACATGCACCACGACTTCAAACGGGCCAATGGCTACAGCGAACTGGAAATTAGTCAGAAACGCAGCATGCTGGAAAACGTGATGCTGACCGACTCAGTAGAAACGCACAAAGCGCGACTGCATCAGGCCGGCTTTGAGCACAGCGAATTGTGGTTCCAGTGCTTCAACTTTGGCTCTCTGGTGGCGTTGAAAGCTGAGGTTAGCGCATGATTGATTTTGGTAACTTTTATCAGTTGATTGCCAAAAATCATCTGTCCCATTGGCTGGAAACGCTTCCGGCGCAAATCGCTGCCTGGCAGCGCGATCAGCATGGTTTATTTAAACAATGGTCAAACGCCGTCGAGTTTCTGCCCGAGCTGACGCCGCATCGTCTGGACTTACTGCACAGCGTTACCGCAGAAAGTAAAGAACCGCTCAGCGAAGGCCAGCTTAAACGTATCGACACCCTGATGCGTAACCTGATGCCATGGCGTAAAGGACCGTACTCGCTGTACGGCGTCAACATCGATACCGAATGGCGTTCCGACTGGAAGTGGGATCGCGTTCTGCCGCACTTGTCTGATCTCACCGGCCGTACCATTCTTGATGTTGGCTGTGGCAGTGGTTATCACATGTGGCGCATGATTGGCGCTGGAGCGCATCTGGCGGTTGGGATCGATCCTACGCAACTGTTTCTGTGCCAGTTTGAGGCGGTACGTAAACTGCTGGGCAATGACCAGCGTGCTCACCTGCTGCCGCTGGGTATTGAGCAACTTCCAGCGCTAAACGCCTTTGACACCGTGTTCTCCATGGGCGTGCTTTATCACCGCCGATCGCCGCTGGAACATCTGTGGCAGTTGAAGGATCAGTTGGTTAAAGATGGCGAGCTGGTGCTGGAAACGCTGGTCGTCGAAGGTGATGAAAATACCGTTCTGGTGCCGGGCGATCGCTACGCGCAAATGCGTAACGTCTACTTTATTCCATCTGCGTTGGCGCTAAAAAACTGGCTGGAAAAATGCGGTTTTGTTGATGTGCGCATCGCCGATGTCTGCGTCACCACCACCGAAGAGCAACGCCGCACCGAGTGGATGGTAACCGAGTCGCTAGCCGACTTCCTCGACCCTAACGACCACAGCAAAACGGTGGAAGGCTACCCCGCCCCATTACGTGCGGTATTGATTGCGCGTAAGCCGTAATAGATTTGTCGAATGACCGTTACGTATAGCGCCGTTTCTCCAAAATAGTTCAAGTTGCAGCAAGGCGGCAACGCAGCAAATCCCCGGGAGCGTAGATAACTACGTGACCGGGGGGCGCGAGGCGGCCAACGCTGCTGCGGCTTGAAATATGAAGGAGAAAAAAAGGCCCCTGTTGAAATTGCAGGGGCCTGGTACGAGCAAGCATCATATTGGGCGACATGATGCAACGGTAAAATCAGCTGGCCTGATGGTGTGCAATGATTGCTTTCATTTCAGCAACCGCCGTCCCGTCTACCGCATAGCGCGAATACTCATCCGCCTGTGCATCCGAAGACATCGACAACCCCGAATTGCGATAACGCATTGGTGAAGCCAGCCATACTCCGGCAGAACTGTGGACTTCCTGCACTCCAGCATCAAGGAACAGGGACAAATTCGAGGCGCGAACCCCCGCTCCGGCCATAATGATTGGAGCACCGGGCTGCGCAATAAGTTCCATTATTTTTGTTAAACCTTGCGCCGCATCTGATTTTTGCCCTGAAGTGAGTACTCTGGTAATGCCCAAATCAGCTAATTTTTTAAGCGCATTGAGTGGGTTAGCACACATATCAAAGGCCCGATGAAAAGTGACTTGCAGCGAACCGGCGGCAATCATTATTTTCTCCATGCGCGGCATATCGACATTGCCATCCACATCTAAAATGCCGGTCACCAGCCCTGAGAATCCCAGTTCCCTGACCATCGCAATATCATCCAACATTGCCGCGAATTCACTTTCGGTGTAGCAAAAGTCGCCTCCACGTGGGCGAATAATGGGATTGACGGGAATCGAAATGTGCTGGCGAACGGAACGCAAGACGCCCAGTGACGGCGTTAAGCCCCCTTCTTTGGGTGCCGAGCATAGTTCAATACGATCCGCGCCGTTTTGCTGCGCCGTGCGTGCGCACTCCATGCTGTAACAGCAGATTTCCAGTATAGCCATGCTCACTCCTGACGTTCGCTTGCCACAATGGTTTCAATCGACCACGGATGGAATTTTATCGTCACGCTACCATCGCTAACCGCCAGCGTCGGATTCGGTAAACGCTCACGCTCCCCTTTTGGCGAGCTGGTTTTCACAAAAATGCCCGGTTGACTCAGACCGTGATCGGAAAGCAGCGCCAGCGCTCGCGCATTCAGCGTTTCCGGCTCTCCCGGCAGAACAATTTCAATATGTTCCCAGCCTTCATGTGGGTAGCGTTTTTCGCCCGGCCACGGCAGTTCGACGATGGAAAATTGCCAATGTTGCACACAAACCGGCTCATGCAGTTTAAAAAGACAAATAGGTCTGCCGTTGATAATGTTTTCTGACAACAATTCACCGCACTGTTCAAACCCACGACGCCAGCGCTCTGCGGTGGTATTTTGATGGCAACGCAAGGAAATGTGATCGGCTTCCAGGCCTGTGATATCCAGCTCAAGACGGGTAGAAAGTTCCGTTAATGCCTGCGTGAAATGCGGTAAATCTGCAGAAATATCCTGTAGTTCTGCAACGGTTTGCCAGTTCGCCATATTAAAAGCTCATATCCATGTTCAAAGTCGCTAATTTACTCTGTTGCGCTGCGCCATCCAACCGCTGTTTTCTCCGAACACATCATGAATAAATTTACGCCATTGCATTGTTTATATTTCAGGCTACTGGCGGTACACACAATGCTGACGGCAACGGGCATTTGCAGTATACTCCCGCCCTTAATTCTTAAACTGGTGCGGTGAATTTTAGGCCGCTTCATAAATGTAAGGTATTCCGGTGAATATTCAGGCTCTTCTCTCAGAAAAAGTCAGTCAGGCCATGATTGCTGCAGGCGCACCTGCAGATTGCGAACCGCAGGTTCGTCAGTCAGCAAAAGTACAGTTCGGCGACTATCAAGCTAACGGCATGATGGCTGTCGCTAAAAAACTGGGTATGGCGCCGCGACAACTGGCTGAGCAGGTGCTGACTCATCTGGATCTCAACGGGATTGCCAGCAAAGTTGAAATTGCAGGCCCGGGCTTTATCAATATTTTTCTCGATCCGGCATTTCTGGCGCAGCACGTTCAGCAGGCGCTGGCTTCCGATCGTCTGGGCGTCACTCAACCGGCTAAACAAACCGTCGTGGTTGACTACTCTGCGCCTAACGTAGCGAAAGAGATGCACGTTGGTCACCTGCGTTCCACCATCATCGGTGACGCGGCGGTGCGTACGCTGGAGTTCCTCGGTCACAATGTTATTCGCGCTAACCACGTCGGCGACTGGGGTACTCAGTTCGGTATGCTCATCGCATGGCTGGAAAAACAGCAGCAGGAAAATGCCGGAGAGATGGCGCTGGCTGACCTGGAAGGTTTCTACCGTGATGCGAAAAAACATTACGACGAAGATGAAGCCTTCGCGGAACGCGCCCGTAGTTATGTCGTGAAACTGCAAGGCGGTGACGAATACTTCCGCGAGATGTGGCGCAAACTGGTCGACATTACCATGTCGCAGAACCAGTTAACCTACGATCGCCTCAACGTTACCCTGACCCGTGACGACGTCATGGGCGAAAGCCTGTACAACCCGATGCTACCTGGCATCGTCGCCGATCTGAAGGCGAAAGGTCTGGCTGTTGAAAGCGAAGGCGCTACCGTCGTATTCCTTGATGAGTATAAGAACAAGGAAGGCGAACCGATGGGCGTTATCATTCAGAAGAAAGATGGCGGCTATCTCTACACCACAACCGACATCGCCTGCGCCAAGTATCGTTACGAAACCCTGCATGCCGATCGCGTACTTTATTACATCGACTCTCGCCAGCATCAGCACTTAATGCAGGCCTGGACCATCGTACGTAAAGCTGGTTATGTGCCAGATTCAGTGCCGCTGGAACACCACATGTTCGGTATGATGCTGGGCAAAGACGGTAAACCGTTCAAAACCCGTGCGGGCGGCACGGTTAAACTGGCCGATCTGCTGGATGAAGCGCTGGAGCGCGCACGTCATCTGGTCGCGGAGAAGAACCCGGACATGCCTGCCGACGAACTGGAAAAACTGGCAAATGCGGTCGGTATCGGCGCAGTGAAATACGCGGATCTGTCCAAAAACCGTACCACCGACTACATCTTCGACTGGGACAACATGCTGGCGTTCGAAGGTAACACCGCGCCATATATGCAGTACGCTTATACCCGCGTACTGTCCGTGTTCCGTAAAGCAGATATCGACGAAAGCGCGCTGGCAAATGCGCAGGTCGTTATCAGCGAAGATCGCGAGGCTCAACTGGCGGCGCGTCTGCTGCAGTTTGAAGAAACGCTGACCGTCGTTGCGCGTGAAGGTACGCCACACGTGATGTGTGCTTACCTGTACGACGTTGCTGGTCTGTTCTCCGGCTTCTATGAGCACTGCCCTATTCTCAGCGCTGAAAACGAAGAGATTCGTAACAGCCGACTGAAGCTGGCACAGCTGACGGCGAAAACCCTGAAGCTGGGTCTGGATACACTGGGTATCGAAACCGTAGAACGTATGTAATCACTTCAAATAATGTGAAAGCCCGCGCTTTGTCGCGGGCTTTTTTATTTCCCCGAATGACCGCCCTCGTAGGCCTGATCAGCAAAGCACCATCAGGCGCTACGTTCACTGTAATTTGTAACAACCCACAAGGAATGACACATTTCCCTAGAGATATGGAACATCTTTTGCCTGTCATCCCGTCTAAGCCTCCGTATCATTAGGCGGCGAATTAATCGGGTACGGGTCAATGACATTCAGAGATTTTGAGGCGGAAGAAAAGCTCTTCCAGCGGCGTGTATTGGTGGCCTTTGGCCTGGTAGTCATCTGTTTTGGCATCCTGATTTACAATCTGTATAACTTACAAATCTGTCAGCACCAGTATTACACCACCCGGTCGAATGCAAACGACATCAAAATGCTGCCCGTCGCCCCAACGCGTGGCATGATTTACGATCGCAACGGCATCCCGCTGGTGCGCAACGTTACCT
Organism: Citrobacter sp. wls757; assembly: GCF_005280935.1. Classification (NCBI taxonomy): domain Bacteria; kingdom Pseudomonadati; phylum Pseudomonadota; class Gammaproteobacteria; order Enterobacterales; family Enterobacteriaceae; genus Citrobacter; species Citrobacter sp. wls757. The sequence continues at coordinate 149,424 of NZ_SZWU01000017.1, read as the reverse complement.
GGTACGATATTTCCGTTACGCCGTATAAAATCAGCGATATGAATGCGTTACTCCAGCAGCTCACGCCGATCGTTGACCTCACACCTGATGACATAGACCAGTTTCGCCATGAGCTGAAAGCCAGCAGCCGCTATCGTCCTGTGGTGCTAAAAAATGCGCTAACCGATGTCGAAATCGCCCGTTTTTCGGTAAACCAGTTTCATTTTAGCGGCGTCAACATCAATAGTTACGAAGACCGCCAGTATCCCTATGGCGCGGCGCTGGCGCATGTCCTGGGTTATGTTTCAAAAATCAATGACAACGACCTGAAAGCACTGGATCAAAAGGGCCTGGCGGAGAACTACGCCGCCGATCACAACATCGGCAAGCAAGGTATTGAGCGCTATTACGAAAACGAACTGCATGGAAAAACCGGTTATCAGGAGGTGGAAGTAGATAACCACGGACGCATCGTACGCCTGATCAAAGATGTGCCGCCCGTTGCCGGAAAAGATATCCATCTGACACTGGATTTACATTTACAGCAATACATTGAGAGCCTGTTGGCTGGCCAGCGTGCCGCCGTTTTGGTTGAAGATCCACACGACGGTTCCGTACTGGCGATGGTCTCAAACCCCAGCTATGACCCTAATCCGTTTGTCAAAGGCATCAGCTATCAGGACTATAACAAACTACTCCAGGATAAAGATCTGCCATTAATCAACCGCGTCACGCAGGGATTGTACCCTCCCGCTTCAACGGTCAAACCGTATATGGCGATGTCGGCATTACTGAACGGGGTAATCACGCCGCAGACCAGTTTCTTCGGTGCCCCTACCTGGACGCTACCCGGCACCGAGCGACATTACCGTGACTGGAAAAAAACGGGCCACGGTATGCTGGATGTCACCAAAGCGATAGAAGAGTCTGCCGATACGTTCTTCTATCAGGTGGCGTATATGATGGGGATCGACCGGATTAACAGCATGCTCAGCCAGTTTGGTTACGGTAAACCGACCGGCATCGATCTTGATGAGGAGTATAACGGCCTGCTCCCGAGCCGCGAATGGAAGCAAAAAGTGCACAAAAAAGCCTGGTATCAGGGGGACACTATTTCAGTTGGCATCGGTCAGGGCTACTGGATTGCCACACCTATCCAGATGGTAAAAGCCATGGTCGCACTGATTAACAACGGCAAGGTTATCGTCCCTCACCTGCTGCTCGATGAAGAGAGCGGCAAAACCATCACGCCGTATCAGGCTCCAGAAGCACCGTCACAAATCGCCTCAGCCTCATCGCCATACTGGGGACTGGTGCGTCAGGCGATGTTCGGCATGGCGAATGAACCAAATGGTACAGGTTATAAGTTCTTTCACACCGCGCCTTACGGCATTGCGGCAAAAAGCGGCACCTCGCAGGTCTTTAGCCTGAAAGAAAATCAGACCTACAATGCGAAGATGATCCCTGTCCGCTTGCGCGACCACGTGTTCTATACCGCATTTGCACCCTATAAGAACCCGAAGGTCGCGGTGGCGTTGATTCTGGAAAACGGCGGCAGCGATGGTGTCACCGCCGCGCCGGTTATGCGTCAAATCATGGATCATCTGTTTGCCCCGCAGGACAATACGGTACAAACAGTGACGACTGAACAATCAGGACCGATAGCGGTATCGCCATCGAATACCGATATCAAAAATACTTTCGCAAGTATTCGGTAAGGCACAGCATCGCCATCGCCTGTCCGTAAGGCATGGAGGTCCGAGGGATGTTGCGGTAGAAATCAAGATTGTGTCCCATCCCGGTACCAAACGAGGTGTGCAGCAGTTCACCTTCCGGTGAAATATGCTGCACAATGCCGCGAATGGCTTTTTCGGCTACCGGCGCATACTCTTGCCCAACATAGCGTTTACGTACTGCTTTGAGGATCCCATAGGCAAATCCGGCAGTTGCCGATGCTTCCAGATACGACTGCGGGTCGTCCAGCAAGGTATGCCACAACCCACTTTCATCCTGGCATTTCGCCAGCGCCGCGATTTGCGCGTTCAGCACCTGTACCAGATAGCGGTGAACAGCATTGTTTTCCGGTAAATCAAGTAATTCGAGGAAGTCCGGGATCACGATAGTTAACCAACTGTTGCCACGCGCCCAGCGGGCATTAGCAAAGTTATGATTTCCTTCATAGCTCCAGCCATGGAACCACAGCCCCGTTTCTTTATCCATCAGGTTTTGCACGTGCAGCAGGAACTGATACGTTGCCTCTTCGATGTAGTCCGGGCGATTGAGTAGCTTGCCAATCTTCGCCAGCGGTAAAACCGTCATCATCAGCGTGTCATCCCACATCTGTTGGTGGTTTTCTTCCGCCAGCGTGATGTGTTGCATACCACCAAATTCGGTACGCGGCATCTCATGCATTGCCCACTCAGCCCAGCTGTCGAGCCACGGCAGATACGCTGGATTACGCGTCTCTTCATAGCGATACGCCAACGTTAAAAATGGCGCCATGGTGTTCACGTTTTTAGTGGTTGCACCTTCAGCAAAGCGATCGGCAAACCAGCTATCGATGATATCGCGCATCGTTTCATCGCCGGTTTGCAGATAGTACTGATACATCCCGTACAGGCCGACGCCGTGTGTCCACTCCCATCCCGCCCAGCCTTTAGTATCAATTACGCGTCCATCGTCCAGACGCAGCAAGAACTCGCCGGTTTCGTCATGAATATTGACCAGGTTATGCGTCACCTTTTTGATCAGCGTTTTTAATTCATCCCTGGCAATAAAATGTTCTGGCTGGCGCAATAACGGGCTATGTTTAACCGGGTAAACAATCATTTACTAAACCTCTGTCAATGTCGGATTCAATGCTGTGACCTGCCCCTGTTACGGCGCAGCAGCTTTTTTGGAGGCCCCGCAATCCTCGCTTTGACAATGGGCATCCTTATAGGGTCACAGTAAAAGCTAACAGAAAGTGAAACCTTTCTATTTCTGCCAGAAGGATTCGTGAAATGGCAAGAATGCAAAGAGTCCGGCAACGTACGTCACTTATTTTATAAAATGACGTTTCTATTTAATTGAATGAGAGGCTGTAATGTTGAAACAACCAGCAGTTTCAACTGCTGGTCTGAATGACGGAGGGGGTTAACGGTAGTTCACAATCACCTGATTGCTCTGAATGCGTAACGCGGGGATCAGGCGACCACCGCCGGGGACCTCCCAGACAAAATGCATCGGTTCAATGGCCGGAACGTTATTGAACCCGTTGGTGGTCCCACTTTGCCCGTCCAGCTCGACACAACGGGACTGAGAACATAAACGCACCCGCAAACCTGCGGGCGTGGGGCCATTCAGCTCATAGCGCCAGGCCACCAGCGTCATCAAGCCTGAGACCGGCTGGCTCGGAACCAAAGGATCAGACGAGGCTGACTGGCCACGGTGATTTAAGGTGATCCCCATGCCACTTGCCTGCCAGGCCCCTTCTCCGGCGGCCTGCGCCACCAGAGGAAAAAACAACAACCACAATAAATTACGCATTATTTACCTCCAATGGTCGCCGTCATGCGGATATGGCGGTTATCGGAAAGCTCCATATTCGATAACACCACCAACTGCGGGATGCTGCGGCGTAAAAACCGCGCCAGTAACGGACGTAACGCGTGATTAACCAGCAAGACCGGCGGCGCGCCCAACATTTCCTGCCGGGACAGCGCTTCCTGAGTCTGGGCCAGCAGTCGGTCTGCAAGCCCAGGCTCCAGGCCGCCGCCCCCCTGCAGCGCTTGCAGCAGCAAACGCTCGAGCGGAGTATCAAGACCGATAACCTGAACCTCTTCGTTACCCGGGAACCACTGCTGAGTGATGGCGCGTCCTAACGCAACACGGACGACCGCGGTAAGCTCATGCGGATCGTTTTGCAGCGGCGCATGTTCCGCCAGCGTTTCAAGGATGGTGCGCATATCGCGAATCGGTACTTTCTCGTCCAGTAAGTTCTGCAGCACTTTATGCAGCGTGGTGAGCGTCACAACGCCCGGCACCAGATCTTCCGTCAGCTTTGGCATCTCCTGCGACACTCGATCCAGTAACTGCTGCGCTTCCTGACGGCCAAACAGCTCAGCGGCGAACTGTCCAATCAGATGGTTTAGATGTGTAGCAACAACAGTACTGGCTTCAACCACCGTAAAGCCCTGAATCTGTGCCTGTTCCTTCAATGCGCTTTCAATCCAGATAGCGTCCAGTCCGAACGCCGGATCGACCGTTTTCTCACCCGGCAGCGACCCGGCGGCAGTACCCGGGTTAATGGCCAGCCAGCGTCCCGGATAGGCGTCACCGCTGCCAATTTCTACCCCTTTCATCAAAATTCTATAGCGGGCCGGCTGCAGATCCATATTGTCTCGAATGTGTACCACCGGCGGCAGGAAGCCCATATCCTGGGCAAATTTCTTACGAATACTGCGAATTCGCCCCAGTAACTCGCCATCCTGCTGAAAATCCACCATTGGGATCAGGCGGTAACCAACCTCCATACCCAGCGAATCTTCCAGCTGCACGTCGTTCCATGTGGCTTCCACCACGGAGTTGTTTTCCGGCATTTTCACCGGCTGCGGTTCATCTGGCGCTTTTTGCTCACGACCGCGCATCCACCATGCCAGAGCCAACAATGCGGCAGTAAACATCAGAAACACCAGGTTAGGCATGCCCGGAACCAGACCCAAAAGCCCAAGTACCGCCGCACTGAGCAACATGACGCTGGGGTTGCTGAACAGTTGGGTCACCATCTGTTCTCCTACGTCCTGGTCGGTACTCACGCGGGTCACGATAACACCCGCCGCGGTAGAGATAACCAGCGCAGGAATTTGTGCCACCAGCCCGTCACCGATGGTCAACAGGGTATAACTTTCCGCAGCGCTGCCCATGCTCATACCATGCTGCAACACCCCAACTAACAGACCGCCGACCACGTTGATTACCATGATCAAAATACCAGCGATGGCATCTCCACGGACGAATTTACTCGCACCGTCCATTGAGCCGTAAAAATCCGCTTCCTGGGTCACTTCCGAGCGTCGTTTTTTAGCTTCATCTTCGCCAATCAGACCGGCATTCAAATCCGCATCAATCGCCATCTGCTTGCCGGGCATACCATCCAGCACGAAGCGCGCGCCAACCTCGGCGATACGCCCCGCACCTTTGGTGATGACCATAAAGTTAATGATGACGAGAATCACGAAGACCACGATGCCGATCGCAAAGTTACCGCCCACCAGGAAGTGGCCGAAGGCTTCAACCACCTTCCCCGCCGCCGCCGCGCCAGTGTGTCCTTCCATCAAAATGATACGGGTAGACGCGACGTTCAGCGCCAGACGTAATAATGTGGTAAACAGCAAAATCGTCGGGAATGCGGCAAACTCCAGTGTACGCTGGGTGAACATCGCCACCAGCAGCACCATGATCGACAGCGCAATGTTAAATGTGAACAGCAAATCGAGGACGAAAGCCGGCAGCGGCAGCACCATCATCGACAGAATCAGCAGGATGAGGATCGGTCCGGCAAGGATTTGCCATTGCGTGGATTTCAGGTTGCTGGGCAGACGCAGCATCGCGACCAGATTAGCCATCAGTATTCTTCTCGTTCATGAAATCCAGTGCTTCTGGCACCGGAAGGTTTTCAGGTTGTGGTGGACGTTTGCCGCCAGCCAGACGCCAGCGTTTTAGCTGCCATACCCATGCCAGTACTTCGGCAACGGCGGCGTATAATTGCCCCGGTATTTGCTGACCAATCTCAGCATGGCGATAGAGCGCACGCGCCAGTGGTGGTGCTTCTAATGTCGGGACACGGTGCTCTGCGCCAATTTCACGAATGCGCAGCGCAACCAGCCCGGCCCCTTTCGCAACAACTTTCGGCGCACTCATTTTGTTCTCGTCATACTTCAACGCCACTGAGTAGTGCGTAGGGTTAGTGACAATAACGTCTGCTTTCGGCACATCCGCCATCATGCGACGCTGAGCGGCCGCGCGCTGCATTTGACGAATTTTGCCCTTAACGTGCGGGTCACCTTCGCTTTGCTTAAATTCATCGCGGATATCCTGACGCGACATACGCAGTTTTTTCACATGGCTATAGATCTGGAAAAAGACGTCGAACCCCACCATCGGAATAACGCCAAGCACCACCAGTAGTGCACACATACCGACTAAATCCAGGGCATTGCCCATCGCCGTAATCGGAGACTCCGCCATCAGACGCATCATCGCCGGCCAGTTATGCCAGAGATAAAATCCGGCCACGCTTCCCACTAACGTGGACTTCAGTATCGCTTTGAGCAGTTCTGCGCCGGTTTGCGCGGAAAACATGCGCTTAATGCCCGGCAGCGGATTCAGCTTAGAGAATTTGGGTTGCAGGGATTTACCGCTGAAAATCAAGCCGCCAAGCATCACCGGGGAAATTAAAGCCACCAGAACGACGCCGGTAATCAACGGCAACAGCGCAATCATCGCGTCTTTAATCAGCAGGATGATTTGGCTGAGGATCAGATTCGGGTCGTTGACCATACTGTGGTCAAAACGTAATCCGGCCGACAGCATGCCAGCCAGCCTACGGGCAAGCGACTCCCCACCAATCCAGATAATGCACACACCCACCAGCAAAATAAGCAGTGAGGTTAGCTCTTTGGATCGGGGGATCTGCCCTTCTTCCCGCGCTTTTTCAAGTCGGTGGGGTGTGGGGGCTTCTGTTTTGTCGTCGTCGCTTTCTTCTGCCACGCATCAGACCCTGGATAGAGATATAGGCGAGAATGATGCCAGAACAGCTATCCAGCAATGGGAAGAGTAAGCGGTAAAAAAGACGGGATTTATGGCTTTAAGCAGAATTGCGCGTAAGCCGGATGAGAGGCCCACGCCTCACATCCGGCAAATACGCATCAGAACCCGAGGCTATCCAGCAGGTCGTCAACCTGATCCTGACTTGCCACTACACCGGCTTTCGAGGCGTCAACCTGCGGGCCGTTAAGCAAGCTTTCGTTTTCACGTTTTGGACGAGCGCCCTGTTCCGGAATGTTTTCCAACAGAACCATCAGCAGCTGACGTTCAATCTCCTGGATAACATCCATCATGCGCTTGATGACCTGACCGGTGAGATCCTGGAAATCCTGCGCCATCATGATGTCCAGCAACTGGGCATTGGTAAAGCTGGTATGTCCAGGTACATCACCAAGGAACTGACGGGTATCGGTGACCAGTTCACGAGCATCGGAGAGTTCGATCGGATTTTCGAACCATTCATCCCAGCGTTTAGTCAGGTCTTTGGCCCCTTTTTCCATCGCGTCCTGATGCGGCTGCGAAGCTTCTACGCTGTTTAGCGCACGCTCCGCCGCCTGCGCGGTCATCTGCACAACATAATCGAGACGATCGCGGGCATCAGGAATCGCTTCTGCCGCTTCGGCAATGGCCTGATCCAGCCCCAGTTCACGCAGGCTGTCGCGCAGCATTCGGGTCAAACTGCCGATGCGCGCGATGATGTCCCCTGCAGAGTGTTCGTCAGCAGGTTTAATTTGTGGTTGCATCATCATCACACCCTCACATGCCCAGTTTCTCAAAGATTTTATTCAGTTTTTCTTCCAGCGTCGCCGCCGTGAACGGTTTCACGACATAGCCACTGGCACCTGCCTGTGCTGCCGCAATGATGTTCTCTTTTTTCGCTTCTGCCGTGACCATCAGCACCGGCAGAGAAGCCATCCCGCCATCGGCACGGATGGTTTTCAGCAGTTCCAGTCCATCCATGTTCGGCATGTTCCAGTCAGAAATAACAAAACCGAATCCCCCAGCCTGCAGCTTGTTCAGCGCATCTACGCCGTCTTCAGCTTCTTCAACATTGTTGAATCCCAGCTCTTTAAGCAGGTTACGCACGATGCGACGCATGGTGGAAAAGTCATCCACAACCAAAAACTTAAGTTCTTTATCCGCCATAAAAATAAACTCCTGATTCAAATACGTATTGCCTGTCCGGCACTAATTTTCACCAGCATTTGCTGGCTCACCTGGCTAAGATCGACCACTTCGCTTACGCCACCCATATTGATGGCCTCGCGCGGCATGCCGAACACCACACAACTTGCTTCGTTTTGCGCAATGGTCCAGGCTCCCGCCTGATTCATCGCTAACATTCCGGCTGCGCCATCGTTGCCCATACCGGTCAGGATCACCCCGACGGCATTGCGCCCCGCATGTTTCGCCACCGAATGGAACAGCACATCCACTGAGGGCCGATGCCGATTAACCGGCGGACCGTCATGAATTTTAATTTGATAGTTCGCGCCACTGCGCGCCAGTTCCATATGCTTGTCGCCCGGCGCGATATACGCATGCCCCGGGAGTACGCGCTCTCCGTCTTCTGCCTCTTTCACGGTTATCTGGCACAGTTTGTTCAGACGTTCGGCGAACGAACGGGTAAACCCTGGCGGCATATGCTGGGTAATAAGAATACCGGGGCTTGAAAGCGGCAATGGCTGGAGTACATGGCGAATTGCCTCTGTTCCTCCGGTTGACGCCCCAATCACCAGCAGTTTTTCCGAACTGAGTAACGGCCCTGCTTTCAAGGTCGTCGGTGCCGCCATGGGCTTATGGGCCGCCAGTTTTGCGCGCGATGCGGTGCGGATCTTTTCGGCAATCATCTCGCTATATGCCAGCATCCCTTCGCGGATCCCCAGTTGCGGTTTGGTGACAAAATCAATCGCCCCCAGTTCCAAGGCCCGCAGCGTGACCTCTGAACCTTTACCGGTCAGTGAAGAAACCATCACCACAGGCATTGGACGCAGGCGCATCAACTTCTCCAGGAAGTCGAGGCCGTCCATACGCGGCATTTCCACGTCCAGCGTCAGGACGTCTGGATTGTATTTTTTGATTAAATCCCGGGCGACCAACGGATCCGGCGCCGTCGCCACCATTTCCATATCACTGTGACTGTTAATAATTTCGGTCATGATTTGACGCATCAATGCAGAATCATCTACCGACAACACCCTGATTTTACTCATGCTTTATCCTTACCTGGCGCATGCGCATACACGGTCTGTCCACGCAGGCTAAACTCGCGCACAAGGTTGCTAAAGTTTTCTGAATGACCTGCAAACAGCAGCCCGTCAGGTTTAAGAAGTGGAACAAAACGGTGCAAAATGTCCTGTTGTGTCGTTTTATCGAAATAGATCATCACATTACGACAAAATATGGCATCAAAAGGGCCAGGCACGTTGTACTGCTTATCCAGTAAGTTCACGCTGGAAAATTCAACATGACCTGCCAGTTCCTGCCTAACGCGTACCAGTCCTTCATGCGGCCCGGTGCCGCGCATGAAATAACGCTGCAACTGCTGGGGTGACAGCGTCTTTAGCTCATCGAGGCGGTAAATGCCGTTTCTGGCCTTTTCCAGCACTTCGGTATCAATGTCGCTGGCAAAAACGCGCCAGCGGCCCGGTGCCATACCTAAGGTATCGGCAAGCGTAATCGCAATGCTGTAGGGTTCTTCTCCGGTTGACGCCGCCGCGCTCCAGACGCGGTATTCACCGCTGCGCCGACGAGCGTGATCTGACAGCACCGGAAAATGATGCCCTTCGCGAAAAAACGCGGTCAGGTTGGTAGTCAGGGAGTTAATAAAAGCCTGCCACTCAGCACTGTTCTGGTTAGCTTCCAGCATGCTGAGATAGCGACCAAAGTCATCCAGCCCCAGGGTACGCAGTCGACGAACCAGGCGGTTATAAACCATGTCCCGCTTATGGTCGGCCAGTACGATCCCCGCACGCTGGTAGATTAATTGACATATCCGACGAAAATGCGCGTCAGACAGCGCGAGGCGCTGTGTCATCTGTAACAATAATGACGTTTGCCCGGAGGGCAGAGATGATGTCATAGCGCCTTCTCAATCACATTCAGGATACAACGGGCGCAACCTGAGGCTGCGCCAACTCTTGTTTTGCTACGGTTTGCTCTTCAAGTTTAAAAAATGCGACACAAGCAGAAAGATGATCGGCCTGCGTGGCAAGTTGTCCGGCGGCGGATGCGGCTTCTTCCACCAGACCGGCGTTTTGCTGCGTCACGGAGTCCATCTGGCTGACGGCCTGCGCCACCTGCTCAATGCCTCTGCGCTGTTCATCGGATGCCGAGGCAATCTCGCCCATGATGTCGTTAACCCGGGTCACCGAACTGACTATTTCCGTCATAGTGCGCGACGCCATATCCACCAGCTGCGAGCCCTGATGCACCCGGGTGACAGATTCCTCAATCAGTCCCTTAATTTCTTTCGCCGCCTGTGCGCTACGGCTTGCCAGATTGCGCACCTCACCAGCGACGACGGCAAAACCACGTCCTTGCTCCCCCGCCCTGGCGGCCTCTACCGCGGCATTCAACGCCAGGATATTGGTCTGGAAGGCAATGCTGTCAATCACGCCGATGATGTCGCCGATTTTCTGCGAGCTGGCAGAAATCTCATGCATAGTGCTGGCGACCCGGGACGTCTGCTCGCCACCTTTATGCGCTGTGTCTGCCGCACTTTTGGCGATTCCTGACGCCTGGCGTGCGTTATCAGCGTTCTGGCCGACGGTGGCGGTCAGTTGCTCCATGCTGGCCGCCGTTTGTGCCAGCGCGGCCGCCTGCTGTTCGGTTCGCGAAGATAAATCGTTATTGCCCATCGCAATTTCTGAAATACCGCTATGCATGGCTGAGCTGCCCTGACGAACGTCACTTACCGTTTCGCGTAACGCCTTTTGCATCTTCTGCAGGCTGGCAAAAATGGCCGAGATCTCATTGCGCCCATAAACCGCTACCGGTCGTGCCAGGTTCCCCGCGGCAATACTGTCGAAATGGCTGCCAATAATCGCCAGCGGCTGAACGATCATCTTGCGCGACCAGAACAGCGCACCGCTGGTGAGCAGTGCCGCCAGTACCACCATGGTGGCGAAAATCACCCCCGACATATGGTAATTGCGCTGACTCTGCTCTCCCGCCGTTTGCAACACGCTGTCGATGTTGCTCTGCCACGCATTCACATTCGCATCAAAAGCATCTTGAGCCGCCTGCACCGGCGCGGTCAGAAAATCTGACAACTGATTATTTTCAAGCCAGGTGGCCTGATGCGCGAGAGCGCTGTGCCACTGGCTGAAACTATTCTCCGTTGCGCCAAACAGCGCCTTCCCTTGCTCCGTCGAATCCGACGTCGCCATAAAGCGTTTAAACATCAACTCAGACTGCGCCAGGCTGTCGCGCGCGAGGGTCATCAGCGTTTTGATGTCCTCTGGCGGATAGCTCAGGGCGGTCAGCGTCCCTGCCTTATTAAGGGCCGTACTGGCCTGTAATAACACAGCGCGGGTTTGGGCCAGCGCAGCGCGTTGCTGATTACTCCGTTCGACCTGATTCAGGTTCTGAAAACCGTCCCGAAATGCCCAGAAGGACAAGCCATTACTGCCAATCTGCAAAACACCGCAGAGGATTAAAATCAAAAACAGCGTGGTCGAAATTCGAATACGATTAAACATCAACGCTCCCATTGGGCGGCACTGGCCGCGGTTTAACTATCAGTCAAAATGTTTCCCAATTCGTATCTTGTTCAATGCTCTGGCGCGGATAGGATGCGCTCGGGGCTGCTGGTAATCGTGTATCGCGTGGTTTTGTCGAGGCCGGACGTGACGCAAGACGGAAAGTCGATACCGACTGCGTTAAGCGACTGGCCTGTTCTTCAAGAGCGGCCGCTGCGGCAGCTGACTCCTGTACCAAAGAGGCGTTCTGCTGCGTAACGCGATCCATTTCAGAGACCGCGAGCGCAACCTGATCAATCCCCCGGCTTTGCTCGTCAGATGCCGAGGCAATCTCGCCCATAATGTCGGTCACCCGCGTCACGGCATTGACGATATCGTTCATTGTTTCGCCGGCGCTTTCTACCAGTACGGAACCGGTATCAACCCGGGAAACGGAATCTTCAATCAATGCTTTGATCTCTTTCGCCGCCTGCGCACTGCGACTTGCCAGATTACGCACTTCACCCGCTACCACGGCAAAGCCGCGGCCTTGCTCACCGGCACGCGCTGCTTCAACCGCCGCGTTCAGTGCGAGAATGTTGGTCTGAAAGGCAATACCATCGATGACGCTGATGATGTCGGCGATTTTCTTCGAGCTATCGGCGATTTCGTGCATGGTGTTCACCACGCTATCAACCACTTTGCCGCCATGCTGCGCGGTATCGGACGCGCTTTTTGCCAGTTGCGAGGCCTGACGCGCGTTGTCCGCGTTTTGCTTCACAGTTGCGGTCAGCTGTTCCATGCTGGCTGCGGTCTCTTCCAGTGCAGACGCCTGCTGTTCCGTACGAGATGAAAGGTCAGTGTTTCCGCTGGCAATTTCACTGGTACCGGAATAAATCGCGTCAGAGCCTTCACGCACCAGAGTGACGGTTTCCGTCAGCGAGCGCTGCATATGATCAACCGTACTGGCCAGCTCGCCGATTTCGTTACGGCCACTAACGGCGAGAGTTGCGGTCAGGTTACCGCTGGCGATTTCCCGGATATGGGCAATGACACGGGACAGAGGATTAAGCAGGGTATGACGGATGCCATACCAGACCACCACCAGAATCAGCACCAGCACCACGGCCAGCACGCCGAGCTGCCATTGGGCGAAATGGTAATCCCGCGCGCTTTGATCAAATGCCTGGACGTAAAGCTTTTCGCTAACGCTGGCGTACTTGCCCAGCGCCTCGCCGAGCGCGTTTTGCATTCCCTGCGTAGGCTGCGCGAAGTAGGCGTCCATATTGCCGCTTTCCAGAAACTGAACCAGTTCTGCCAGGGCCGCATGGTACTGCTGATATTTTTCCTCAACGTTGCCGCTGGCTTCTGCCATTTCCGGCAACGGTGTGATGTTTTTAAATTTTGCGTAATGCGTTTCAGCCTGCGCCAGCGATGCTTTCGCATTCTTCAGCAGATCGTTTTTTGCGCTGCTTTGCTGGTTAGACGCATCCATCATCATGCGCGCAGAAGAACGGCTTAAATTGATTCGTGTCTGCAGCATCAGATCCCATGTTGAGGTGAGTTCACTTTGCTGCTGTCGAAGATCGTTAGAAATAACAAAACTTTGCTGATTCTGCTGCAATGAAGAAAACAACAGACCACCGGAAACAAGCTGTAGCAGTGCGAAAACCCCCAGCACCATCATCAGCATTGTGACAACGCGGATACGGTTAAACATAAGGCACCTTCCTGAAAACGAGTTATCAACGTTATCGGCACTCGCTGAGATAACTTTACGTTTGCGAAAAGGAAATCCTGAAGGGATGTGAAGCCTGGCGAGGGGAAGATAAAACGGGTGTGCAGCAACCACAAATCATTCACATAAAAACACCATAATTATCATGTAAATAACATTTATTTTCATCGGTGAGCACGGTCAGAATGGCCGAAATACGCATTTTTATGTGATTGAGATCACACATACGCATCGTAAATACCACAACAAAATGGATAAAAAATTAAAAAAAGTTGTATCCGTTTACGCTTTAATCCAATTTATATGATGAATACCTCGTTACCACTTAATAAGTATAAAAAATGAGTAACCGATCAATAAATGTTAAATCCTTACTGAGGGCTTTTTAGTGGCAAATGCAAACAAACTCACGTTGTTTATCGTGATCTTCATGCTGGCGGGGATCCTGTCGGGTGCGGTGATCCACTCTTATGCCTCCCCCGGCGTCGTGACCGCCTGGGCCGATAACATTACGCTTCTTACCGACATCTTTTTACGCCTGATTAAAATGGTGATCGCGCCTTTAGTATTCAGCACCCTGACCGTTGGTATTATGCGCCTGGGAGAAACGTCCACCATCGGTCGCGTGGGCGGCAAAGCGATGATCTGGTTTATCAGCTCTTCTATATTGTCTATCCTGGTCGGTCTGTTTGTGGTTTCCCTTGAGCAACCCGGCAGCGGGCTGAACCTGGCGATCCCGCTGGAAGCCACCGACACCGGCCTGGCCGTGGGCGGCATGAGCCTGAAAGGTTTTCTGACGCATACCATTCCAACCAGCATCGCCGAAGCGATGGCTAACAATGAGATCCTGCAAATTGTGGTGTTCTCAATGTTTTTCGGTATTGGTGGCGCATCCCTTGGTGAGAAATTCAACGCCCCACTGGTTGCGGCGCTGGATGTGGTTTCCCATATTATGCTCAAAGTGACCGGCTACGTGATGTACGTTGCACCGCTGGCTATTTTTGCCGCCATCTCTTCCGTCATCTCCACCCAGGGTCTGGGGATCCTGCTTAACTATGCGTCGTTTATCGGCGGTTACTATGTGGCGATTTTGCTGACCTGCCTGGTTCTGCTGGCTGTGGGTTATGTCATGCTGAAAAAAGAGGTATTTCGCCTGGTGAGCATGCTAAAAGACCCGGTTCTGGTCGCATTCACCACCAGCAGCTCTGAGGCCGCTTATCCGAAAACGCTGGAGCAATTAACTAAATTTGGCTGCTCACCCAACATCGTGTCATTCGTGCTGCCTATCGGTTATTCGTTTAACCTGGTCGGTTCCATGGTCTATTGTTCATTTGCCTCCATGTTTATCGCGCAGGCCTATAACATCCACCTCTCCTTCGCAGAAATCACCGTCCTGATGCTGACGCTGATGCTGGCGTCCAAAGGGATTGCCGGTGTGCCGCGTTCAGCACTGGTAGTGCTGGCTGCAACCATCCCGAGCTTTAACATTCCGGTCGCCGGGATCCTGTTACTGATGGGAATTGACCACTTCCTGGATATGGGACGTTCAGCAATCAACGTATTAGGTAACGGGATTGCAACGGCGATGCTGGCCCAGGATGAAGGTTTACTGGAAGAAGAACCGGAGCTGGTTGAGCGGGAAGCGTAAGAGGGAAATCTGCCGGATGCGCTACGCTAATCCGGCCTGCAACAGCAATCATTGTAGGCCGGATGAGTTATGGCGATTATGCGACGTGGGAAGCGGCAATATCCAGCAGCGCCATTTCTTCGCTGTTCAGCAGTTTCTCAATGTTGACCAGAATCAGCATCCGGTCACCCAGCGCACCCAATCCCGTCAAATATTCCGTTGACAGCGTGACCGCAAACTCCGGTGCCGGACGGATTTGATCCGTTGTCAGCGACAGCACATCCGAGACGCCATCTACCACAATTCCAACCACCCGCTGACCCAGATTCAGCACAATCACCACGGTGTTTTCGTTGTAATCCACATCGCTCTGGCTAAATTTCACGCGCAGGTCGACGATAGGCACAATCACACCACGTAGGTTTGTGACGCCTTTGATAAACGCAGGCGTGTTAGCGATGCGCGTCACCTGATCATACCCACGGATTTCCTGCACTTTCAGGATATCGATACCGTACTCTTCATCCCCCAGCGTAAACACGAGGAATTCCTGACCTGACGGTTCGCCGGCCAGTTTAGTTACATTACTCATACCGGTCATATTATTCCCTTCTCACTCAATCAGGCGGCTGTGATCGCCACACGTTGTTCGCGGTTTAACCCCTGCAATGCAGAGACATCGACAATCAGCGCGACGCTGCCGTCGCCGAGGATCGTTGCAGCAGAAATACCTGGCACTTTGCGGTAGTTGCTTTCCAGGTTTTTGACCACTACCTGGTGTTGGCCAATTAACTGATCGACCAGCAGCGCATAGCGACGCCCTGCACTTTGTAAAATGACCACTATGCCCTGAGTCGCTTCAGTTTTAGCGCCTTCAACCTCAAAGACTTTCCACAACTCAACCAGCGGTAAATATTCGCCACGCACTTCCAGAACGCGCTCTCCTCCGGCCAGCGGATGGAGATCTTCTTCGCGCGGTTGCAGCGATTCCATAACAGCATTCAGTGGCAGAATGAAGACCTCATCGGCCACACGCACGGACATCCCGTCGAGGATCGCCAGCGTCAGCGGCAGCAGAATGCGAATAGTGGTCCCCAGTCCCTGTTTAGACTGGATCTCAACATGGCCGCCCATCTCCTGGATATTTCGCTTCACCACATCCATACCCACGCCGCGTCCGGAAACATCCGTCACCTGTTCGGCGGTCGAAAAGCCTGGAGCGAAGATCAACATACCCACTTCGTCATCACTCATGTTTTCGTGGATCGGCATGCCCTGAGAGACAGCTTTAGCCAGGATACGTTCGCGGTTCAGGCCAGCGCCATCATCGGTCACTTCAATACAAATATTCCCGCCCTGATGCTCCGCGGAAAGCGTCAGATTGCCGATTGGGCTTTTGCCGGATTCAAGGCGTTTTTCCGGCAGTTCGATACCATGGTCGAGGCTGTTACGCACCAGGTGCGTCAACGGATCGATGATGCGTTCAATCAGGCTCTTATCGAGTTCGGTTGAGCTACCTACCTGCGTCAGCTCGACCTGTTTACCCAGCTTACCGGCCAGATCGCGCACCAGACGAGGGAAACGGCTGAACACGTACTCCATTGGCATCATACGAATCGACATCACCGACTCTTGCAAATCGCGGGCGTTACGTTGTAACTGACCCATACTGGTGATGAGATCGCCATGATTGACAGGATCCAGTTCGTTAGAGCGCTGGGCCAGCATCGACTGGGTGATCACCAACTCGCCAACCAGGTTAATAAGCTGATCAACCTTTTCAACCGCTACGCGGATACTGGTCGACTCGCTGGCGCGGGCGGGTTTTTCACGTTCCGCGCGGCTATGTGGTGCTTCACTGGCGGTAGCTTTCACCGCAGGTGCCACAGCAACCGGCTGCGGCTCAGTGACAACTGCCACCTCTTCAGCTTCAGCTGCCACAGGCGCTGCGCTGACGGTTTCGAATTCAATTTGGTCCGCTTCAATGACAAAGCAAAGCACCGCGATGATGTCATCTTCTGCGAGGTTGCCATCAAGCGTTGCTGATAACGTGTCGCTTCCTTTTACCACATCGGTTAAGGTCGCCAGATTCCCCAGTTCCTCTTCCAGTAAATCCACTTCGCTGGCTTTCAGGCGCGAGAGAGTAATGCGTTTTTTGCTCTCTTC
>NZ_SZWU01000017.1:125498-132388 GCF_005280935.1 Citrobacter sp. wls757 | reverse complement strand
GGGTTCAGGCTTTGCAACCGCCTCTTCCTGCATCGCGGCGCTGTCAACAACGCTAAGTTTTGCTGAGTTGACAACTGCCGGTGCGGTTTCACCTTTCGCTTCGAGCGCTAACTGCCGTAACGCCTGGCAGATGTACTCAAAACTGTCGGCATCAGGCTCCACTGAGCTTTTATAGGCGTCGAGCTGTTCCTGCATAATATCTTTCGTTTCCAAAAACAGGTTGATAATGTCGGCATTGAGCTGCATCTCGCCACGCCGCACTTCATCCAGCAGGTTTTCCATCAGATGGGTCGTTTCCTGCAAAATGGTAAAGCCGAAGGTGCCCGCCCCGCCTTTAATCGAGTGCGCTGCACGAAAAATGGCATTCAGCTGTTCGGAATCCGGGGCTTCAGGAACCAAATCAAGCAGGTGTTGCTCCATATCAGCCAACAGTTCGTCAGCTTCATCAAAAAATGTCTGATAAAAATCGCTAATATCCATGCTCACGCTATCACCTCGGATTGGCTGGTGGCGATGTGGGAACGCTTACCGGCGGGAGTTCCGCTGGCCGTTGTAAGACACTTACCGGCTCATTCTGGCTTTCAGCGTTTTCATGCAAAATGGCCTCTTCTGCCTGCTTATTGAGAACCAGCAGGCTAATACGGCGGTTGATAGCGTCTTCAGGACCGCGATCGCTCAGACGCATCGTGGCGGCCATACCTACCACACGTAATACTTTTCCATCATCCAGACCGCCGCTAACCAGCTCGCGACGCGATGCATTTGCGCGATCGGCAGACAATTCCCAGTTGCTGTACCCTTTCTCACCATTCGCGTAAGGGTAATCATCCGTGTGACCGGAAAGGCTGATCCGGTTAGGGATCCCGTTGAGCACTGGAGCAATCGCGCGCAGGATATCGCGCATGTACGGCTCAACTTCAGCGCTACCGGTCTTAAACATCGGGCGATTCTGACTGTCGATAATCTGTATCCGCAGCCCTTCCTGAACCAAATCAATCTTTAAATGCGGACGCAGCGCTCGCAGTTTGGGATCGGATTCAATCAGTTGATCGAGATCGCCGCGAAGTTTGCTCAAGCGGCTCTGTTCCATACGTTTTCTCAGGTCATCAATATTCGGCTGCTTGTTCACCTCGCCCTGCTGCTGGGTGTAATCATCCCCGCCGCCTGGAATCGGGCTTTGGCTATTCGAAATACGATTTCCCCCGGTCACTGCGGTGGCCAGCGGTGTACGGAAATATTCGGCAATCTGGATCAATTCTTTAGGGCTGGAAATAGAAATGAGCCACATCACCAGAAAGAAGGCCATCATTGCGGTCATAAAATCGGCGTAGGCGATTTTCCACGAGCCATGCGCCCCACCACCGTGATTCTTATGTTTGCGTCGCTTTACAACGATAATGGGATGGGCCTGATTTTTCATGCGTCCTCGGTCGTCTGTTGCGCAGTTGGATTTCTCACCGCACGAACATGTTCTTCCAGTTCGATAAACGAAGGACGTTCGCTGGAGTACAGTGTCTTACGACCAAATTCAACGGCAATCGGCGGCGCGTAACCATTCAGATTGGAGAGCAGCGTTATCTTCACGCACTGCATCATTTTGGTTGTTTCAGCGCTTTTCTGGCGCAGAACGCTGGCAAGCGGAGAAATAAATCCATAGGCCAGCAAAATACCGAGGAATGTTCCCACCATCGCATGCGCAATCAACGCACCCAGCTCTGCTGCCGGGCGATCGGCAGAAGCCAGCGCATGCACAACACCCATAACGGCCGCGACGATCCCGAATGCCGGTAGTGAGTCGCCAACCATCGCCAGGCTATTCGCCGGAACTTCGGCTTCGCTCTCATGAGTCTCAATTTCTTCGTCCATCAGCGCTTCAATCTCAAACGTATTCATGTTGCCGCTGATGATCAGTCGCAGATAATCGACAATAAAATCAAGCATCACGGCATCCGCAAGAATGCGCGGATAGCTGGCGAAGATTTCACTTTCTTTTGGGTTTTCGATGTCGCGTTCAAGCGAGAACATGCCCTGTTGTCGTGACTTGGCCATCAGGCGATACAAGAGCGCCAGCAGATCCATATACATCGCTTTGGTGTATTTCGAACGACGGAAAAGCAACGGGATCGCTTTCATCGTCCCTTTGATGGCTTTCCCGTTATTGCCGACGATGAATGCCCCAATACCCGCACCACCGATAATCACCAGCTCAGCCGGTTGATAGAGTGCCCCAAGGTGTCCGCCGGTCATCATGTAACCGCCGAAAACTGTACCAATAACAACCAGGTAACCTAATAAGATAAGCACGACATCATCCTTTCGCAATTGACTATGACAGGATGCGCAGTCGGGCAATTAACGTAAGGTCAGGACAAAAAAAAGCAGCGGTAATTGCTTACCGCTGCTGGAGTGTTCATCCACACCGTATCAGTTAAACAGCCTGTTCGATCTGTTCATCCAGCAGTTGTGGAATAATATCGGCAGCATTCTGGGAAAGTTTACGTCTTTTTACGGCCCGTGATGGCGGTTGGCATAAACTACAGGCAAAGCTGCCTGCGGGTTGGTGTGCGTGGGTGATAAAATTCCCACCACAGCAATTGCATTGGGACAACTCCAGCAATCCGCTGTCGACAAATCGCACCAGCGTCCACGCGCGGGTTAACGCCAACAATGGCCCTTCTTCAGGCTGCGGACACTGCTCAAGATATAACCGATACGCCTTGATCACGGCATCCACGCCGCTACAGAGACCCGTTTTGAGCAGGAATTGCCAGGCATTGCAAAACATCGACGCATGAATATTTTGTTCCCACGTCATAAACCAGTCGGTGGAAAACGGGAGCATCCCTTTTGGCGGAGGACTACCGCGTAATTCTTTGTACAGCTTGATTAATCGACCACGGCTTAATTGCGTTTCGCTTTCCAGCATTTGCAAACGGGCGCCCAATGTGATTAATTCCATTGCTAACTGGATATCACGCGCTTCCTGAACAATGCTTTTTTCGCTCATCATCAAGCCCTTTTCTTACGTGCTGCATCATCGATGTCGCTTAACAGGCGTGTTGAAAGCATGATACCAGTATGAATTTGCTGAAGATCGTCAACGCGGGAGTCTTGCGTCAGGCGAGTAACAGTCTGGTGGTCGTCAAAACGGAAATGACATACCAGTTGGTTTGTTTCGGCCAGTTTGACCATTTGAGGAAGTGTTAATGTTGCCAACGTGTCCGCCATTTCCTCGCTGATACCAAGGCGAAACATCGCAGATGCTTTGTCCTGAACGATCAAACGCTGTGCAAGCAATAAATATGACAAATTGATGTCATAGATGTGTTTCAGCAACTCGGATGTATGCATTATTTGCATCCATAATAACCAACATTGTTTTCATGCGGTAAAACCGCACCCCGTGATGTCGCCGGGAAGGCCCGGTAAAAAAAAGCAAAAGGTCAAATACATAGCAGCGTGACGACACTTACGCGTTGTCTAAACATTCCCTTTTAAGAAGGCAGCGTCCCTTACAAGCTCACATCAATTCTTACAAATGTCTAAGATTTTTCCTAATTCGACGCAACTCTACCCGCCGTCAGTTACACATACAACGGAGGTATGCTGCGAATTTAAAGAATATGTGATCAAGATCACATAAACCAGCCAAACACTTAACATAAATCCATCAGCGTAGCTTTTACTTTGCTTATTTTTTAATCCGCCATCATCCATTTCAATTCCTGATGTACGAATATTCTTGCAATAAAAGCGAATAGTATTTTGTTCACATCCGTTAATATCACGCCGTGAAATAGCGAGCTGGATCACATATTTAACTCAAAAAACTTTTTTAATTAAATTCTTTAGAAACAATAAGTTAAATATTTAGAGTGATTAATTAATACCGCGATGTGACGACCTTGCAAATGTTAATATATGTTTAATTTTTATTAACACATTGTTTTCATTAGCGGTGGGTTTCACTTAAGTAACCTGAACATATCTGCAACTAATATGAATCGATTATTCTATTTATAAGAATAATTAATGAATAATCATGATGACATTCACACTATCGAGGCGGGAAACGTTGCAGTATGGGGTAAGCTGAGTAAAGCTGAAAAGCCCTCTCATAATTCTTGAAAAAAAGGAGCGAGTTATGAGCTATTCGCACATTCTTGTTGCTGTTGCCGCCACCCCTGAAAGTCAGCAGTTGTTAGACAAGGCGGTTTCTATCGCTCGCCCTGTCAACGCCCGAATTAGCCTGATTACACTGGTCTCAGACCCCGAACTGTATAACCAGTTTGCTGCCCCCATGCTGGAAGATCTGCGTGAAGTGATGCAAGAAGAGACTCAGGATTTTATCGACAAACTTAGCAAAGAAGCAGAATACCCCATTGAACATACCTTTATTACCTATGGGGCTCTGAATGAACATATCCTGGATGTATGCCGCAAACACGCCGTTGATCTGGTCATTTACGGCAACCATAACCACAGTTTTTTTTCGCGCGCCTCCTGTTCAGCGAAAAGCGTGATTCATACCAGCCAGGTGGACGTTCTTCTGGTTCCGCTAGCTGGAGATTAATCCACAGTGCCACGACTTCATGCGAGTTTAGAACAGGAAGAGATATTGTCTGGCAGTTGGCATTGACTCCGACGCGGCGTGACCGTTTTAAGATCGCAAATGAACGTCGCCTGCCAGTTGTCGATATCGTTTTTAACGATAGTCTCAAGCATTTCCGCGTGGCGCGAGATACGTTCGGTAAGTGGCATCGTCAGCGCCTGGTTTAATGCGCCTGCCACTTCATCCCGGTCATAAGGATTAACAATAAGCGCGGAGGTTAGCTCGTTCGCCGCCCCGGCAAATTGCGATAAAACCAGCACGCCAGGGTTAGCAGGATCCTGTGCGGCCACAAACTCTTTCGCCACCAGGTTCATACCATCGCGCAACGGGGTCACCAACCCTACATCAGAGTAGCGGAAGATCTTCATCAGCAATTTACGATCAAAATACTGGTTCAGATAGTAAAGCGGCGTCCAGCCCAGTTGCCCATATTTGCCGTTGATTCGCCCTGCCTCTGTTTCCAGTTGGTGGCGAATATCCTGATAGGCCTGCACCTCTTCACGCGAGGTCGGTGCTATCTGCGTATAGCGAATTTTACCGTGGTGCTGCGGATAATGTTCCAGTAAGGCCTCATAGGCCTGAAAGCGCTCCGGCAAGCCTTTGGAGTAATCCAGACGCTCCACGGAGAAAATATTCTGCACATTTTTAAGCTCCGCTTTTAGCTGTGCTAATTTTGGTGGCAGCGGACCGGACGCCTGTCGAGCAATCTCATCCGGTTCAATACCGATGGGATAAACCTGAGTACGAAACGCTTTTCCCCATGCCAGGTGCTGCTTATCTTTATGCGTGGTCACCCGAGTCTGGGCTGCGAGACAGTCCAGAAAAGCCTGGCGATCGTTTTCGGTCTGGAAACCAAGCAAATCAAAATCACACATTTGCTCAAGTAGCGCCAGATGCGGCGGGAGCGCATTAAAAATTTCCGGCGTCGGAAAAGGAATATGCAGGAAAAAACCGATGCGATTACGCACGCCACGCTTACGTAACTCGCAGGCAAACGGCAACAGATGGTAATCATGAACCCAAATAATGTCGTCATCGCCAAGCAACGGCAGAAGTTTATCTACCAGTAAGGCATTAACCCGTTGGTAGCCTTCCCAGGCAGAGCGCTGAAACTGAACTAAATCCAGTCGATAGTGAAACGCGGGCCATAAAACCGCATTTGAAAACTGGCAGTAATACTCTTCGTAATCTTGCTCACTCAAATTAAACGAGGCCCAGGTGATATTGCCACGCGTGAGCTTTTTTAACGGTTTATCCTCATTACCTGTATCACCACTCCAGCCAAACCATAAACCACCAGCAGCTTTTAACGCGCCCAGTACACCGACCGCGAGCCCACCCGCGCTCCCTTTGTCATCTGGTGAGGCGATACGATTAGATACTACGACTAAACGACTCATAGCCACCTCTTCTGTTATTCGTTGCTTTCGGTTCTTGCTGCGAAGAGTTATTTTTCTCCAGCCAGTGCCAGACATCCCTGACACCATCCAGACGCCATGTTGCCTGCGTCGGCCCGCTCCCTACCTTTACAGAAATACCGCCAGCGCGGTTAACTACAGCAAACCCTGTTTCATCTGTCAGATCATCACCGAAAAACACAGGGATCCGGCCAGCAAAAGGCGCTTCCTGCATAAATGCAGCTATCGCGTCGCCTTTATTACTGCCCTTAGGCTTTATTTCCACGACACATTTTCCGTGCTGCAGAGCAAGCTGCGGCCATTTGCGCGTGATGCGCTCAGCCAGGGTAACCAGCGCCGCTTCGTGTTCGGGTGCCTGGCGATAATGCAACGCGAAGGCCATACCTTTGGTTTCAAGTGTTGCCCCCGGTAACGTCACCAACGCTGCGTGTAATAACGCCCCGGCTTCACGTTCGATACCTTCAGGCAGGTTTACTATGTGCGTTTGACCATTGATGTCACGGCGTTCTGCCCCATGTACTCCGGCAAGCGGAAAACGAAACGGAGTAGTGAGTGCGTCAAGCTCAACCATTGAGCGCCCTGAAATCAATGCCAGCGCATCCGCATTCTGCGTCGCTAACTGATGTAGACATTGCAGGATTGTCTTCGGGACAACGACCTGGTCGGGAAAGGGTTTAATCTCAGCAAGTGTCCCATCGAGATCAAAAAAGTAAGCACAGTTTACAGATTGTTCAGGGGGTAAAGTCAGTGATGCTGTCACCCGGTTATCCTCCTCATCATGGTCAGAACGCCACGCGGATCGCGGCGTATAGATGATGTATGACGGATATAAGTATAGACAGTGTGACCATGCTCGCCAT
>NZ_SZWU01000017.1:121207-125441 GCF_005280935.1 Citrobacter sp. wls757 | reverse complement strand
CGGCTGGCGACGGGCAGAAGCTAGACTAAAAAGTTGGGGTTTAAATCATCAAACGGTACGCTTCGCTTTTTGCTTATAACGGTCGAAGATCACCGCCGCCAGCAGGATGAGGCCACGAACCACATACTGCGCGAACGGAGAGATATTCAGCAGGTTCATCGCATTCTCAACCGTCCCCAGGATCAACACCCCGGCCACCACATATGAGATTTTTCCGATGCCGCCTTT
The DNA here is from genome assembly GCF_005280935.1 of Citrobacter sp. wls757. NCBI lineage: Bacteria > Pseudomonadati > Pseudomonadota > Gammaproteobacteria > Enterobacterales > Enterobacteriaceae > Citrobacter > Citrobacter sp. wls757. The sequence continues at coordinate 125,213 of NZ_SZWU01000017.1, read as the reverse complement.
AAGCGAAACGCCCCCTAACACGCAGGCTGAAATCACGATCAACTCATAACCGATTGAGGTCATTGGCTGGCCGCTGGTCATACGCGATGCGAGGATAATCCCGGCAATGGCGGATACCAGACCGGAAAGAATAAAGATAATAATCTTGGTACGAACAACCGGAACCCCAGCCAGGCGCGCCGCCTCTTCATTGCCCCCAATGGCCAGCGTATTACGCCCAAACGTGGTTTTGTTCAGCAGTAAGCCAAAGACAATGAAACAAACGACCGTGATCCAAATAGGCGCCGGCAGACCAAACCAGTTAGCATAGCCGAGTGTGAAGAAACGCTCGTCTTCAATCCCGACTGCCTTACCGTCGGAGATAATATAGGCCAGACCACGTACAATCTGCATTGTCGCAAGAGTAGTGATCAGGGCGTTAATTTTTAACCGCGCAATCACGAACCCATTCACCAGACCACACAGAATACCGAGCAGCAGCCCGGCAGCCACGCCAATCCACAGACTTTCGGTCATGTTAATGACTACGGCAGTGGTAACACCAGCACAGGCAATTACAGACGCGACAGACAGGTCGAAATCACCGGATGCCAGGCAAAACAGCATCCCGCAGGCAACCATACCCGACATTGATACCGCCAGCCCTAACCCCTTCATGTTGATGAAAGTAGCAAAGTTTGGCACAAAGAGGGAACAAACCAGGAACAACACGGCGAACACCACCAGCATGCCATATTGGTCCCAAATGCGGCCCAGATTTAGCGCCGACTTCGTTGCGCCAGAACCCGATGTAGAAACGGAAGACATCATACTCTCCTTATTCAGGCTACAGCCTGGCTGACTTTAGGCATAGCAAGGCTCAACGCCTGGCGCTCATCCGCCTGTTCATGAAGTAACTCACCGGCAATTTCGCCTTCTCTCATCACCACAATACGGTCGGCGACACCGAGCACTTCTGGCAGGTCACTGGAAGCAAACAACACGGCCACACCGCGCGCTGCGAGGGCATAAATCACGTTGTAAATTTCATGCTTGGCGCCCACATCAATGCCGCGTGTAGGCTCATCCAACAAAATCACTTTCATCTCTTCCGATAACCAACGACCGAGAATAGCCTTCTGTTGATTACCGCCGGAGAGGTTCATGATCAGTTGCTCTGCACCCGGCGTTTTGATATTGAGTGAACGAATATGGTGATCGGCATTGGTCTCTTCCCAGCCGTTGTTGATCACGCATCCCCCCAGAACATGCTTACGCCGTGCACTAATGTTGATGTTGTTGCGCACTGAATGGACCGGAATGATCCCTTCAGCTTTGCGATCCTCCGGGCACAGCATCATCCCCGCTTCAATGGCATGGCTTGGTTTACGGATATCGATAGGCTGTTCATCAATAAATACCTGGCCCGCCGTGATACGCGTACCGCCGAACAGCCCTTTCATTAATTCGCTACGTCCGGCCCCCACCAGGCCAAACAGCCCGACAATTTCACCGCTTCGCACAGATAAGCTGATTGGCGTACGCACGCCTGGAGCTTTGACTTCATGCAGCCGCAGACGCTCTGTGCCATACGGTCTGGATTTCCAGCCATAGATATCCCCGAGGTCGCGCCCGACCATCGCCTGCACCAGCGCATCGTGATCGACCTGCAGCATGTCCGTGAACGTTTTGACGCAATGACCATCTTTAAACACGGTGATGGCATCGCTGAGAGCAAAAATCTCCTCCATACGGTGTGAAACGTACAGAATGATGCGTCCTTCGTTGCGCAGCTCACGGATAACGCGAAACAGATTCTCAATCTCGCGAGCCGACAGGGAGCTGGTTGGTTCATCAAAGGCGATAATTTTGGCGTTTCGCGCCAGCGCTTTTGCAATCTCCACCATCTGCCACTGGCCAATGGAGAGGTATTTCAGTGGGGTATCGGGATCGATATCCATCCCCAGATGCTTCAACTGGATTCCTGCTTCATAGTTCAGCAGCGAGCGGTTCACAATCCCGCCTTTGTGCGGTAACTGCCCTAAGTAAATATTCTCGGCAACGGTCATTTCCGGGACGAGATGCAGTTCCTGATAAATAATGGCGACACCGGCGTTGAGTGCGGCAGTGGTATCCGCGAACGAAACTTCCTGTCCGCGGATCGTCAGAGATCCCGTTGTTGGCGCATAGTTACCGCTGAGAATTTTTAAGAGTGTTGATTTCCCGGCGCCATTTTCGCCCATCAGCGCATGCACCTGTCCGGCATAGCAGTCGAAACTGATATCCGTCAGCGCCTTAACGCCCGGGAACGTTTTGCCAATGCCGCGAAATGAAAGATACGGGGTAGACTGTTGCATAACGTCTCCGTGAGTCAGGATTTTACCGGCCAGGAAAACCGCCGGACGTAGGCCCGGTAAGCACAGCGCCACCGGGCATTGCGCCGGAAGGCGGCTTCGCCTAATCCGGCCTACAACATCGCAGCACTTCTGTTACTTACCGCCTAAGCCTTTCTTCGCCAGCTCTTCTTTGAAGTTATCGCGGGTAATCAGCACCACATCTGTCACTTCAGTGAATACCGGTGGCTCTGCACCTTTCGTTACCCAGTTGTAGAGCATTTCACTGGATTTGTAGCCGTGCACGTCCGGGCTTGGCAGCAGTGAACCGTAGAACCCGGTCGCTTCGCCTTTTGACAGTTCGCTCACCGCGTCAACGCCGTTTATCCCGATACCAATCACGTTTGGTGCTTTGAAGCCCTGCCCCTCGGTCGCACGTACGCCACCCAGCACGGTGTTGTCGTTCATGCCGACAATCAGCCAGTTTTTGACTTCAGGATGCTGAACCAGCATGGAGTTGGCGGCGTCAAATGCGCCGGGGATGTCATTCGATTTTGTTGGGACCTGGTAAATCTGTTTTTCCGGGAAGCCTGCGGCTTTAAGCGCTTCCATTGAACCAGAAGTACGACGACGTGCGGTATCCAGTTCGTTGGCGGTAATGGCCATTACGGCGGTGGATTTCACATCCCAACCGCGTTTTTGCATCTCTTTGTACAGCTCCTGGCCCTGGCGTTCACCAATTTTGGTTGCCGCCATCATCACCAGCGGTACGGTATCCATCGGCTTACCTTTAGCGTTGGCAAACTGGTCGTCGACGGCAATGACTTTCATATCGTAGCCACGCGCCTTAGCCATAATGGCTGGCCCCAGTTTTGGGTCTGGCGTACAAATCACAAACCCTTTTGCTCCACTTGCAGCCAGGCTGTCGATGGCGTTAAGGGTTTTCTCACCATCCGGAACGGCAATTTTAATCACCTCAAAACCAAGGTCTTTACCGGCTTTATCGGCAAATTTCCATTCAGTCTGGAACCACGGTTCTTCCGGCTGTTTGACCAGGAAACCGAGCTTCATGGATTCAGCGATAGCGGATTGTGACATAATGGCAGCCAGACCGATGGCAGCCAGCGCTTTAGTGAATTTGTGCATGGTTAACTCCAGCTTTAACGTTCTTTTATGTAGGGTAAAATCAGACGATTTTTTGTAATTCGGACGTAAAACAAGGCATTACCTTTTATTGATAAGATCAATGCCAGTGCTGAGAGTATTTTTAGCGGGAAATTGATTCTCCATAAGAGAGCGGCATCACACCACAGAATTACAGTAATTGCGTACATAAATTCAGCGGGAAATGACATAAAAAAACGCGGTTTTGTCGACGGGAAAAAAGAGGGGTAGCAGATTAGTCCATAACATCAGCCAACGAATCCTTGTTCCCGAATACCGAAGCATTCGGGAGCACAATGATTACCATCTGTAATAAATGTGGTCAGCGTGATCGCGAACCGGAATGTCATCTTCCAGCAGATGCGCTGAAAGCGTGAAAGCAAAATCGAAAATATGCCCTAACCCTTTGCCGCTAATAAGGTTGCCATCTTCAACAACCGGCGCATCAATATATTCTCCATCCGCGACGTTTTGCCACAGATCTCCCGAACACACATAGCGACGCCCCTTCAGCAGGCCGTTGCCACCCA
>NZ_SZWU01000017.1:95073-121162 GCF_005280935.1 Citrobacter sp. wls757 | reverse complement strand
GCGCCGCCGCAGAACACACCGGGCAAATGAGTTTTCCCGCCTCGTCATGGCGAGCGATAAACTGGATGACAGCCTCACTGGCGGCAAGGTTAACGCTGCCCTGCGGCCCGCCGGGTAACACAACGGCATCATAAAGATCCGTCTGACGCGCAGCCAGCGTGCTGTCCGTCACCATCGGCACGTCATGGTAGCTCACCACCGCACGGGACTCGGCGCAGGCCAGTGTTTCAACTTCGATCTGCAGGCGGCGCAGAATATCAATGGTAACAATGGCTTCCGCCTCTTCAAAACCAGGTGCCAGTAGCACGGCAACCTTTTTCATACACACTCCTCGATTTTTCCAAATACACCAAACAATAAATGTCGAATCATTCAGGCGCTTAACTTTATTAATTTCCACAAAACTGATCTGGCGCAAAAAAATTAGCCAGCAGATAGCGTTCACAGACGCGGGTCCATGGTGAAATTTCTTCATCCGAAGACCAGATAATCATCTGGCGACAGACAATACCTGATTGTGAAATTCCATTTCGTGATATGAAACATCATTTCATTATCAATATTTCACTTTAATGCTATAAATATCAATCTGTTATATTCACAGCATTTATATGCACAAGCGGAAAAATCACTAATATTGCTATGACAATATGTAAAAAATCATAAATACGCAGATTTAAGGATTTTCTTATGTCGGGACTGGAGTTATGCTGAATCTTGATCGGGAGCGAATATAATTCGTGATCACTAAAGGACCGGCGGAACGGATTTATTCTGCTAACAGTTTTAATTGTACGTAGAGGTGACGTGTAGCGGCAGCCCGTTGCACTGACGTTAGTAACGTACATCCCCCTTTCTGGAAATAAGGATATTGATATGGCTGCAGTTGGAATTGTTCATAAACTCAACACACAAATGAACCTCGAGTTCTACGCATCGAATCTTTACCTGCATCTCAGTGAATGGTGCTACGAACACAGCCTGACTGGCACCGCAACCTTTCTACGCACCCAGGCGCAAGGTAACGTGACTCAAATGATGCGTATGTTTAATTTTATGAAAAGTGCCGGGGCTAACCCTATCGTCAAGGCTATCGATGTTCCAGGTGATGAACTAACTTCCCTTGAAGAACTGTTTCAGAAAACGCTGGATGAATACCAACAGCGTTACAGCAAGCTATCACGCTTAACCAATGAAGCAGAAGCCTTGAATGATGCAACAACCATTGATTTTCTTCACGATCTGGAAAAAGAGCAGCAGCAGGATGGCGTGCTGTTACAGACGATTCTTGATGAAGTCCGCAGCGCTAAACGTGCGGGACTGTGCATGGCGCAAACCGATAAGCACCTGCTGAACGTCGTGAACTATCAACATCACTAATCTTCAATTTTCATCGTGTTAATGCCGGATAACGATGCGACGCACCTTATCCGGCTGGTGCTTAATTTTCTCTACGCTCACGCCTCTCATTCTGCGAGGCGAAAAAACCTTTCTAAAACCTGAAACAACGGTTTATTTTAGTGAGATTCATTCTGCGGCGTGAATTTCAACTCGATCAAGGCAACCGCTTTTTGTATTGCGCGCATAGTGACCGGATCGGCACCTGCAGGATGGCTGGAAAAGTCGATGCTTTTCAGCTGGCTGGACATTTTCTCCCGAACTTCAACTGGGGCAATAACATCAAGAACATCCAGAATCTGCTTGATAACCAGCTGACAGGCAACAACGTCCGAGAGCAGTTCCTGATCGGCATTCAGTGTTTGGGACATAGTGAGCTCCTTATAGAAAGGTCGTCATAGTACCCATTCAACGAACGAAACGATAGCCGCGCATGCCTTCCGAATGCGCTGAAAATAAAAATAGTTCCAGTCAGTTTCTTTTGAGATGGCAAGCACAACATGAGTGAACATTTAGCGGTTGAGAACAAACGCGGTCTATCCCCGGCTGCATTACTTGTTGCCGGGGCTTTCTTTATGGAGTTTATTGACGGCACGGTGATTGCCACCGCACTGCCCGACATGGCGAAAAGTTTTGGCGTGCAGGCAGTTGACCTGAACATAGGTATCAGCGCCTATCTGATCACCCTCGCGGTACTGATCCCCGCCAGCGGCTGGATTGCGGATCGCTTCGGCGCCAGAAAGGTGTTTACCCTTGCACTGGCGATATTTACTCTCGCCTCGGTTTTATGCGGTTTGTCCGAAAGCCTTGAGAGCTTTGTCGCCATGCGAATCTTACAGGGTGTAGGTGGTGCGCTAATGGTTCCGGTTGGCCGACTCGCGGTATTACGAACCACGCCTAAACATCAGTTGATCACCGCTATTGCGACCCTGACCTGGCCCGCGTTAGTCGCGCCCATCATTGGCCCTCCCCTTGGCGGATTCATTACCAGCTATGCCAACTGGCGCTGGATCTTCTTCATTAATGTACCGCTCGGAATACTGGCGATTGCGCTGGCGCTACGTTTTATCCCGGATATTCATGACGACGAGCGCCGCCCATTTGATATAACGGGATTTATCGCAACCTCTGTTGCGATGGTGAGCCTGGTGTATGCCATGGAGTTACTGGGAACCCAACAGCCTCAGGGCTGGCTGACCGCCGGACTTTTGGCGCTAGGAACATTGACCTTTCTGTTTGCCCTGCATCATTTTCGTCGCACCGCCTGGCCAATGATTCGCCTTGATGCCATGAACGTCCCTACTTTTCGCGTCACCATGTATGGCGGATCGCTGTTTCGTGCCTCTATCAGCGCCGTGCCATTTCTGCTGCCGTTAATGTTTCAGGTAGGTTTTGGCATGAACGCTTTTCACGCGGGTTCGCTGGTACTGGCGGTATTTGTCGGCAATCTGACGATTAAACCTGCCACCACACCGTTGATACGCTGGCTGGGCTTTAAGAAACTGCTGTTGATTAACGGTGCGCTTAACGTTCTGGCGTTGCTGGCCTGTGCATTAATTACGCCGCAGACCCCCGTGTGGGTTATTTTGCTGGTGTTGTATCTGGGCGGTGTGTTCCGCTCAATTCAGTTTACCGGCGTCAGCACGCTTGCCTTCGCGGACGTCCCCGCGGCACAAATGAGCTACGCTAATACGCTGTTCAGTACGGCGACACAATTAGCGGTGGGGTTGGGCATTTCTTTAGCCGCTATTGGCATCCGCATTGGCGATGTGGTCAGTGAAAAGCTGGCATTGGGCAATATTCCGGGGATCAGTTTCCGGCTGGCCTTTGTCGCTATTGCCATTATTTGTCTGGTAGGTATGGTGGATACGCTGCGGCTCACCCGTGATGCAGGAAGCGCAGTATCGAACAAGAACAGGTAGCCCGGAGGGTGAACGCCGCCGGGCTCACAGGATTTAGCCAATCACCTCGCGTACAAACGCTTCGATTGCTTTGTCCTGGCAGTTTTCAAAGAAGCACTGCTGGAAGCGCGGGCCTGATACAGCGGTTTTCACCAGTTCAGGATCGATCGCGCGCAGCGTGTCCAGATAATTTTCTTTTACCACAGCCGCTTTCACCTGATTCAGAATACCGGCGTTACGCACCTGCGGCTCTTTACGCTCCGGTGGGTAGCCTTCACCGTTACGCCCGGTGAACGCTTTTTCAAACATATAGCGCACATTCAGCTCAGCACCCCAGCCAAAACCTTTGGCGAATGCCAGAGAAAGCGCGTTGCCGTTGTTGATCTGAGAGAACAAGAACGCATCTGCAGGATCAAGGCAATAGCCACACACCACACCCGGATGGATATTCAGTGACATCATTGCCCCCTGGCCCGTACCGCAACCTGTAACAACAAAGTCTACAGCTTTGGAATTAAGCAGGATGCTGGCCATAATGCCTAAATGGATGTAGGTCAGATGATGATCATTTTCGTCGCTCATCCCAACGTTATAGACCGGAAAACCTTTCTCATCCGCAACGGCCTTAAGCTCGTTATGGATGATGGCGTTTTTGCTTGCCTGGCTGTTTTCCATCATCAATGCAATTTTCATTCTGTACTCTCCTGAATGCGCTGCGGTAGCCCGCTGAAAGTCATAACATTCAGCCACATTACTATTTTGCAATCGTACTTTCAAATTTAATGAAATTTAGTTTTAAAAAACAAAGTTACGCTCACATTCCTGTCTGAACAGTTCAGAATTACCTCAAACAAATGACCTCGTTGTGATTAATCGCAGGTGATCTTCGGGCTATTCAAGCCATTGATGAGGGTCTCTGTATGCCATGATAGTGTATCTTCGAACTTTCAGAGCGATCTCATGAAGACCTTTATCCTAGCGCTTTTGCCGCTCATGCTGACAGGATGCACAATTACAAAACAGGCACAGGTCAGCGAAGCCAGCGCCATCACTGGTGTGGTTCGCCTGACTTATAATCAGGCCATGTTACAAACAGCACGTACCGATGACTACGTTACCCAAGGGACAGCCACCAAAGAGTGTCAGCGCCTGGGCTATGCCAGCGCAGAAGCGTTTGGTCAGCCGGTGTCAACCTGTAGCGTGTATGCAGGCTCTCTATGCTTAAATACCAAAATTACACTCGCCTGGCAGTGTCATGGTGTCGCGGTGCCCCAATCGCCTTCTTTCAATTATTAATATTTCCGACCAGCTCATTTTTGCTGGTCTTTTACCACTTTATTATTTATATCCTCCGTTTAATATCGTTAATGCGTTTTATTCCCATTCGCATTTTTAATAAATAAATTTATTATTTTACCTTTTGCAAATAATTAAATAACAAATTATAGTGGCGCCACGTCAATATATAATAACGTTTGTGGAGCAGAACCATGCTGAAAACAGAAATGATCGACCAACTGAATGAGCAAATGAATCTTGAATTATATTCATCTCTGCTCTACCAACAGATGAGCGCGTGGTGCAGCTATCACAGCTTCGAAGGTGCTGCCGCGTTTTTGCGCCGTCACGCCCAGGAAGAGATGACGCACATGCAGCGTCTGTTCGACTACCTGACCGATACCGGCAGCTTGCCGCGTATTAATACCGTTTCTTCACCCTTTGCTGAATATGCTTCTCTGGATGAACTGTTCCGTGTTACTTACGAACACGAGCAGCTAATCACCCAGAAAATTAATGAGCTGGCACACGCGGCAATGACCCACCAGGATTATCCAACCTTTAATTTCCTGCAATGGTATGTTGCCGAGCAGCATGAAGAAGAGAAATTATTTAAATCTGTTATTGATAAGCTGTCGCTGGCAGGAAAAAGCGGCGAAGGTCTTTATTTCATCGACAAAGAACTGGCTACGCTTGATACACAGAATTAATATTTTAGGGTAATGAAGGCAACCCGCCATCATTACCCCTTGAAATCAGTGACGGCAGATCTTGCTTTCGTGCGTAGAGAAGCCGTCTTCTTTTGCAATAAACTTTCCCTTCGCCGCTAAAAACGCCACCAACTCGCCTGCCGTCATATCCGCCGCAGAACAAGTGTGAAAACGCGCCTGCTCGCCGAAACGTGCCGTAATCGCCGCTTCAAGGCTGGCATTTGAATACTGCTCACCAGATTCAATCATCATGTTAAGCACTTCGTGACCGTGAATAGATTCCATATTACCTCCTTAATAAAGTCCGTAGCCTAATGTGAACCGCACATCGTCGCTTTGCGCTAACGCAGGTTTATCAGCATATAAATGTCATTTGTTATACATCTTAATGACCAAAGCATCGTAAATATTAATGTACAGTCATTGTAACGGTGATTTGACGAAAATAGCGTTTTGCCTTAATCTGCGCCGCAGATATAACCATTGATTATCTCTGGGACAGAGGAAAGCGTGAAAAACAGAACCCTGGGTAGTATTTTTATCGTGGCGGGAACCACGATTGGTGCCGGTATGTTGGCAATGCCGCTGGCTGCGGCAGGCGTGGGGTTTAGCGTCACGCTGGTATTGTTAGTCAGTCTTTGGGCGTTGATGTGCTACACCGCGCTGTTGCTGCTTGAAGTGTATCAACATGTCCCGGCAGACACCGGGCTGGGTACGCTGGCAAAACGTTATCTTGGTCGTTACGGACAATGGGTAACGGGCTTTAGCATGATGTTTTTAATGTATGCTCTGACGGCGGCGTACATCAGTGGTGCAGGTGAACTGCTGGCCTCCAGCATCAGCGACTGGACCGGAACAAATATTTCCCCGACAACAGGCGTACTGCTGTTCACCTTTGTTGCCGGTGGCGTGGTTTGTGTTGGGACCTCGCTGGTCGATCTGTTCAACCGTCTGCTATTCAGTGCCAAGATAATCTTCCTGGTGGCGATGCTGGCTCTGTTAATGCCGCATATTCATAAAGTGAACCTGCTTACGCTGCCGCTGCAACAGGGGTTGGCGCTCTCCGCAATCCCGGTCATCTTCACCTCGTTCGGTTTTCACGGCAGTGTTCCCAGTATCGTCAGCTATATGAACGGTAACATCCGTAAACTGCGTTGGGTGTTTATTACGGGTAGCGCTATTCCTCTGGTCGCCTATATCTTCTGGCAACTGGCGACGCTTGGTAGCATTAACTCGACAACATTCATGGGGCTTTTAGCCAATCACGCAGGCTTAAACGGCTTATTGCAGGCATTGCGTGAAGTCGTGGCTTCGCCGCACGTCGAACTGGCGGTGCATCTGTTTGCTGACCTCGCACTGGCAACCTCTTTCCTCGGCGTTGCATTGGGATTATTTGACTACCTGGCCGACCTCTTCCAGCGCCGCAATACCGTAGCGGGAAGAATGCAAACTGGCGTGGTGACCTTCCTGCCGCCGCTGGCATTCGCGCTGTTCTATCCGCGTGGTTTTGTCATGGCATTAGGGTATGCAGGCGTTGCCCTGGCGGTTCTGGCGCTGCTCATTCCCTCGATGCTGGCCTGGCAGAGCAGAAAACATAATCCGCAGGCCAACTACCGCGTAGCAGGCGGTGCTCCGGCGCTGGCGCTGGTATTTTTGTGCGGCATTGTGGTGATAGCAGTACAGTTTTCTATTGCAGCAGGATTACTACCAGAAGTGGGTTAAAACAAAGGGGCTTTCGCCCCTTTCTGTTAATGCAAACAGCACTGCTTATATTTCTTGCCGCTGCCACACGGACAAGGGTCATTGCGCCCTACTTTGGCATCCACTTTCACCGGTACTTTGACCGGCGTTTCCTGAGGATGCGCCATCCAGTAAGCATGCAGGTCCAGCGCAGCCAGGCGGATGGCATCGACGCTCTCTTCAAACGCTTCCGGCGTTAGTTTCTCAACCACCGCAAAGTTCTCTTCCGTACCGTGCAGCGCAATAGCTTCAAGTGCTGGTTTTAACGTGTCCGGTAACGCGGACCAGTCTGACAGTGCGACGCCGCGCATATAACCAAAGCACCACTCTTCAACGATGGTCAGTTCATGCTCGTCAATTTCACGCAAACCAAACAGCGGCTCAAACTGCTCAGGATATTCATCCAGACGATCGGCCGTATCCGCCATATGTTGAAACGCCAGGTTCATGAAACGCGTCATTTCTTTTTCGGAGGACCAGCGAGGGACATACTGCGCGCCGCCCCAAATTGCGACCAGCCACTGCTCTGGTTCAATTTCATACGGTGAACTCAGCACCGCCGTCAGCAAACCATCCAGTTCTGACACATCCAGAATAGCCTTGTCTGTATTGTACTTAGTCAGTACATCATCCAGCCATTCCAGTTCGCTCTCGTTTAATGGTCCCGTTTTCATAACGCTTTTCCTTAGTCAAAAAATCTTGCCTGTGATCATCCTACATGGCTGGAGGGATAACAGATAAAAATGGGCATATGCGGCATATAGCTGCCGCCTGTTCAGGTTAACAGGAAACGAGGGGAATTCCGGAAGTTAACGCACAAAAGAGAACACTAAGCCGCCGGGCATCATACCGGGAAAACACAATAAAACCACCCGTAGGTGGTTTACTGTTGTTCAATACGGTTGAGCGTTGCGGTATAGCCCGTTTTCGCTACCGCGTTAAGTAACGTATCGGTTGGGAAACCTTCTGGCACAATCGCTTCTGCTTGTCGGGTTTTTAGGGAGGATTTTGCTTTAATCACCCCATCGATTTCACGTAGCGCCTGATTGACCGAAATAACGCACAGCGAGCAGGTCATATTTTGTATATCCAGCACCACTTTTTGATTGGCCGCCTGAGCCCACAGCGGCAGCAACAAGCATGCAACTAATGTGAAGATTTTCATTCAAATACCTCATAAAACCAGGCAACGAGCGTTGGATAAAATAGCACCGGCAAAATCAACGCCAGCGCGCACCAGTAGAGAACGCGCGCTTGCTTCAACGTTAACCATCCGGAGCACCACAGCCGCCTGGAAAAATAGAGCCGCCAGAAGACGCGCAGTAATAAGCCCAATGACACCAGCATCAGGGGAATTCGCAAAAACTCAAACTGGGTGAAAACAGCAAAGCTCGCCGCCGAAATACCAAACAACAGATAGAGCAGCGGTCCAACGCAGCATAAGCCCGCGGTGACAGCAGCCGCAGCGGCCGTCAACAGGGTGAGTCCCGCCCCTTTAGCGTTGTTCTGTGGCGACATAGCTGTACGAGAACGCTTTAGGATCATAGAAATTGATCGGGTCGCCATCGACTTCAGCGTAAGGATAGCCAAAGTTGTTCATGGCTCCCTGCTCCGTTGCTGGATACAGCTCGAAATCACGCCCGTAGTTAAATCCAACCCAGTTCATTTCCCAGTTACCAAACAGGTAAGTGTTTACCGCCTGGACATCGGCGTCCTGATGCGACTTTTTCTCTGCCAGACGCATTTTGGTCACATCAGCAGGATCGCACGGTAACCAGCCGTAACCGGCCAGATAGAATTCGGCGCGGCAATGTTGTCCGCCACTGACATCAGCGACGCCTGCGCTGTCTGCTTTGCCAAAAGCGCTTTTCGAGTAACGTTCGAGTTTATTGGCTTTGCCCAAACGGATGCCAAACAGTTCGCGCGCCGGAATGCCGCTGGCCCGCGCCAGAGCCACAAAAACGGAGCTCATGTCGGTGCATTTTCCTTTGAGCTTACCGCTTTTTAAGATTTCCGCCACATCCCCCGTGCCGCAGCCAATAACGTCGTTATCGCGCTCCATATGGCTACTCACCCACTCGTAAATCAGGCGTGCTTTTTTCAGCGGATCCTGCTCATTACCGGTAATTTTACGTGCGGTTTCCAGAACCTGCCCATCAACTGGGGTATGTGTCGTCGGCAGCAGGTACGGTTTTACATCCAGCGGATAAATAATCTGCTCCGGCGCTTGCCAGGTTTTCAGCGCGTCCTGCTTCAGCGGCTCCCAGTCGGCGGTTTCAATGTCGATATCAACGTTAATCAACAGTTCGCCCTGCGAGTCAGGCCAGGTGGCAAACAGCGTTTTCGCGCCATAAGTATTATTAGTGGTAACGTACGCCTGCTTATAGTTTCCGCTAAAGGCAAGCGCCGTCATTTGTTGAAACGCGGTATCTACCGGAAGCGGGATCCACAGTTTTACCACGCCGCTCGACCCCTTAGGAGGGTTAAGTTTGTACGTCTGGGATAACACAAAGCGCCGACGCGCGACTGGTGCAACGGATGGCTCAGCGGCGTGAACCGTCTGGCTAATAACCGCAGGACCGACTAAACCGGCGGCGGAAAGGAGAACGCTATTTTTGAGAAATTGTCGACGTTGCATTGCTGTCTGTCCATGTTGTAAGAGTTGGGCTACGGCTAAGAAGGTAAAAACCGTATGCGATCATCACAGCAGACAGACGCTGACATAAAAAGGTGAGCCGATGGAGGTTATTCATCAATAACAGACCTGTTAACTGTGAATGAAATAAGAAACTGCGCGACAGATAATAAGCCATAGACAGGCAAAAAGTACAGCCGTGAGGGCGAGTTCAGAAAATATAGACATTCGTTGCCAGTTTGCGGGCTAACCCTCTTGCCCCCTCGCGCATGACCGTATTGTGATTCCAGCGAAATACAGGTGCTGCCAGCGGGGCAAGATAATTCATCCAGCGGATCGTGGTACGCACATTCCAGTCATATCTGACGATAGTTTCTGCACCACTTGCAGAAAAAGACCACACGCCTCGCCCTTCAACCGCCCCGCTGGCTTGCCCCTCAAGCAGCGAGCAGGGCAGAATATTCAACACGTTGATATCAAAGGTTAAGCGATAAGGTAGCACTCCTTTCCAGGTATAACGATGCAGCGCCCCAATGCCCTGTATATCACCTTTTTTAATCTCAACGATGCGTTCCAGACTTTCCCACCATTCTGGCCACTGATCGGGATGAGAAAAAACATCCCATACCTCCTGAATTGAAGCCTCAACCCGCCAGACGGTGGAAAACCGATAGTTAGCCATAATACAGACTCCCTCAAGGCGAGAAGAAATTGGCGGTAAAACGGATGTTAATGACCATAGCATCCAGAAGCACGGTTTCTAATCGCTGCCCATCTGGCGCATAGCTGATCACTTTGGCAGGGAGTCCATGATAATTATCCAGCCAGACGTCATAACGATGTACTCCATCAACCGCCATTGTTCCTGGCCCAACCACAGATACGTGCATTGTCGCCCGTCCTGCAAGGTTTTCCTTACCAACTGTGGTTGTTGTCCCTTCGCGTTGCAGATGACGAATATTGCCCAACAACACGCCGATATCAGAGCGATCCACCCGATGACCGCGCTCATCCTGGATCAATGAATTAGTAGGCGACAGGTGCAAAATGGGCAACGAACCCACACCAAATGGCCATAACGTCACTTTACCGCTGACAGGATTAAAGATAAGCGCCGCACCTGAATGCGGTTGGGTAAAATCCATCCGCACATACCCAGGCTTTTGAAAGCTATAGCGAATAATTTTGCTTTCATCGGATGGCGACGAGGAGCGCATCATAACCTGATAAGACGTCAGGTTATTAAATGACTGTTGAGAAAATGCGATGGGATCCGTAGCCCTGGCATTCTGCGAAAAGATATCCTCTTTTTCCACCGAATATGCTGCACCACTAAGGGTAAGCAATGCTGCAAACATAACTATCGGAAAAGATGAAATGTTCATAGCAGCCCCCTGAATCAGCACTGTCTGCAAACAGAAGTAATCATCTGTTGGCTGTTTTTATTATAGTTCTTAACTGCGCAGCACTACTCTTCCGGACTTTTAAACACAGTATGGATAGCAGGTTTAAATTATTGGTTTCCTTTTCAGTTAAGATGACAACATAAAGCTATACTTTAATAGCCATTCGTTTTATAGGTATTAATCATGAAACTGCCATCGGTATTTTCATGCGCCGTTCTCATATTACTGCTGCTGGCGTCATCATCTGCCACAGCCAGCGCGTTACAAAACCAGGCCGTCAGAGAGCAAGAGTTGAGCGCGGCACTTCGAGCTGGTAATGGCGTGATCATTATTGGCGGGACGGATGATTTCGCTTTCACGTTCAGGGCACGAAACCGAATCCACAGACAGCTGGCGATACAGGATGGCTTTGGCGATCCCATCCTGATGAATGGTTTCCAGGATCACAACTATAATCCCGCCCGCGATGGGTTTATCAACAACCCTGCCCGAGGGGGCTTTATGTTTAACGCGCCGATTCGGCGATAGATTGATTAGCAATAGTGAGTATATAGAGAGCAGTTTACGTTTCTGGCAGGTTGCTTGACGCAAGGTATCTATGCTTGTAAAAAACATGCACAAAAAAACCACCCGTAGGTGGTTTCACGACACTGCTTATTGCTTTGATTATTCTGTTCTTTCCCATGGTACCCGGAGTGGGACTTGAACCCACACAGCGCGAACGCCGAGGGATTTTAAATCCCTTGTGTCTACCGATTCCACCATCCGGGCTCGGGAAGAAATTGGAGGCGCGTTCCGGAGTCGAACCGGACTAGACGGATTTGCAATCCGCTACATAACCGCTTTGCTAACGCGCCGAAATCTTCTGGCTTTACAGCCGACATCCGCTATTGCCGATGTCTTAAATTTGGAGCGGGAAACGAGACTCGAACTCGCGACCCCGACCTTGGCAAGGTCGTGCTCTACCAACTGAGCTATTCCCGCATCACCAAGTAATTTTGTTAATCACTTGATTTTGTTATCGTCTGGCAATCAGTGCTGCCGTTCGATGCGTTGCATTCTACTTACCTGACGCAATGAGTCAACGATATTTTTCACCACTGACGATCGTTTGCTGAAATTTGCGTCGAAACGATCACTGATCAAGCAAATCTCCACGTGCAGCGCTCAAATACTGGAACATTGACCACAAAGTCAGTATCGCGGCGACGAAGAAAAGTGCGATCCCAGCATACTCTACCCAGATATTTGGACGCCACAGCAGCCAGGCTAGTGCAGCCATTTGCGAAGTGGTTTTCACTTTACCGATCCAGGATACGGCTACGCTGCTGCGTTTACCCAGTTCGGCCATCCATTCACGCAGTGCAGAGATGATAATTTCACGCGCAATCATTGTTGCGGCAGGAAGCGTCACCCACCAGCTGTGGTAATGCTCTGTCACCAGGACCATCGCGATTGCCACCAGCACTTTATCAGCGACCGGATCGAGGAAGGCGCCAAAACGCGTGCTTTGGTTCCAGCGGCGCGCCAGAAAACCGTCAAACCAGTCAGTGACCGCTGCGATACAGAAGATCAGCGCACAAACAAAGGGAGCCCAGGTGAATGGCAGGTAAAAAGCCAATACAAAGAATGGGATCAGGATGACGCGAAACAGCGTGAGCAACGTAGGGATATTAAATTGCATATGACGGATAACTATCTGTTGTCAGTGAAATTACCCCTATGTTGCTACAGAGGGCCTAATGTTTCAACGAGTAGAAGATCTTTTCTGCCAGAGCTTGCGAAATACCCGGCACTTTTGCAATTTCTTCGATACTTGCGTTACGAAGACCTTGCAAACCTCCCATATATTTCAACAACATCTGGCGACGCTTTGGCCCGACACCTTCGATGGTCTCAAGCGTGCTGGTGCTTTTCACCTTCGCCCGCTTTTTACGATGCCCGCTAATCGCATGATCGTGAGATTCATCGCGGATATGCTGGATAACGTGCAATGCAGGCGAATCCGGCGGCAGACTGAGGCCCTCACCTTCCGGCTCAAAGAACAATGTTTCCAGGCCAGCTTTACGATCGGTGCCTTTTGCCACCCCCAGCAAGAGCGGGTGCTGTTTGTCCCAGGGAACATCCAGCTCAGCAAAAACGGCTTTTGCCTGCCCTAACTGACCTTTACCGCCGTCGATCAATATGACGTCCGGAATCTTACTTTCTTCAATCGCCTTACCATAACGCCGACGCAAGACCTGATTCATCGCCGCATAATCGTCTCCCGGCGTAATGCCGGTAATGTTGTAACGGCGATATTCTGCGCGCAGCGGGCCATTGGCATCAAAGACCACGCAGGAAGCTACCGTCTGTTCACCCATCGTATGGCTGATGTCGAAGCACTCCATACGCTTCACCGCAGGTAACTTCAATACCGATGCCAGCGCCGTCAGACGTTGCGTAATCGTCGACTGCTGAGAAAGTTTTGTGGTGAGCGCCACTGCCGCGTTGGTCCGCGCCAGCTTGAGATAACGTGCGCGATCCCCTCGCGGTTTCGTCTGCACGTTAATCTTCCTGCCGGCCAGTTCAGACAGAGAGTCTGCCAGCAGGGTTTTATCGCTAAGATTAAAATCGAGCAGGATCTCCCCGGGTAAGGTACGCATCTGGCTCCCCTGCAGATAAAACTGCCCGACAAAGGTTTCGACGACCTCGCCGAGTTCCGTACCACCGGGTACTTTCGGGAAATAGCTGCGGCTGCCCAGCACTTTACCCTGGCGAATAAACAGAACGTGCACACAGGCCATACCGGCGTCAAACGCCACGCCAATGACGTCCAGATCGTCTCCGGTATTAGAGACAAACTGTTTTTCTGTCACGCGGCGTACGGCCTGGATTTGGTCACGAATGCGCGCAGCCTCTTCAAATTCGAGATTTTGGCTGGCCTTTTCCATGCGGGCGATCAGCTGCGTTAATACCTGATCGTCTTTTCCGGACAGGAACAGACGAACATACTCGACCTGCTGCGCATACTCTTCCTCACTCACCAGACCCGCGACACACGGACCAAGACAGCGGCCAATCTGATATTGCAGACAAGGCCGAGAACGGTTGCGATAAACGCTGTTTTCGCACTGGCGGATAGGGAATATTTTCTGCAACAGCGCCAGCGTTTCACGCACCGCATAACCGTTCGGGAACGGTCCAAAGTACTCGCCTTTGGCATGCTTTGCCCCGCGATGCATCGCCAGACGCGGGTGCGTATCACCGCTAAGGAATATAAAAGGGTAGGATTTATCATCGCGCAGCAATACGTTATAGCGCGGCTGATACAGTTTGATGTAGTTGTGCTCAAGCAATAACGCTTCGGTTTCAGTGTGCGTTACCGTGACATCAATCTGCTGGATTTGCGCGACCAGCGCTTCGGTCTTGCGTGACGCAAGATTACTACGGAAGTAGCTGGAAAGCCTTTTTTTCAGGTCTTTCGCTTTCCCGACATAGATAACCGTCCCGGCGGTATCATACATACGATAGACGCCGGGCTGACTGGTCACGGTTTTCAGGAACGCTTTGGCATCAAACTCGGTCACTGGCTTGTTAATGTCTCCGCATTACACAGGCCATGGCGAATTGCCAGGTGAGTCAGCTCTACATCGCCGTGAATGTTTAATTTACTGAACATTCGATAGCGATAGCTGTTCACCGTTTTAGGACTAAGATTCAGTTGCTCTGAGATCTCATTGACCTTCTGACCTTTGGTGATCATCAGCATAATCTGCAACTCGCGTTCAGACAAACTGGCAAACGGGGTTTCCGTTTTCTCAGGCTCAATCTGGCTGAGCGCCATTTGCTGAGCGATATCGGAGGCAATATAACGCTGCCCGGAAAAAACCGAACGAATGGCACTCACTACTTCCTGGGGGGCGGCGCCTTTGCTGAGATACCCTGCGGCCCCTGCCTGCATAACTTTTGCAGGTAATGGGTTTTCGGTGTGTACCGTCAGCATGATCACTTTAATGTCTGCCGTGGAACGCGCAATTTTGCGGGTTGCTTCCAGACCGCCAATACCGGGCATATTCATATCCATCAGCACAACGTCAACGGAATTTGAGCGGCACCATTTTACCGCATCTTCACCGCAGCACGCTTCGCCGACAACTTTTATGCCTTTTATATCTTCCAGAATGCGTCGTATCCCTGCGCGCACCAGTTCGTGGTCATCAACAAGAAAAACGTTGATCAAAGGAATATCTCCAGAATAGGGATAACGCTACCGATAGTTAATCGGCCCTATGTTAACGGGTTTTATCTCAACTTTGAAATGTAAAAAACGCCCGACTTTCGATTTTGCTCTCGTTTTTGGAAATTAGATTGTACGACGAGTGGAAATTTTCAGTCCTGACAGCCTTCTGCCACGGTTATATCTGCATAGCTGTTTCAGAATAGTGACAAAAAATTCATATTCCCCCGCTGAATGCAAAATAGGCAGTCAAAGTTGTAACAATAATTAACGAGGAAAATACTCGAAATAAACAACATGTGGAGAAAATATATGCACTGCAACATGTTGTTTATTTTAATGTCCACAACATTGGTCCGCGCAAAAAACAACCACAGATATTTTTAGCCTCGCTTATGGTATACTCCGCCGCCTTAAGATTTGACATCGCACTTTTTCATTGAAACATAACGAGGAAAATAAATGAGTACGCCTGACTTTTCCACTGCTGAGAATAACCAGGAACTGGCCAATGAAGTCACCTGCCTGAAAGCCATGTTAACGCTGATGCTGCAGGCAATGGGTCAAGCCGATGCAGGCCGCGTGATTCTTAAAATGGAAAAACAGCTCGCGCTGATTGAAGATCAATCACAGGCGGCGGTATTTTCCAACACGGTTAAGCAAATTAAACAAGCTTACCGCCAGTAAAAAGAAACCGGCTGATAGCAATGCTCTCAGCCGGTTTTGCGTCTGACACTCAGAACGATAATTTACTCAGATAAGCCCGGTTGCCGCGGCATAACAGGCTATCTGCGTTTTGTTTGGTGCATTGAATTTCTTTTGCATATTCTTCTGATGGAAGTTCACGGTATTTTCAGAAATCGACAGAATGATGGCTATCTCAGAAGAGGTCTTCCCCTCCGCCGTCCATTTCAATATTTCCTTTTCCCGCTTGCTAAAGCGCATTTCTGGCGCCATAACCATGTCATCTTCCAGCCGCGTCAGTACAGACAGGCTTTCCCGCACCAGAAGCTGCATCCTGAGCTCCACTTCATCGCTCGCAAGGCGACTGTTACGAATACTTGCACGCGATACCGATAAAAAACCCAACGCCCGATTAGGCAACATTAAGCATTGCGTCATCCCTTTGCGTAAACCGTGATTGCGTGCGGCGTCCCACAAAGGTTGCGCATCGCGAAACAGAGTATCGTTCCAGGGTAAATGCCCCTGACTGAAGTTTTCAGGTTTCAGCACCGGATCAATGGCGAAATAATTTTCGGACTGATAATGCGCCACCCATGCTTTGGGATAGGTCGTATGAAGAGACGTTTTAGGTCGGGTAAAAGGTACCGGATGACGAACACAGAGCGCGTAAAAGTCGAACTCTAAGTGCTGCGTCTGTTGTTGTAATTCCGTATAGACATCCTCTGCCGTCGCCATTTCCTGAAAGCGTAACAGCATGCTCCGTCGCCAGGTGAAGAAATCATGATCCTGCATACTAAGTGGTAATGCCCCTGAGATTGATAATCATCCAAACATATGAAACAAGCTAACACATAAATGTATTTTATATATGCAAATTATCGGACAAATGAAGAATTACTTGAGTATTACTCAACAGTGGAAGGAAGTAACAGATTCAAGCATTAATAATAAAGCAATAATTATAAATAGTTATGCGAACAGCACTCGCCAGAAACAATTCCGACGAGTGCTATATGCACTATTTATTGCATCAAAAACTTCTCAAGAAACTGGCGGGTACGCGGCTGCTGCGGATGCGTGAATAAGGATTTTGCTGGTCCCTGCTCCACTATCCGTCCTTGATCCATAAATATCGCTCTATCGGCAACATCGCGAGCGAAGCTCATTTCATGCGTCACAATTACCATGGTGCGTTTTTCCTGCGCCAACTGGCGAATGGTATTCAGCACCTCGCCAACCAGTTCAGGGTCAAGCGCTGAGGTAGGTTCATCAAATAAAATAACCTCAGGTCGCATCGCCAGTGCCCGGGCAATCGCTACGCGCTGCTGCTGTCCGCCCGATAAACGCCGCGGATAGCTGGTTTCTTTACCTGCTAGCCCGACTTTCGCCAGCAATTCACGCGCACGAGCTGTCGCTTCAGCTTTTGGTTCACCTTTGACTATCACCGGCCCTTCAATAATGTTTTCCAGCACCGTCCGATGCGGGAACAAATTAAAGTTCTGAAACACAAAACCGACGTGCTGACGTAACTGACGAATCAGCCCTTTCTGCTGAGTCAACGAACGCGCGGTATCAATGGTAATCTCACCCACTTTAATAGTGCCCGCCTCCGGTTGCTCCAACAAATTAATGCTACGCAGCAGCGTGGTTTTGCCCGATCCGCTCGGCCCAATAATCGCTACTACTTCACCAGGTTTGACGTCAAGATCGATCCCATGCAGCACCGTTTGCCCATGAAATTTTTTGACCAGGTTTCTGACTTCGATAGCACTCATTTCGGCTCTCTCTCCTGGCGGTTCAGTTGTTCTTCAAAATAGTTTTGCAGTGCAGAAAGTACCGTCGCCATCACCCAGTAAATCAACGAGGCCGCCAGATACATCGTAAAGACTTCCAGCGTACGCGAGGTAATCAGCTGCGCCTGACGGAACAGTTCCGGTACCTGAATAGTGGCGGCCAAAGAGGTATCTTTCACCAGACTGATAAAGCTGTTGCTCAGCGGCGGCAACGCAACGCGCGCAGCCTGCGGCAGGATTGCCCGGCGCATGGTCTGCCAGCGCGTCATACCAATACTGGCACCTGCCTCCCACTGCCCTTTATCGATGGAAGAGATTGCCGCACGCAGAGTTTCCGCAGCGTAGGCCGCCGTATTCAGCGACAAGCCAATCATCGCCGCCGGGATGGGATCAAGCTCAATACCAAACTGCGGCAGACCGTAATAGATCATGAACAGTTGGGCAATTAGCGGTGTTCCGCGAAAAATAGAGATATAAAAACGCGCCAGCCAGCGCACAGGCAACAGCGGCGACAGACGCATCAACGCCAGGATAAACCCCAGCACGAGGCCAAAAAACATCCCGCCGATACTCAGTTGCAGCGTAAAAACCGCGCCTTTGAGCAGATACGGCAGAGAATCAATTACCAGTTGGATACTTTCATGCATTAGCGTTTTTCGACCTGGTTGTTACACGTGAGGATGGTAGGCAAACAGTGCAGGTGCCCCACCGGTATGAATAAAGAGGATTGGTCCTTCGTCTTTGAAGCGCTTCTGGCTGATGCCGTCAATCAAACCCGCCATCGCCTTACCGGTATACACCGGATCCAACAAAATGCCTTCCAGGCGCGCCAGCAGTTTTACCGCCTCCATGCCTTCTTCGTTTGGCGTACCGTAGCCCGGCGCAAAATAATCGTCCCATAACAGGATATCCGCCGAGGCCGTCAGTTCCAGTTCGCGGGCAATGTCCTGCTGTAACGTTACTACTTTGGGCTTTTGATCGGCGACGCTGCGCGAGACGGTCACGCC
The DNA here is from genome assembly GCF_005280935.1 of Citrobacter sp. wls757. Classification (NCBI taxonomy): domain Bacteria; kingdom Pseudomonadati; phylum Pseudomonadota; class Gammaproteobacteria; order Enterobacterales; family Enterobacteriaceae; genus Citrobacter; species Citrobacter sp. wls757. The sequence continues at coordinate 102,391 of NZ_SZWU01000017.1, read as the reverse complement.
GATAAGCTCGACGTCTGGCATCAGTTGTTCCAGGCCCACGGCCAGCCCGGCGTGCGTTCCCGCGCTGCCCGATGCCACCACAACAGAAGAAAGCGCAACGGCCCCTTCACACTGCTGGGCAATTTCCAGCGCGCTTTCCACATAACCCAATGCGCCCAGGGCGTTAGAACCACCAACGGGGATCACATACGGGCGGAAGCCCTGTGCTTCAATGCGCGTCGCCAGTTCCTGAAGCTGCGCATTCGGGTCGGTCAGCGCATCGCACATTTCGATTTGCGTATTAAACAGGTCCAGCAGCAGACGGTTGCCATTGGTGAGATAGTTTTCCGCAGTAGTGCCAATCGGATTTTCCAACAGCGCCACGCAGTGCAGGCCAAGCTTAGCCGCTACCGCCGCCGTCTGGCGAACATGGTTAGACTGGATGGCACCCGCGGTTATCAGCGTATCAGCACCTTCACGCAGTGCGTCTGCGGCCAGGAATTCCAGCTTACGCAGCTTATTGCCGCCCATAGCCATCGGCGTGACGTCATCGCGTTTGATGAAAATATCGCGCCCGAGGTAGTCGGAGAAGCGTGGAAGATATTCGAGCGGCGTTGGCGCGCCAATAAATTCCAGACGTGGAAAGCGCGTTAAATTATGCAGCGGCATACAGCCTCCGGTATTCGTTGTTGTGATGTTCTTTTTATTATGCACGTTCAGGCGCAATGAAATAAAAAAAGGCGCTGTTAAAGGCGCCTTTTTTATCCGGATGACGATTATTTCGTCACATCCGCCCCAAACCATTTTTCAGACAGGGCTTTCAGCGTACCGTCTTTCTGCATTTCAGCAATGGCCGCATCAACCGCTTTCAGCAGATCTTCATTGCCTTTGCGCAGCGCCACACCGGACTCCTGGCGGGAGAATGCTTCACCGGTCACAGCCAGCGTATCCTTGGTTTTCTTGACCAGATCCAGCGCTGCCAGACGGTCAACCAGAATGGCGTCGATACGGCCTACACGCAGATCCTGGTATTTGGTCGGGTCATCATCATAGGTACGAATATCCACGCCCTGCACGTTCTGGCGCAGCCACTCTTCATAGTTGGTGCCCAGACCAACGCCGACTTTTTTACCTTTCAGATCGGCAGCGGTCTTAATAACGCCTTCATTACCTTTCTTCACCAGCGCCTGAATACCAGAAACCGTATACGGGGTAGAGAAATCGTATTTTTTCTTACGTTCGTCAGAGATGGTCACCTGGTTGATGACCACGTCAATGCGCTTGGAATCAAGAGAGGCCAGCATACCGTCCCACTTGGTCGGCTTCAGGTTAGCTTTCACCCCAAGGTGCTTGGCCAGTTCCTCAGCAAACTCCACTTCGAAACCGGTCAGCTTGCCGTCATCGCCCTGAAAACTAAACGGGGGATAGGTCCCTTCCAGGCCCACCAGCAGCGTGCCGCGCTCTTTAACTTTATTTAACAGACCTTCATCTGCATAAGTCTTTACGCTCATTCCAGCGACAAGTGCAACAGCCATTACACCCATCAGAGCCTGACGTCCCAGAAGTGCTAATTTCATAGTTACCCCGAATATTGTCATTAGTGACTATCATTTATGACTACAGTGTAAAGCGTTTGCTGTGTTCCACAAACACGACTCTGTTACACCTTATTCGTTTTTAATATATATCAGAACTGGCTGTCCAGGAGGATTTCTGCATATGCCCTATATGCGTATGGGCTTTGAACTGCTCATACTTACGTAAGGCGATGCGGTAATTGTTGGTGCTGGTTTCCGGCAGCCACGGGGCAAGGTTTTCGTCGAGGAACCCTTCCTGCAGCAGATCGTGAGAGATATTTTGTTCGGTCAGGTGATTTCCGAGGCGACGCAGGCGGACAACGTATTCACGTACCGTGCCGTGACTCATTTCGGTCTGCTCAAATAAAAACTGTTTAAAACCGATAATATCGAAAAAGTCGCTCTGCTCTTTGCAATGCAAATCACCGCAAAAACGACACAGTGCCACCCACTCTTTTTTCTCCTGCTCCCACTCGGCTTCATCCAACAAAGTGTCCAGTCGAGCGATGGCGATTTTATTCACAATTTGCCCGCGACGAACCAGCGTGATCCGGTCGAGCAACTTAAAGCAATGGGCGCAATGCGTCTGGCTGTGTTTGAAATCTTTGAGGTAGCGGCTTAGAGGCCGTCTTTTTGATTGCTGCACCGTCATGAGAACTCCTGGTAGTCAATTCGTAATGCGGCATTGTTCAGGGGTAATGATGTACCCCTATAGCTTACCCAGCTTGGTGCGTAGACGTTTGATGGCCTGACTGTGCAACTGGCTGACCCGTGATTCCCCGACTTCCAGTACCGCGCCAATCTCTTTTAGATTCAGCTCTTCCTGGTAGTACAGCGTTAACACCAGCTTTTCACGCTCCGGCAACGCCTCGATCGCGTCCATCACGCGCTGGCGGAGGTTACCCTCAAGAAGCTGTTGTAACGGGTTTTCCTGCTGATGTTCTTCCGTCACCAGCTCAATACTATCGCCATGCTCTTCCCGCCACTCGTCATAAGAGAAGAGTTGGCTGTTATTGGTATCGAGCAACATCTGACGATACTCTTGCACAGGAATAGCCAGACGCTCCGCCACTTCGGTTTCCGTCGCGTTGCGCCCTAATTCCTGCTCCAGTTGTCCCATCGCCTGTGCCACTTCGCGAGCATTGCGCCGAACGCTACGCGGCACCCAATCCCGGCTACGTAGTTCGTCCAGCATTGCTCCACGAATACGCTGCACTGCGTAAGTGGTAAATGCCGTTCCTTGCAAAGCGTCATATCGGTCAACGGCATTCAATAACCCGATGCCGCCCGCTTGTAGCAGGTCATCCAGTTCTACGCTCGCCGGCAAACGCACCTGAAGGCGCAATGCTTCGTGACGCACCAACGGTACATAACGCTGCCACAGCGAGTGTTTATCCATTACACCTTCAGCGGTATACAGTGAATTCACGATAAACAGCCCTGCGTTAAATGAGTTATCGGCATGATTATCCGTTTCTGCAGGGGTTTTAATCGGGTGAATAGTGGGTGAAATGGGGGGTTATTTAGGGGTTACGGGTAAAGCTAAATATAAAAAACCCCGCCGGAGCGGGGTTTGTGTAGTAAGCGTAAATTAACGCAGCAGAGACAGAACGTTCTGCGGAACTTGGTTGGCCTGTGCCAGTACAGAGGTACCTGCTTGTTGCAGGATCTGTGCTTTAGACATGTTGGACACTTCGGTCGCGTAGTCAGCATCTTCGATACGGCTACGTGCAGAAGTCAGGTTGTTAACGGTGTTACCCAGGTTGGTGATGGTGGAATCGAAACGGTTCTGCACCGCACCGAGGTCAGAACGCAGTGCATCAACCTGCGCCAGGGCTTTATCCAGTACAGCCAGCGGATCTTTAGTGCTGGTGCTGGCTTTAGCAACGTCTTCGTTAACCAGTTTAGGGCTACCGTTTTTATCGGTAGTGACATACATGGTTTTACCGCCAGTGGCAACATTGCCATCAATATCAACGTTGTAAGTTGCGCCACTAACCTTCAGAGTGCTACCTGTTTTGGTTGCGTTAGCCTGTTGCAGATCAGAAACAGAGGCCGCTTTGTTTGCAGTAGTTGCACTCGTGGTGAGAGTGCCATTCTGAGATACACGAAGTGCAACGTCAGTAGCAACTTTAGCAGCAGTACCAGAAGTATCAGTTGAACCAGAAATAGTGAAAGTAACTGTTTTTCCATCCACTTTGGCAGTATAGGCACCGTCGCCATTAACTGCTTTAGCTGGGTCTGCATCTGGAGTCGATTTGGTAAACTCCATGCCATCAAATGTAAATTTGTCGCCGACTTTAGCACCAGCACCTAATGCAGCAAGGCTTACAGCACTTCCATTCGTAGTAGCTGTTGTTGTGTAAATAGTTGAAGCAGTATTTGCTTCAGTGGCATTGTCTGTTAAGCCACCATCTTTGGCACTAACGTACATGTCTTTACCGCCAACCTGTACGCCTTGAGTTTTGACATCAACAGTGATGTTAGTAACATCTGCAGCAGGAGCGGCACCAATTTTAACTTTTCCGCTGTAGTTATCAGTACCGGTCGCACCAAACTTGGAGACCAGGTCGCTGGCAGTGGCTTTCTGCGCACCGTTAACACGGAAGTCAGCAACACCCAAGCTCTGAGTATCGATTTTTTTCAGGTCGATAGCGATGGTTTCACCGTCGTTAGCGCCAACCTGAATTTTCAGAGTGTTATCCTGAGCCAGTACTTTCACGCCGTTGAACTGAGTCTGACCGGAAACACGGTCGATTTCGCCCAAACGCTGGGTGATTTCGTTCTGGATAGAGGTCAGGTCGCTGTCTGAGTTAGAACCGTTTGTTGCCTGAACGGTCAGTTCACGCACACGCTGCAGGTTGTTGTTGATTTCGTTCAGCGCGCCTTCTGTGGTCTGCGCGATGGAGATACCGTCGTTAGCGTTACGGGAAGCCTGAGTCAGACCTTTGATGTTAGCGGTGAAACGGTTTGCGATCGCCTGACCAGCAGCATCGTCCTTCGCACTGTTGATACGCAGACCAGAGGACAGACGTTCGATAGCGGAGCTCAGAGTAGACTGAGATTTGTTCAGGTTGTTCTGGGTCAACAGCGACAGGCTGTTTGTATTGATGACTTGTGCCATGATCTTTTCCTTATCAATTACAACTTGATGTTATTGGGCTGTTGCCCACGGTTTCTCACCGTAACCCATGTATCGGCACCTTAAATTCGAACTTTAGAAAATTTTTACTTTCCGCCCGCTTTTTTCTTAGCCCCTGAAATACCCTCTTTATATGTCACTATTCTGGGCATTATTTTTGCAAAACTATTATTAAACTTTGCGCGCAGATTGCCGATAACCCGCTTAACTACTGTTTGCAATCACAAGGAATTAGGCATGCCTTCATTTACATCATTGGGCGTCGGCTCAAACTTACCACTGGATACATTGCTGACAAACTTAACTACTGCTGAAAAAAAACGTTTAACTCCAATTACTCAACAGCAGAGTTCGAATACGGCAAGATTAACCGCCTACGGCACGCTGAAAAGCGCGCTGGAAAAATTCCAGACGGCAAACACCACGCTAAATAGCGCCGATCTGTTTAAAAGCACTACTGTAACCAGCAGTACAGAAGATCTGACAGTTTCGACTTCTGCCGGTGCAGCGCCCGGGACTTATCTCATCAGCGTAACGCAGCTGGCGCAGGCGCAATCATTAAGTACCAAAAGTGGAATCAGCTCAACGAAGGAAGCATTAGGTGACACCTCCTCCGACAACCGCACAATTAAGATTGAGCAAAAAGGCCGCAAAGAACCTCTGGAAATTAAACTCAGCAAAGACCAAACGTCGTTGGAAGGGATCCGTGATGCCATTAACGACGCCGACAGCGGTATTTCCGCCAGTATCGTTAAAGTTAAAGAAAATGATTATCAGTTGGTATTAACGGCCGATAGCGGTGTCGATAATAAGATGACCATTTCCGTCAGCGGCGACAGTAAGCTTAATGACTTACTGGCATACGACAGCACCGCCGGCAGCGGAAATATGAAACAGCTGGTGGAAGCCAAAAATGCGCTGTTGAAAGTTAACGGTATTGATATTGAACGCCCAAGCAACACCATTACCGATGCCCCGCAGGGTGTGACACTGAATCTGACTAAAGAAGTGACCGACGCGCGGATCACTGTCACCAAGAGTAATGATAAAGCAACAGAAGCGATCAAAAGTTGGGTTGATGCCTATAACTCGCTACTGGATACGTTCTCAACGCTGACCAAATACACTGAAGTTGATCCAGGTGCCGAAACCCAGGACACGAATAATGGTGCATTACTCGGCGATAGCGCTGTACGCACTATTCAGACAGGGATACGTGCCCAGTTTTCCAATGGTGCCAGCGACGGCGCATTCAAAACGTTGGGTGAAATCGGTATTACCACTGATGGTACCTCAGGCAAGCTGAAAATTGACGAATCCAAGCTGGAAAAAGCGCTGAAAGATAACACCGCAGCAACTCGTCAATTACTGGTTGGTGACGGTAAAGAAACCGGTATTACCACCAAAATCGCCACCGAAGTAAAAGGTTACCTGGCCGATGACGGCATTATTGACGTTGCCCAGGACAATATTAACGCCACGCTGAAAAAATTGACCAAACAGTATCTGGCCGTCAGCAACAGCATCGACGATACCGTCGCGCGCTACAAAGCACAGTTTACCCAGCTTGATAGCATGATGAGTAAGCTGAATAGCACCAGTAACTATCTGGGCCAGCAATTTACGGCGATGAGTAATTCCTGATAACACGAGGTAAGCATGTATACCGCGAGCGGTACCAAAGCCTATGCACAGATCAGCATAGAGAGTGGCGTGATGAGCACCAGCCCACATCAGTTGATTGAAATGTTGTTTGATGGCGCGAACAGCGCCCTCGTGCGCGCTCGCCTGTTTATGCAACAGGGTGATATCGTCGCCAAAGGCGAGGCCTTAAGCAAAGCCATTAACATTATCGACAATGGCCTGAAAGCAGGCCTGGATCAGGAAACTGGCGGTGAAATCGCCACCAACCTGTCCTCGCTGTATGACTATATGATCCGCCGTTTACTGCAAGCTAACTTGCGTAATGATTGTCAGGCCATTGAAGAAGTCGAAGAGTTACTCGGCAACATTGCAGATGCCTGGAAACAGATCTCACCGAAAGCGTCGTCCCAGGAGTCTCGTTAATGACCTCAGCCGTGGAGTTTATCAACCGTTGGCAGCGCATCGCGCTACTCAGTCACTCGCTGCTGGAACTGGCGCAGCGCGGTGAATGGGACCTTTTACTGGAACAGGAAGTTACCTATCTGCAAAGTATTGAAGTGGTCATGGAAGAGCAAACTCCACCGGGCATTACGCGAAGTATTCAGGACTTAGTGGCCGGGTATATTAAACAGACGCTGGATAACGAACAATTACTTAAAACGTTGTTGCAGCAGCGTCTGGATGAACTCAGTAATCTCATCGGTCAGTCGACACGCCAAAAGACGCTGAATAACGCCTATGGTCGTCTTTCCGGTATGCTGCTGGTACCCGACGCCCCCACCTCGCCACAATAATTTCCCGTCTCGTCTGAATTATCTTCCATACTCCAGAGGTCGGCCAAACGACTTCTGGAGCACGGAAGATGAAAAATCCCACGTTATTGCAGTACTTCCACTGGTATTACCCTGATGGCGGTCAACTCTGGCCCGAGCTTGCCGAACGCGCAGGCGGACTCAATGATATCGGCATCAATATG
>NZ_SZWU01000017.1:93677-95035 GCF_005280935.1 Citrobacter sp. wls757 | reverse complement strand
TGGCTGCCCCCCGCCTATAAAGGTGCGTCCGGCGGCTATTCCGTTGGCTATGACTCGTACGATCTGTTTGACCTGGGCGAGTTTGACCAGAGGGGAACCGTTGCCACCAAATACGGCGATAAAAACCAGCTGCTGGCGGCGATTGACGCACTTAAGCACAATGATATTGCCGTACTGCTGGACGTGGTGGTTAACCACAAAATGGGCGCTGATGAGAAAGAAAAGATCCGCGTCCAGCGGGTTAACGCCGAAGATCGCACGCAAATAGATGATGAGATTGTCGAGTGCGAAGGCTGGACGCGCTATACCTTCCCTGCCCGCGCTGGCCAGTACTCGCAATTCATTTGGGACTTTAAATGCTTCAGCGGCATTGACCATATCGAGAACCCAACCGAAGACGGGATTTTTAAAATCGTTAACGATTACACCGGAGAAGGCTGGAACGATCAGGTCGATGATGAGTTGGGTAATTTTGATTATCTGATGGGCGAAAACATTGATTTTCGCAATCACGCGGTGACTGAGGAACTCAAATACTGGGCGCGTTGGGTAATGGAGCAAACCCAGTGCGACGGCTTTCGTTTAGATGCCGTGAAACATATTCCGGCATGGTTTTACAAAGAGTGGATTGAGCACGTGCAGGAGGTTGCACCCAAGCCGCTGTTTATTGTGGCGGAATACTGGTCCCATGAAGTCGATAAGCTGCAAACCTACATTAATCAGGTGGAGCGGAAAACCATGCTGTTCGACGCCCCTTTGCAGATGAAATTCCACGAAGCATCCCGTCAGGGCCGCGATTACGACATGAGCCAGATTTTCACCGACACTCTGGTGGAGGCCGATCCGTTTCATGCCGTCACGCTGGTTGCCAATCACGACACCCAGCCATTGCAGGCACTCGAAGCCCCTGTCGAACCGTGGTTTAAGCCGTTGGCCTATGCGCTGATCCTGTTGCGCGAAAACGGCGTACCGTCGGTGTTTTACCCTGACCTCTACGGAGCGCATTACGAAGACACCGGCGGCGATGGCGAAATCTATCCTATCGACATGCCGATCATTGAACAGCTTGATGAACTGATCCTCGCGCGCCAGCGCTTCGCGCATGGGGTACAGACGCTCTTTTTCGACCACCCTAACTGTATCGCTTTTAGTCGCAGCGGCACGGACGAGGATCCCGGCTGTGTGGTGGTGTTGTCTAACGGCGATGACGGAGAAAAGACCATCAATCTCGGCGCCAATTATGGCAATAAAACCTGGCGTGACTATCTGGGAAATCGTGAAGAAAGCGTGGTCACCGATGAAAACGGCGAAGCGACGTTTTATTGTAACGGTGGGGGCGTCAGCGTGTGGGTGATTGA
>NZ_SZWU01000017.1:90914-93624 GCF_005280935.1 Citrobacter sp. wls757 | reverse complement strand
GGTGGCCGCTGGCTACCGGGGCGTACGGTTTATGGCAGCGGTGTGGCCAGCGGCGTTTTCTTTAACGCGTCAGCACATTCCTGCGTCGGGCGATCCACCCGTTGCAGCGTCATACCGTCATATTCCAGCGTATTGCCTTCGCGCTCGATCTCGTACAGCTCGCGTTTCACCGTCACGTTGGTGAGATCGCCAGAGAGCATCGTCAGTTTCCCCGGCAGCGCGATTACCCGCTGCCACTGGCGACAATCCAGCGTATCGCCCTCTTTCGTTATCACCAGGCTGGCAATAGCTTCCGGACTCACCAGGCTGCGTTGCGGACCTTTTGACTGCCAGTATCCTTCCAGACCGGCCGGCGCTGGCGTTTTCACCACGTCGTTATAATTTTCTACTTCGGCGCATCCGGTAAGCGCCAGAAATACACCAACGATTGCTAATTTTTTCATCATTCATCCTGCATGCGAAGAAAATGGGATTGTGGCATTAAAGGCCTGATGTCGCCAGCCTTTCGGCAGCGTTGAGAAAGATTGATCCAGACGGTATTACCTCTTATTACTCATAGTCAAAAATTCTGAACGGTGTAGTATCCACACTTCTTGTTACATACCTTCTGAGTTCAGAGGCACAACGCATGTCATGGCAACACTTCAAACAGGCCTGGTTGATTAAATTTTGGGCCCCCGCCCCTGCGGTTATCGCAGCGGGTATTCTCTCTACTTACTATTTCGGCATTACGGGAACCTTCTGGGCCGTTACCGGTGAATTCACCCGCTGGGGTGGTCAAATCCTGCAACTGTTTGGTGTGCACGCCGAAGAGTGGGGATACTACAAGCTGATCCATCTCGAAGGCTCGCCCCTGACTCGCATCGACGGCATGATGATCCTCGGTATGTTCGGCGGCTGTTTTGCTGCCGCACTGTGGGCCAACAACGTCAAGTTACGCATGCCGCGCAGTCGAGTGCGCATTATGCAGGCGATAGTCGGCGGGGCAATCGCCGGATTCGGCGCACGGCTGGCAATGGGCTGTAACCTGGCCGCATTCTTCACCGGCATTCCGCAGTTCTCGCTACACGCCTGGTTTTTTGCGCTGGCCACAGCTATTGGCTCATGGTTTGGTGCACGCTTTACCCTTCTGCCAATGTTTCGTATTCCGGTCAAAATGCAGAAAGTCTCCGCCGCTTCGCCGTTAACGCAAAAGCCGGATCAGGCCCGTCGCCGTTTCCGCCTGGGCATGCTGGTGTTTATCGCCATGATCGGCTGGGCGCTACTCACCGCGATGGATAAACCCAAACTCGGTCTGGCGATGCTGTTCGGCGTTGGGTTCGGACTGCTGATTGAACGGGCGCAAATCTGCTTCACCTCCGCCTTCCGCGACCTGTGGATTTCCGGTCGCACCCACATGGCAAAAGCGATCATCTTCGGGATGGCGGTCAGCGCCATCGGTATTTTTAGCTACGTGCAACTGGGCGTCGAGCCTAAAATCATGTGGGCGGGTCCGAATGCGGTGATTGGCGGCTTGCTGTTCGGCTTTGGCATCGTTTTAGCGGGCGGATGTGAAACCGGCTGGATGTACCGCGCCGTTGAAGGCCAGGTGCATTACTGGTGGGTTGGTCTGGGCAACGTTATTGGCTCGACCATTCTGGCCTACTACTGGGATGATTTTGCTCCCGCGCTTGCCACCAACTGGGACAAAGTGAATCTGCTCAACACCTTCGGTCCGCTCGGCGGTCTGCTGGTGACCTATCTGCTGTTGTTTGCCGCGCTGATGCTCATTATCGGCTGGGAAAAACGTTTCTTCCGTCGCGCAGGGCTGACGCCTGCCAAGGAGTCTGTATGAAAAATATCGTGCCTGATTATCGTCTCGATATGGTCGGCGAACCGTGTCCATACCCGGCTGTAGCCACGCTGGAAGCGGTGCCGCAATTGAAGAAAGGTGAAATTCTGGAAGTGGTGAGCGATTGCCCGCAGTCAATCAACAATATTCCACTGGATGCGCGTAATCACGGCTATACGGTGCTGGATATTCAGCAGGATGGTCCAACGATCCGCTATTTGATTCAGAAGTAACTGGTTGCCGGATGACACTGCGCTTATCCGGCAAACATTCTCTCCATGTTGCCCCTACACTTGCATCGACATGACTTCCTGATACGCCGACACCAGTTTGTTACGCACCTGAATACCCATCTGCATCGATACCGACGCTTTTTGCATATCTGTCATCACATCATTTAACGCAATACCCGGCTCACCCAGGGTAAATTTCTCAGCCTGCGTACGGGACGCGGTTTGCACATCGCTGATTCTGTCTAACGCCGCATGCAGTTGTCCGGCAAAACTCACGGTCGGTTGTGGCTGCATATCCTGCATTTTTGCTGACATCGCCGTGGCCTGTAACTGGCTGATGACCCCTTCAATCCCCTGTATTGCCGACATTCTGATCCCCTGGATGATTTTTTACGTAGCTGAGATTACCAGTTAGTCAATAAGATAAAGGCGTTAAATAACGATAAAAAACCACGGTTTTTAACGCATAGAAAAATTCGAAACCGCAAATAATGAGACCGTCAATTTTTCGAGTTTGCTGACCCGGGAGTGAGTCTTGTTCCACTTTGCAAAAAACGCCGTCCACGATAAGCCACGAGGTGCGAGATGAGTGCGACAGCATCGACTGCAACCCAGCTTAAACCTCTCGAGTGGTTAAACCGCCTGC
>NZ_SZWU01000017.1:72054-90811 GCF_005280935.1 Citrobacter sp. wls757 | reverse complement strand
AAGCGCCTGACTATCGCACGCTGTTCAGCAATCTTTCCGATCAGGATGGTGGCGCGATTGTCACCCAACTGACGCAGATGAACGTTCCCTATCGTTTTACAGAGGGAAGCGGTGCTATAGAAGTTCCTGCCGATAAAGTCCACGAACTGCGCTTACGTCTGGCGCAGCAAGGCCTGCCGAAAGGCGGCGCCGTTGGTTTTGAACTGCTGGATCAGGAAAAGTTTGGTATCAGCCAGTTTAGCGAGCAGGTCAACTACCAGCGTGCGCTGGAAGGTGAATTAGCCCGTACCATTGAAACGCTGGGACCGGTAAAACGCGCCCGCGTGCATCTGGCAATGCCTAAACCGTCGCTGTTTGTGCGTGAGCAAAAAGCGCCTTCGGCCTCCGTGACCGTGAATCTTGAGCCGGGGCGCGCACTGGATGAAGGTCAAATCAGTGCAGTTACGCATCTGGTTTCCAGCGCTGTCGCCGGGTTACCGCCGGGCAACGTTACGCTGGTCGACCAGGCGGGTCATCTGCTAACTCAGTCGAACACCAGCAGCCGCGATCTTAACGATGCGCAGTTGAAATACGCCAGCGATGTCGAAGGCCGCGTTCAACGCCGTATCGAATCGATCCTGTCGCCGATTGTCGGCAACGGTAACGTACATGCGCAGGTCACCGCGCAGCTGGATTTTGCTAATAAAGAGCAAACCGAAGAACAGTACCGTCCAAACGGTGATGATTCCCAGGCCGTGCTGCGTTCACGCCAGTTAAACGTCAGTGAGCAGATCGGTAGCGGAGCGCCGGGCGGCGTACCGGGCGCGTTGTCCAATCAACCAGCACCGGCGAATACCGCGCCAATCGCCAACCCTCCGGCTAATCAGCAAAATGCGCAAACCACGCAGACGGCAAATAACAGCAATAATGCCGGTCCACGCAGTACGCAGCGCAATGAAACCAGCAATTATGAAGTCGACCGTACCATTCGCCACACCAAAATGAACGTCGGCGATGTGCAGCGTCTCTCGGTGGCTGTGGTGGTCAACTATAAAACGTTGCCGGACGGCAAACCACTGCCGTTAACCGCCGATCAGATGAAACAGATTGAGGACCTGACCCGCGAAGCGATGGGCTTCTCCGACAAACGTGGCGATACCCTGAACGTGGTGAACTCTCCGTTCACGGCGACCGACGATTCCATTGGCGAGCTGCCGTTCTGGAAACAGCCGTTCTTTATTGATCAGTTGATGACCGCAGGCCGTTGGTTGCTGGTTCTGCTTGTTGCCTGGATCCTGTGGCGCAAAGCTGTTCGCCCGCAGTTGGTTCGCCGCAGCGAAGAAGCAAAAGCGGTACAAGAACAAACGCGGATCCGTCAGGAAACCGAAGAAGCGGTAGAAGTTCGCCTCAGCAAAGACGAGCAGACCCAGCAGCGTCGTACGAATCAGCGTCTGGGTGCAGAAGTGATGAGCCAGCGTATTCGTGAAATGTCAGATAACGATCCGCGCGTCGTGGCGCTGGTCATTCGCCAGTGGATGAGTAACGATCATGAGTAATGCCCTTACCGGTACCGATAAAAGCGTCATCCTGCTGATGACCATTGGCGAAGATCGCGCTGCTGAGGTGTTTAAACACCTTTCCACGCGCGAAGTTCAGGCGCTGAGTACAGCGATGGCGAACGTACGCCAGATCTCCAACAAACAGTTGACGGAAGTGCTGGCCGAATTTGAGCAAGAAGCAGAACAGTTTGCCGCGCTGAATATCAACGCCAACGAATATCTGCGCTCCGTGCTGGTGAAAGCGCTGGGCGAGGAACGCGCCTCCAGCCTGCTGGAAGATATTCTGGAAACCCGCGATACCACCAGCGGCATTGAAACGCTCAACTTTATGGAGCCGCAAAGCGCCGCCGACCTTATCCGCGACGAGCATCCGCAGATTATCGCCACCATTCTGGTGCACCTCAAACGGGGCCAGGCCGCCGATATTCTGGCGCTGTTCGACGAGCGTTTACGTCACGACGTGATGCTGCGTATCGCCACCTTCGGCGGCGTACAGCCTGCCGCGCTGGCAGAACTGACCGAGGTACTGAACGGTCTGCTCGATGGCCAGAACCTCAAGCGCAGCAAAATGGGCGGCGTGAGAACGGCGGCAGAAATTATCAACCTGATGAAAACCCAGCAGGAAGAAGCGGTTATCACCGCCGTACGCGAGTTCGACGGCGAACTGGCGCAGAAAATTATCGACGAGATGTTCCTGTTCGAAAACCTGGTGGACGTCGACGATCGCAGTATCCAGCGCCTGCTGCAGGAAGTGGATTCCGAATCGCTGCTGATTGCGCTGAAAGGTGCCGAACAACCGCTACGCGAGAAGTTCCTGCGCAACATGTCGCAACGTGCTGCCGACATTCTGCGCGACGACCTCGCCAACCGCGGCCCGGTACGTTTGTCGCAGGTGGAAAACGAACAGAAAGCGATTCTGCTTATTGTGCGTCGTCTGGCGGAAACCGGCGAGATGGTGATCGGCAGCGGCGAGGATACCTATGTCTAACGAACTGCCGTGGAAAGTCTGGACTCCGGACGATCTCGCCCCACCGATGGCAGAGTTCGTGCTGGCCGACCACAGCGAAACGCCGCTGTCCGAAGAGACGGAAGAACCCGAGCTTTCCGCAGAGCAACAGCTTGAACAACAGCTCGCACAGCTGCAAATGCAGGCCCATGAGCAAGGGTATAACGCGGGGCTGGCGGAAGGTCGACAAAAGGGTCATGAACAAGGCTATCAGGAAGGTCTGAGCCAAGGGCTGGAGCAAGGCCAGAACCAGGCGCGCGCGCAGCATGCGCCGATTCATGCCCGTATGCAGCAGTTGGTGAGCGAGTTTCAGAATACGCTGGACGCACTGGACAGCGTCATTGCCTCGCGCCTGATGCAAATGGCGCTGGAAGCTGCGCGTCAGGTGATTGGTCAGACGCCTATCGTGGATAACGCTGCGCTGATTAAGCAGATCCAACAGTTATTGCAACAGGAACCGCTGTTTAGCGGTAAACCGCAGCTGCGCGTACATCCGGACGATCTCCAGCGTGTTGAGGAGATGCTCGGTGCCACTCTCAGCCTGCACGGCTGGCGGCTGCGCGGCGATCCCACGCTGCATCACGGCGGTTGTAAAGTCTCAGCCGACGAAGGCGATCTGGATGCCAGCGTCGCCACACGCTGGCAAGAACTCTGCCGTCTGGCAGCGCCGGGAGTCGTGTAATGACCACTCGCCTGACTCGCTGGCTCAATACGCTGGACAACTTCGAAGAGAAAATGTCGCTGCTGCCTGCGGTGCGTCGTTACGGTCGTCTGACCCGCGCCACCGGGCTGGTGCTGGAAGCCACGGGGTTACAGCTGCCGCTGGGTGCCACCTGCGTCATTGAACGCCAGGACGGCAACGAAACCCAGGAAGTCGAAAGTGAAGTCGTGGGCTTTAACGGTCAACGTCTGTTTCTGATGCCGCTCGAAGAGGTCGAAGGCGTTCTGCCCGGCGCGCGCGTATACGCGAAGAACATTGCCGGAGAAGGTCTGCAAAGCGGGAAGCAATTACCGCTTGGCCCTGCTCTGCTGGGTCGGGTGCTGGACGGTAGCGGCAAACCGCTCGACGGACTGCCCGCCCCGGATACCACCGAAACCGGCGCGCTGATTACACCGCCGTTTAACCCGCTGCAACGTACCGCAATAGAACACGTCCTGGATACCGGTGTACGCCCCATCAACGCGTTGTTAACCGTAGGTCGCGGCCAGCGTATGGGGCTTTTCGCAGGTTCCGGCGTCGGTAAAAGCGTCCTGCTCGGCATGATGGCGCGCTATACCCAGGCCGATGTCATCGTCGTGGGCCTGATTGGCGAACGTGGCCGTGAAGTTAAAGATTTTATTGAAAATATTCTCGGCGCTGACGGTCGCGCACGCTCGGTAGTGATTGCCGCTCCGGCGGACGTCTCGCCGCTGTTACGTATGCAAGGCGCGGCCTACGCCACGCGCATCGCCGAAGATTTCCGCGATCGCGGACAGCACGTATTGCTGATTATGGATTCCCTCACCCGCTATGCGATGGCGCAACGTGAGATAGCCCTGGCAATAGGCGAGCCACCGGCAACCAAAGGTTATCCGCCGTCAGTATTCGCCAAATTACCGGCGCTGGTTGAACGTGCCGGGAACGGTATTCACGGCGGCGGTTCAGTCACCGCGTTTTATACGGTACTGACCGAGGGTGACGACCAGCAGGACCCGATTGCCGATTCCGCGCGCGCGATTCTGGACGGTCACATTGTGCTGTCTCGTCATCTGGCCGAGGCGGGTCACTATCCGGCCATCGATATTGAAGCCTCGATCAGCCGCGCCATGACCGCGCTCATTAGTGAAAAACACTACGCACGGGTGCGCAACTTTAAACAGTTGCTGTCCAGCTTCCAGCGTAACCGCGATCTGGTTAGCGTGGGGGCGTATGCCAAAGGCAGCGATCCGATGCTGGATAAAGCCATCGCCTTATGGCCACAGCTGGAAGCGTTCTTACAGCAAGGCATCTTTGAACGGGCTGACTGGGAAGATTCTCTACAAGCTTTAGAACTGATTTTCCCTGGTGTGTGATTAAGCAGGAGAGCATAGGTCATGGCACAACATGGTGCGTTAGCAACACTGAAAGACCTGGCTGAAAAAGAGGTAGATGACGCCGCTGTCTTATTAGGAGAGATGCGTCGTGGCTGTCAGCAGGCGGAAGAACAGTTAAAAATGCTGATCGATTATCAGCATGAGTATCGCAACAATCTGAATACCGATATGGGCCAGGGTATTACAAGCAATCGCTGGATTAACTACCAGCAATTCATTCAGACGCTGGAAAAAGCGATTGAGCAACACCGCCAACAGCTCAATCAGTGGACGCAAAAAGTGGACATGGCTTTGAACAGTTGGCGCGACAAAAAACAACGATTACAGGCGTGGCAGACGTTGCAGGACAGACAAACCTCGGCGGCGTTACTGGCCGAAAACCGTCTGGATCAGAAAAAAATGGATGAATTTGCTCAGCGCGCAGCTATGAGGAAACCCGAATGATTACTTTACCCCAACTGATTACCACCGACACCGACGTAGCCGCAGGTCTTCAGTCAGGCAAAGCGGTAGATTCACCCGAGGATTTTTTAGCGCTGCTGGCTGGCGCATTAGGTGCGGGCGACGCGCAGGGTAAAGACGCACCTCTGTCGCTTGCCGACTTACAGGCGGCCAGCAGTAAGCTGCAAAAAGGGTTACTGCAAAAAAATGGCGATGCCGCACAGTCGGTCAAATTAACCGATCTGTTGGCGCAACAGGAGCTACAAACCGAGGCTTCTCTTGCCGACATGACAGACGCTCAGCAACTGTTGTCTGCTCTCACACCTTCACTGAAAGCTAATGCCCTGACGACGCTGGGCAAAGTCGCTCAGCAGGACGAAAAAAACACCTCGCTGAGTGATGACGATCTCGCCAACCTAAGCGCGTTGTTCGCCATGCTACCAGGACAACCACTGGCTACGCCTGCCGTCGACAGCGCACCAGCCCCGGTTGATGCCACTCTTTCGGTGTTGTCACGTGGCGCGGTACACGGCGCGACGACTGATAAAGCAGACGAATTGCTGCCGGGTGATGCCAAAAAAGGTAAAGCGGATGTCACACTTGCTGGCGGTGGTGCTAATCAGGCAAACAATCCAACACTAACCCCGCTGACGGCGGCGGCGAACGCCAGAGCTGAAATCGACAGCACCCCGTCACCGACCAGCATTGGCATGACTGCGGCCCCGCTAAGTGGTCCACAAACACACGCACAACCGTTACCGACGGCCACGCCGGTGTTAAGCGCTCCGTTAGGTAGCCATGAATGGCAGCAATCGCTGAGCCAGCACGTCACATTGTTCACGCGCCAGGGCCAGCAAAGCGCAGAACTTCGTCTGCATCCGCAGGACCTGGGTCAGGTACATATTTCCCTCAAGCTGGACGACAACCTCGCGCAGTTGCAAATGGTATCACCGCACAGTCACGTGCGCGCCGCACTGGAAGCCGCATTACCGATGCTGCGTACGCAGTTGGCTGAAAGCGGAATTCAACTGGGGCAAAGCAACATCAGCAGTGAAAGCTTCGCTGGCCATCAGCAGTCTTCCGGGCAGCAACAGCAGGCTGGTCGCGCTCAAGGACAAGACATTTTTGCCGCTGAAGATGACGCAATACTGGCAACCCCAGCCTCGCTGCAAGCCGCTGCCCGCGGCGATGGCGCAGTAGACATCTTCGCCTAACGCCAGAGGTAGCATGATTATCCGCGTCTTTTCCACGCTTTGTCGTGGACAGGACACGGGATAATCAGCCCATAAGCTGTACCGAAACAGGAAGCCCGTATCTGATGACTGACTCCGCGATTAACAAAAAAAGTAAACGCGCTATTTGGATCCCTCTGCTGGTATTAATTACCCTCGCCGCCTGCGCAACTGCGGGTTATAGCTACTGGCGCATGCAGCAGCAGCCGTCCGCCAGCGTCAAAGCGGAACCGCCTCCACCGCCAGCCCCGGTATTCTTTGCGCTGGATACCTTTACCGTCAATCTGGGTGATGCAGATCGTGTGCTGTATATCGGTATCACGCTGCGCATGAAAGATGAGGCGACACGTTCACGTCTTAACGAATATCTGCCGGAAGTGCGCAGCCGCTTGTTGCTGCTGTTCTCTCGTCAGAATGCAGCCACACTCGCCACCGAGGAAGGTAAGCAACAGCTGATTACCGCCATCAAAGAGACGCTGGCGACTCCGCTCGTTGTTGGGCAGCCGAAACAGGTTGTCACCGACGTTCTTTATACAGCTTTTATTCTGCGGTAAAGACATGGGCGACAGTATTCTTTCTCAGGCTGAAATCGACGCATTGCTCAACGGCGATAGCGAAACCAAAGACGAACCCATTTCAGGTATCGCAAAAGAAAGCGATATTCGTCCTTATGATCCCAACACTCAGCGTCGCGTGGTACGTGAGCGTTTACAGGCGTTGGAGATCATTAACGAACGCTTTGCGCGCCAGTTCCGAATGGGATTATTTAACCTGTTGCGCCGTAGCCCGGATATTACCGTGGGTGCGATCCGTATCCAGCCATACCATGAATTTGCGCGCAACTTACCGGTTCCGACCAACCTGAACTTAATCCACCTGAAGCCGCTGCGCGGTACGGGTCTGGTGGTGTTCTCACCGAGTCTGGTATTTATCGCCGTAGACAACCTGTTTGGCGGTGACGGTCGTTTCCCGACGAAAGTCGAAGGTCGCGAATTTACGCACACGGAACAGCGCGTTATCAACCGCATGCTTAAGCTGGCGCTGGAAAGCTACAGCGACGCTTGGAAGGCCATCAACCCGCTGGAAGTGGAATACGTCCGTTCGGAGATGCAGGTGAAATTTACCAATATCACCACCTCTCCGAACGACATTGTGGTGAACACCCCGTTCCACGTTGAAATTGGCAACCTGACCGGTGAATTTAACATCTGTCTGCCATTCAGCATGATTGAACCGTTGCGTGAGCTGCTGGTGAATCCGCCGCTGGAAAACTCACGTAATGAAGATCAGAACTGGCGCAATAATCTGGTGCGTCAGGTTCAGCATTCTGAGCTGGAGCTGGTGGCAAACTTTGCCGACATTCCGCTGCGGCTATCCCAGATTTTAAAACTGAAACCCGGCGATGTACTGCCGATTGAAAAACCCGACCGCATTATTGCTCATGTGGACGGCGTGCCTGTGCTGACCAGCCAGTATGGCACCGTAAACGGTCAGTATGCGTTACGCGTAGAACATCTGATAAACCCGATTTTGAATTCGCTGAATGAGGAACAGCCCAAATGAGTGATATGAATAATCCGTCCGATGAGAACACTGGCGCATTGGACGATCTGTGGGCTGACGCGTTAAACGAGCAAAAAACCACGCCCACCAAAAGTGCGGCCGATGCGGTATTCCAGCAGTTAGGTGGCGGCGACGTCAGCGGTGCTTTGCAGGACATCGACCTGATCATGGACATTCCGGTCAAGCTGACCGTCGAACTGGGCCGTACCCGCATGACCATCAAAGAGCTGCTGCGTCTGACGCAGGGTTCGGTTGTCGCACTGGATGGTCTGGCAGGCGAACCGCTGGATATTCTGATCAACGGTTATCTGATTGCCCAGGGCGAAGTCGTCGTAGTTGCGGATAAATACGGTGTGCGTATCACTGACATTATCACCCCGTCTGAACGTATGCGCCGCCTGAGCCGTTAATCATGAATACCCAGGCTACCGTTTCTCAACCCGCCGCCGTTCCCGGCTCACCGCTGGTGCAGGTAAGCGGCGCGCTGCTCGGGATCATCGTCTTGATCCTGGCGGCAGCTTGGGTCATTAAACGTCTGGGGTTTGCCCCCAAAAGTGCCGGTACGCGCGGGCTGAAAGTCACGGCCAGTACCTCACTGGGTCCACGTGAGCGCGTGGTGATTGTCGAGGTCGAAGATGCCCGTTTGGTACTGGGCGTCACAGCCTCGCAGATTAACGTCCTGCACACCCTGCCCCCGGCACCTGCCGATGCAGAAGAAAAAACGGCCTCCCCTGCGGATTTCCAGGCCATGATGAAGAGTTTGCTGAAGCGTCCTGGGAGATCCTGATGCGCCGTTTGTTATCCCTTACGCTGGCAGGCTTGTGGCTTTTCAGCCCCGTTGCCCTCGCCCAACTCCCGGGTCTGGTCAGTCAGCCTTTGCCGGGCGGCGGACAAAACTGGACGTTACCCGTGCAGACGCTGGTGTTCATCACCTCGCTGACGTTCCTGCCTGCAATTTTGCTGATGATGACCAGCTTCACCCGCATCATCATCGTTTTTGGTCTACTGCGAAATGCGCTGGGTACCCCCTCAGCACCACCTAACCAGGTGCTCCTGGGCCTGACGCTCTTTTTGACCTTTTTCATCATGTCGCCGGTGATCGATAAAATCTACGTTGACGCATACCAACCGTTCAGCGAAGAGAAGATCTCCATGCAGGAAGCCATGGAGAAAGGCGCCCAGCCGCTGCGTGAGTTTATGTTGCGCCAGACCCGTGAAGCCGATCTGGCACTCTTCGCGCGCTTAGCAAACAGCGGTCCGTTACAGGGACCAGAAGCCGTGCCGATGCGAATTTTGCTGCCCGCTTATGTCACCAGTGAGCTGAAAACAGCATTCCAGATAGGCTTTACCATTTTTATTCCGTTTCTGATTATCGACCTGGTGATCGCCAGCGTGTTGATGGCGCTCGGGATGATGATGGTCCCGCCCGCCACAATCGCGTTGCCGTTCAAGCTGATGCTGTTTGTGTTGGTAGACGGTTGGCAGCTACTTGTCGGCTCGCTGGCACAAAGCTTTTACAGTTAGAGGCGCGAAATGACTCCTGAATCGGTCATGATGATGGGCACAGAGGCGATGAAAGTCGCCCTGGCCCTTGCTGCGCCTTTGCTGTTGGTCGCTCTCATCACGGGTCTTATCATCAGTATTCTGCAGGCGGCGACCCAGATTAACGAAATGACGCTGTCCTTCATCCCCAAAATTGTCGCGGTGTTTATTGCCATTATCGTTGCTGGCCCGTGGATGCTTAACCTGCTGCTCGACTACGTGCGTACGCTGTTCAGCAATATCCCCTATATCATCGGGTAGACAACGTTATGTTGCAGGTGTCCAGCGTTGAGTGGCTCCACTGGCTGAATTTATACTTCTGGCCTTTGTTGCGCATACTGGCGCTCATCTCAACGGCCCCCATCCTCAGTGAACGAGCCATCCCCAAACGGGTAAAGCTGGGGCTGGGGTTGATGATTACCGTCGTTATCGCTCCATCGATTCCCGCCGTTGACGTCCCCATCTTTTCTGTTGGCGCGCTTTGGCAGGCAATGCAACAAATCCTGATCGGTATCGCATTAGGCTTCACCATGCAGTTTGCGTTTGCCGCAGTACGTACCGCCGGGGAATTAATTGGCCTGCAAATGGGCCTTTCCTTCGCGACGTTCTTCGATCCCGGTAGCCGTCTGAATATGCCGGTTCTGGCACGACTGATCGACATGCTCGCCATGCTGCTGTTCCTCACCTTTAACGGCCATTTATGGCTGATTTCGCTGCTGGTAGATACTTTTCATACTCTGCCCATCGGCGGCAATCCGGTGAACAGCAATGCGTTTCTCGCGCTGGCACGGGCGGGCAGCCTGATTTTCCTCAACGGGCTAATGCTGGCCCTGCCGGTAATGACGCTGCTGCTCACGCTGAACCTTGCACTTGGTTTGTTAAATCGCATGGCACCACAGCTGTCGGTTTTCGTCATCGGCTTTCCTCTCACTCTGACCGTAGGTATTTCACTAATGGCGGCGCTAATGCCATTAATTGCGCCATTCTGCGAACGATTATTCAGTGAAATTTTTAATTTACTGGCCGATATCGTCAGCGAAATGCCTGGAAAATAATAACCCTTACTTTTTATCCTGTTTTACTAAGGATTGTCCTAAATTTAAAAAGTAACAACATCCACCAGGATATCTCTGTCGCGGCTTATTTGTTTTTGTCTCACTCACATAACGCAACATTCACATTACTTTAAGATGTTTCCTGGCAAATTATACGCAACTTTACGGGATAGTAAATTCGCCTGAAAAACAGCGAAAGCGTCATCTTGGGTCGTTATTATTCCGTTTAGTTGTGATGAAATAATCAGGTAAGGGGAATTATCGTTACGCATTGAGTGAGGGTATGCCATGTCAACGATTATTATGGATTTATGCAGTTACACCCGACTAGGGTTAACCGGATATCTGGTAAGTCGGGGAGTGAAAAAAAGGGAAATCAACAACATTTCCAACGTTGATGAACTCAGTCTCGCCTGTGTCTCTCAACAACCCGCTGTGGTGTTTATTAATGAGGACTGCTTTATCCACGATCCTGCTAATAGCCAGCAAATAAAGCAAATCATTAATCAGCATCCCAGCACATTATTTATTGTGTTTATGGCAATTGCCAACGTGCATTTTGATGAATATCTACTCGTCAGAAAAAATTTATTGATTAGTTCTAAATCGATTAAACCTGACTCACTGGATAAACTACTTGGCGATATTCTGAAAAAGGAAGTAGATATTGCTATTGATGTGAATCTGCCGACATTATCATTAAGTCGAACCGAATCCAGCATGCTGCGTATGTGGATGGAGGGTCAGGGAACAATACAGATATCAGATCAAATGAATATCAAAGCCAAGACGGTGTCATCCCATAAGGGGAATATAAAACGAAAGATTAAAACGCATAATAAGCAAGTTATCTATCACGTTGTAAGGCTTACGGATAACGTCACCAATGGTATCTTTGTGAATATGCGCTAAGACGTTCTGACTGGTGGCGACTCCACCAGTCAGAATCAAACAGCGAAACTCATCTCACTCCACTTTTTCCACAAAGATACCATCCTGATGACCTGATTCATTAAAGAACCAGATACCGAGCGGGTAGTCTTCCAGCGAAACCAGGTACATGGTGCCTTCACTAAACTCTTCGATTGCCAGTACCACGCCCGGTCGACGAGGACCGCCGTCCGTTTTGACTGTAACCCGATCATTCACCTTCATAGTTTTCCTCCTGTGGCTTTGTGCCAGTGTAGAACAAATTCCTTTTTCTGGCAGCGCTGTGCACGCGCGATTGCGGGTTTTATCGACGGTCTATACTTAAGTTGTGCGTATCTGATGTTTGGGTACGCTCCCCCGGTATCCTTAACGGTTGAGAGGTATGAGGATGAAAACCGCGAAAGAGTACAGCGATACGGCCAAACGTGAAGTCAGCGTCGATGTCGACGCGCTGCTAAAGGCAATCAACGAAATCTGCGAGAGTGAAATTCATCGCAGCCAGGATGACCCGGAGCGCGTCAGCGTTGACGGGCGTGATTACCATACATGGCATGAACTGGCCGATGCGTTCGAGCTTGATATCCATGACTTTAGCGTGTCGGAGATCAATCGCTGACTGAGGGCGAAAAAAATCCCGGCCCTTATCGGGTCGGGATCAAGCTTGCTTATGCAAGAAGCACTTGTAAATTCGTTACACCAGAAAATCTGATGTGAACCAAACCTTATCTGCAATTTTTTTGCCTGACAAGTAAATAATTCTCACCGGAATGATAAATATAACTAATGGGTGAGAGATCACCAGGTTACGGTCGAGCCAAATGTTCAGGCATCCTGGGAGAGCTGTCTTCGCTCGCCAGGCACCACCAGTTCATCTTCACGGAATGCTTCCCGTTTAACGCCAAAGCCGTCGTACCAGCGACACTCCACCATTCCGCTGGCATACCCGGTAACGATCATACGTGGGCCACCCTCTTTGGAGGTGACTTCCTCACTGACAGAAAAGACCATACCTGCCTCCTGTATCAAGAGAAACCTTTACACCTTAGATGACAAGGAGGCGTTTTGCGTAATCAGTCCTGTAACAATTAGTGCGAAATCCCGCGCACTCTGGCGACAGCTTTTACCAGCAGAACGACAATCCCACCGATGATAAAGCCGAGCACCAGGTTAAGCAGGGTCGGAAGCATTAGCGAAATCAATGTACTTTGCTGCTGAGCAAAATGTTCAATCGCATGATGCAGCGGCGATATTCCGTGTACCACAATGCCGCCTCCCACCAAAAACATCGCCAGTGTGCCGACCACAGAAAGTGTTTTCATAAGCCAGGGGGCAACCACCAGTAACCCTTTGCCCAACGACTGGGCAAGCAGGCTACGCTTTTCTGCCAACCAGTACCCAATGTCGTCAAGCTTAACGATAATCCCGACCAGGCCATACACGCCCACGGTCACCACTAACGCGATACCTGATAGCACCAACACCTGATTCAGCAAGGGTGCGTCCGCTACAATACCCAGCGTAATTGCGACAATCTCGGCAGACAAAATGAAGTCGGTACGTATTGCCCCTTTGATTTTATCTTTCTCAAAGGTGAGTGGATCCTGTGCGGCCAGAGCAGCCAGACGCTGCTGACGTTCTTCCGGAGTTTCTTTGTGCTTCCGCGCCTCCAGGGTATGCAGAACCTTTTCCACCCCTTCAAAACAGAGAAACGCCCCGCCTACCATTAATAAGGGGGTGATCGCCCAGGGAATAAATGCGCTTATCAATAGCGCCAACGGCACCAGAATAACTTTGTTAACAAACGATCCTTTCGCCACACTCCAGACCACCGGGAGTTCGCGGTTCGCCCGCACGCCCGACACCTGCTGCGCATTAAGCGACAGATCATCCCCCAGCACGCCCGCGGTTTTTTTCGCGGCCAGTTTTCCCATCACTGAGATATCATCCAGCAGCGTGGCGATATCATCGAGTAAGGTCAGTAAGCTACTTCCTGCCAAAATTTTCACCCTCAATATTATTTTTTTGCAGTCATAAGTATGAAGTAAAACACGCCATGCTGAAACTGACCTTTCTGGTCAACAAGTTTTTAACATCAACACGTAATTATAAATCTCGCCAGTAAGATAGTTTTGACGTTTACTATGTTGCACCTTTTTATTTCCACCGTGAGGGATTATGCGTTTCAGGCAATTGTTACCGCTTTTCAGTGCGCTATTCGCGCTGTACATCATTTGGGGTTCCACGTACTTCGTTATTCGCATTGGTGTTGAAAGCTGGCCGCCGTTAATGATGGCAGCCGTACGTTTTCTCTCCGCGGGAATTTTATTAACAAGTTTCTTACTTATTCGTGGGCATAAGCTGCCCCCCTTACGCCTAATCCTGAACGCCGCGTTAATTGGTATCCTGCTGCTGGCTGTGGGTAATGGTCTGGTCACCGTCGCAGAACACCAAAATGTCCCTTCCGGTATTGCCGCCGTGGTGGTCGCCACCGTCCCGTTATTTACGCTGTGTTTTAGCCACTTTTTTGGCATCAAAACGCGCAAGCTGGAATGGTTGGGGATAGCGATTGGGCTAGCAGGGATCATCATGCTGAACAGCGGGGGCAATTTAAGTGGCAATCCGTGGGGCGCTATTTTAATCCTGATCGGTTCAATAAGCTGGGCGTTTGGCTCGGTATACGGTTCACGCATTACGCTACCCGTTGGCATGATGGCCGGAGCCATTGAAATGTTAGCCGCCGGTATTGTGCTGATGTGCGCATCGCTACTCTCCGGGGAAAAACTGACCACCATGCCAACATTTTCAGGCTTTATGGCGGTGGCTTACCTGGCCCTGTTTGGCTCCATTATTGCCATTAATGCGTATATGTTCCTGATCCGCAATGTCAGCCCGGCGCTAGCCACCAGCTATGCCTACGTCAATCCGGTTGTTGCCGTGCTGTTAGGTACCGGTCTGGGGGGTGAAAGACTGGCCCCTATCGAATGGCTGGCGCTCGGCGTGATCGTGTTTGCTGTGGTGCTGGTAACGTTGGGGAAATACCTGTTCCCTGTTAAAGCGGATGCCGTTGCTACCCCGTCGGAAAAAACGTTACAGTAAATGAATACCGCGTGTGTCGATCTGCGCGGTGTCGCCACCGCCGCAGATCCACTCGATGACACGTTCAGATAACGCTTCATCGTCCAGCTTTTCGCGACCACGCAGGGCGCACTCCCAGACAATCAGTACGCGCCAGCCCAGAACCTGCAACTTTTCACAATCCCGCGCATCGCGCTGGACATTTTTGCCTATTTTTTCCAGCCAGAATTCCGTTCGTGTCGCGGGGACTTTAAACAAATAGCAATCGTGGTGGTGCCAGAAACAGCCATGAGTAAAAATCACACAATGATAATCATCCACCACAAAATCAGGGCGACCGGGTAACGTCGCATCCTGCACGCGAAACGTTACCCCCTGCTCTTTCAGCACGCTGGCAAGGCGTTTTTCAATTGCGGTATCGCGGGTAGCTATCGCCCGCATATTTTTACTGCGTGTTGCTTTATCGTGAACGTCTGCCACGCTGGTTCTCTTTCTCGCGAATAGCAACTGCCTGCCTGATTTTCGGCTCCAGCAGCCTGGCCACCGCCGCAAATGCCGGAACGACCACCGAATTACCAAACTGGCGATAAGCCTGGGTATCCGACACAGGGATCCTGAACTGATAGCCCTGCGGAGATTCAAACCCCATCAGACGCGCGCACTCTCTGGGCGTAAGTCTGCGTGGGCGGTGGCGCTGATTCTGCGGATCGTCAAAATCTTTCTCACCCAGCGCCAT
Source organism: Citrobacter sp. wls757 (assembly GCF_005280935.1). Lineage (NCBI taxonomy): Bacteria > Pseudomonadati > Pseudomonadota > Gammaproteobacteria > Enterobacterales > Enterobacteriaceae > Citrobacter > Citrobacter sp. wls757. Next base: position 75,620 of record NZ_SZWU01000017.1, on the reverse strand, counting down.
ATCCCAACCACGGTCAATCAGGATCTCCGCCCCATCCTTATAATAACGCGCAGATAACGTGCGCGTTACGCAATCAGGGTTACCGGGATACACCATGCCATAGCCAAATCCATTGCCCCGCGCCTGATGCTTTTTCGCATAGCGATAGAGGTATTTCCACAACACCGGCGTCAGTACATATTTCGCATCGACGGTCGGCTCAAGCAGTTCCGCCAGCGTGGTACGCCGCGGCGGATAACGCGTGACAATATCCCGCAGCGTGAAGTCTGATTTCAAATTCAGATCGCGTCGGAAGCCGACAAGCACGATACGTTCTCGATGCTGAGGCAAAAAATGTTGCCCATCGATAATTTTCGGATCGTCCGGGCCGTTATCCGCCGCATCCGCTACGTCATAACCCAGCTCGTCCAGCGTTTGCATAATGATGCGAAACGTTTTGCCCTGATCGTGACTCTTCAGGTTTTTGACGTTTTCGAGCACAAATATGGCGGGCCGACGCGCATCGATAATGCGCACCACGTCAAAAAATAGCGTGCCTTGCGTATCACAGGCGAAACCATGTGCCCGCCCTAACGCATTTTTCTTTGATACACCAGCCAGAGAAAATGGCTGACAAGGGAATCCGGCTAACAGCACGTCATGTTCAGGAACATGCTGGCGAATATGTTCTGCCGCCTGCTGGTCACTCACCCCATCGTGATGGCTGAGTGTGATATCACGAATATCTTCATTAAAGTTGTGCTGGAGCGGATCGCAGTAGTTGTTCGCTTTATAGGTGCGCACCGCATGCTTGTTCCACTCACTGGTAAACACGCACTGCCCGCCAATCGCTTCAAAGCCGCGACGAATGCCGCCAATACCGGCAAAAAGATCGATAAAGCGAAAGGCATAATGCGGATGATGCGCAGGTGGTTTCGGCAACAAAGTATTCAGATGAATGAGCTCGCGGTCGCTGAGGCGATGCCATGTTTCATTAGCAACCACTCGTTTAAAAATGGCCGGGCTCCAGCGGTTCTCGCCAACGCCATTCAGATGAGCAACCAGCGTTTTCACGTCATATATTTCAAGCAACTTGGCCAACATCACCTGCACGTCGGTCTCGTTTTCATCTGTCATCGGGTTCATGGAGCCTGCTACTGAAAAATTATCCTGCATACATTTAACCGGCAGAAATGGATAACCGACAGATTAACATAAATTAGCACGGTTGACGTTTCAGCCGTATTGACGACTAGCGCGCTTTAAAGGGTTGAATCGCGTCAAGATCCAGCATTTCGTATTCTCCTTTTAACTCCGCACTCAGCTTCGCCATATACGTCAGTAAAAAATCCGCATTATGTTGTGCCAAATGCCTCCCTTGTTCGGTTTGCATCGTCAACGGCAACGTCAATAACTTGGTCTGGAAGTGATCGAGCGCGTACTGTTTATCGTCAAGGCTACGCTTTCGGGCAAACGGATCTTCCGCATCAAACAGCGCAACCCCCAACGCCCCTGAAACGGCAAATACGCGCGCTAAACCAATTGCACCCAGCGCCTCAAGCCGGTCTGCATCCTGCACGATTTTCGCTTCAAGGGTTTCTGGCACGATTTTGGCGCTAAAACTGTGCGCCTCAATGGCATGACACACTGCCGATAACCGCTGTTGTGGAAAATCCGGAAAATCGCGCATCAAAACACAACGTGTTTCCTTGGCTGCCAGTACCGACGAACAATGACGCTCAGGATGGTTCTTTGGCAGGCTGACGAGATCGTGGAAGTAGCACGCGGTCAACACCACCAGCCAGTCTACGGTTGCATCTGTACTCAGCTTTTGCGCCGTTATCCACACACGTCGAAAGTGAAAGATGTCATGTGCAGCATCTTGTCCAGAATGGTTATCAGCTAACCAGGCTTCAAATCGCGACTGCCAGTCGTGCAGTTTCATGCTATCTCCCTTTGTAGAAAGAAAATCACCTTAGCAACAATTTTCATTGCAGACCACTGCCCGCCCCATTACATAATCATTTTTTATTATTACACTAAAAACAAAATCCACATAAATTTATAAATCCCACGACGCCAATATCGAAAAATAATTTATATGAATATTAAAAACAAACATCTAAAACAAATAAAATACACATAACAAATAAATAGATAAACACATATAACCAACTGATTAAAAACAATTCACATGGCGAATACCAATGTAATTAACACACACTCATAATTATATAAAGATGCAAAAGAAACATTTTGAAATATTTTAAATACATTTGTTACATGTTATATTTTAAATTAAATGAACTTCATAGATAGTATCCAAATGTAGTCACTCGGATAGTACTACATATTCATTTTAATTATCATGCAAAGGGAATACATAATGAAAAGAAAAGTATTGGCACTGCTTCTCCCTGCTTTATTAGCTGCAGGCGCAGCAAATGCGGCTGAAATCTATAATAAGAACGGCAATAAACTGGATCTGTACGGTAAAGTCGATGGTCTGCGTTATTTCTCTGACGATGCTGACAGCGATGGCGATCAGACCTATGCGCGTCTGGGTTTTAAAGGCGAAACCCAGATCAACGACATGCTGACCGGTTACGGTCAGTGGGAATACAACATCCAGGCTAACGGTACCGAAGGTGAAGGCGCAAATTCCTGGACTCGTCTGGCCTTTGCCGGTTTAGGCTTTGGTGAGAACGGTACCTTCGACTACGGTCGTAACTACGGCGTGGTCTACGACGTAGAAGCCTGGACCGATATGCTGCCGGAATTTGGCGGTGACTCCTACACCCAGACCGACGTGTATATGACCGGTCGTACCAACGGTGTTGCCACCTACCGTAATAAAGGTTTCTTCGGTCAAGTTGATGGTCTGAACTTCGCACTGCAATACCAGGGTAATAATGAAAGTGCAGGAGCAGGCGAAGGTACTGGTAACGGTGAGAACCGTAAACTGTCTAAAGAAAACGGCGACGGTTTCGGTCTGTCAACCTCCTATGACTTCGACTTTGGTTTAAGCCTTGGTGCTGCTTATTCCAGTTCTGACCGTTCTAACAATCAGGTTGCCGCTGGTCGTGGCGATCGTAGCTATGAGAATAAATACGCAGGCGGCGAAACAGCAGATGCCTGGACTATTGGCGCTAAGTATGACGCTAACAACGTTTACCTGGCTGCTATGTATGCAGAAACCCGTAACATGACAGCATACGGTAGCGGAACTTATCAAGATGCTACAGGCAAAGATGTTGCTAAAGGCGGGATCGCTAATAAAACACAGAACTTTGAAGTTGTTGCGCAGTACCAGTTCGACTTCGGTCTGCGCCCTTCCGTCGCTTACCTGCAATCTAAAGGTAGCGATTTAGGTGGTCAGGAAGTGAGTCGTGGTAACTGGCGTTATGTCGACAAAGACCTGGTCAAATATGTTGATGTGGGTGTGACTTACTACTTCAACAAAAACATGTCCACCTATGTCGATTATAAAATCAACCTGCTGGATGAAGACGACAGCTTCTATGAAAGCAATGGTATCGCAACTGACGACATCGTTGCCGTTGGTTTAGTCTACCAGTTCTAATTGA
>NZ_SZWU01000017.1:16765-72009 GCF_005280935.1 Citrobacter sp. wls757 | reverse complement strand
CGCTTCATATGAAGCGGGCTTTTTATTTATACGAAACGTATTTTTTTATCACACGGGCATTACAACGATAAACTTGTGAGGATACTCAAAGAAAAAAACATCCATGAGAACTGTCGTTGAAAGCGAGGCGTGCAAGTGCTTGAATAGTGGCGGAGAGAGGGGGATTTGAACCCCCGGTAGAGTTGCCCCTACTCCGGTTTTCGAGACCGGTCCATTCAGCCGCTCTGGCATCTCTCCGTTTTGGCGGTTGCCATGATGCCAGGTAATTTGGCATTTTAACAGACCCCGTTCCGTCAATTTCGTTCAAGTGACGAGTTTGCGAGCAAAACGATGATTAAGTGGCCCTGGAAAGAGCAAGAAACAACCCGGAGTGACGACTGGCCGTGGGACGACGCCCTGGCTATTCCTCTTCTGGTGAATCTCACCGAGCAAGAACAAGCCAGGCTTATCGCCCTGGCCGAGCGCTTTTTACAGCAAAAAAGATTGGTAGCGCTTCAGGGGTTTGAACTGGATCCACTAAAAAGTGCGCGCATTGCGCTGCTTTTCTGTTTGCCTGTTCTGGAATTGGGGATCGAGTGGCTCGACGGGTTTCATGAAGTTCTCATCTACCCTGCCCCGTTTGTCGTGGACGATGAATGGGAAGACGATATTGGGCTGGTACATAATCAACGTGTTGTACAGTCCGGGCAAAGCTGGCAGCAAGGTCCAATAATCCTCAACTGGCTCGACATTCAGGATTCTTTTGATGCCTCCGGCTTCAATCTGATCATCCATGAAGTGGCACATAAGCTTGATATGCGTAATGGCGACCGCGCCAGCGGTATTCCGGCGATCCCTCTGCGAGATATTGCCAGTTGGGAGCACGACCTGCATGCCGCAATGAATAACATTCAGGATGAAATTGATCTGGTCGGTGAAACCGCGTGCAGTATAGATGCCTACGCAGCGACCGATCCTGCCGAATGCTTTGCCGTTCTATCGGAGTATTTCTTCAGTGCCCCTGAATTATTTGCACCACGTTTTCCGGCATTATGGCAACGTTTCATTCAGTTTTACCGCCAGAACCCCATGGAGCGGTTACGCGATACCCGCTAAGGTGGCCATTGTCGCTCACCAAATGTGCATTAACGCTGAATTTGAAGATTAATTAACCAATTGAAATGACGCGCTAATTTTACTGTTGACACCTCATGATGAGGTCAGTAATATGCGCCTCGTTCACACGATTCCTCTGTAGTTCAGTCGGTAGAACGGCGGACTGTTAATCCGTATGTCACTGGTTCGAGTCCAGTCAGAGGAGCCATATTTAAGAAGCCTGCTTAGGAAACTAAGCAGGCTTTTTGCTTTTCAGGTCGCTATAAAATCCCTCTCATAAGCCCCCTGCCTGCTCTGCACCGCTGTTACATGCCGCATCACAACGTTGATTAAAGTTATGTAAATGTAAATCGTTTAAACTTTGCAATTATTGTAAGTGCTAGTGATTATCATTTATTGTACGCGAGCCAAAGGAACGAGCCCCCCGCTCGGTTCACTGTACGTTCCAATTACTCTGGGATATAAACGATGAATTCTCTGCCTCGCGCCGGACTGCGCCGTATCACCCTTGCCTCTGCCCTGGTCTTCTCTGTTAGCCTACCGGCTTTCGCTCAGGAAACGTTAACGCTCTATACCACCCGTGAACCGGGTCTGATCCAGCCTTTGCTTGATAGCTGGACCAAAACCAGCGGCATCAAAGTCAGTACGGTCTATATCAAGGACGGTATGCTTGAGCGCGTTAAAGCTGAAGGTAAAAATTCACCTGCTGACCTGCTGATGACCGTTGATGCCGGTAACCTCATTGATTTAGTGGAAGCAGGTGTAACTCAGCCAGTAGAGTCAGAAGCACTGAAAACCGCTATTCCGGCTAATCTGCGCGGCGCAGATAATCAGTGGTTTGCGCTGTCGATGCGTGCCCGCGTGCTGTATGCCGAGAAGTCACTGCCAATCGATAACTGGCATTACGAACAACTCGCCAGCCCTGAGTACAAAGGTAAAGTTTGTATTCGTTCCGGACAGCACCCGTATAACACAGCGCTGATCGCCGCAATGATTGCTCATCACGGTGAAGCAAAGACCGAAGAATGGCTGCGCGGTGTGAAAGCTAACCTGGCGCGTAAAGCTACCGGTGGCGACCGCGATGTAGCTCGCGATATTCTCGGTGGCATTTGCGATATTGGTCTCGCCAACTCCTATTACGTCGGCCATATGAAAAACGCCAAAGAAGGCAGTGATGCACGTCAGTGGGGCGATGCGATTAAAGTCGTTAAACCCACCTTTGAAAATGGCGGTACACACGTCAATATCAGTGGCGCAGCTGTAGCCCGCTATGCACCAAATAAAGCCGATGCCGTTAAGCTGATGGAATATCTGGTTTCCGCACCTGCCCAGCAGCAGTATGCGAAAGCGAACTTCGAATACCCGGTACTGAAAGGCGTGACGCTTGATCCGGTTATCAGTGCAACTATTGGTGAAATCGACGTCGATAAAACGCCGTTAACCGAAATCGTTAAATATCGTAAACAAGCTAGTCTGCTGGTAGATAAAGTTGGATTCGATCAATAAACCTCTGCAGTTTCCGACGTTACGCGGCCTGGTTTCCGGGCCGCAGTCATTATTAACGCCGCTACATCTTGGCGCGCTGTGCGTAGCGCTTGGCGTTCTGACACCGATCATTGCGCTGATTTGGCAGGCTACCCAGGCCGATTTATCTCACTGGGATAATCTCCTGACGTATGTACTGCCTGCCGCACTAAAAAATACCGTGCTGTTATTAGCCGGTGTCGCGGTGATGGTCGGCGTGATTGGCGTAGGCAGCGCATGGGCGGTAACGGCATGGGATTTTCCTGGACGTAAAATTCTTAGCTGGGCGTTACTGTTGCCGCTGGCGATGCCGACCTACATTGTGGCCTTTGCGTGGCTCGATCTGCTGCATCCGATTGGCCCTCTGCAAACCTTTATCCGTTTTTTATTGGGTTTTGACAGCCCAAGACAGTTCCGGCTGCCAGATTTACGCTCACTTTCCGGCGCAATCATCCTGCTCGGATTAGTGCTGTACCCATACGTGTATCTGACAACCCGCGCCATGTTTATTAGCCAACCGGCTCATTTACTGGAAGCCGCACGCACGCTGGGATGCAGCGCAACCGGAACCTTCTTTCGTGTTGCTTTGCCCATGGCTCGTCCGGCGTTGGCCGTTGGGATCAGTCTGGCACTGCTGGAAACGCTCAACGATATTGGCGCATCGGAGTTCCTCGGTGTACAGACGTTAACCGTTACCGTGTACACCACATGGATCTCGCGGTCTGATTTATCTGCCGCGGCACAAATTGCCTGCATGATGCTGATGTTTATATTCCTTATTCTGACGCTGGAATTTTATGGTCGCAGAAAACAAGGATTCAGCAGCCGCAGCCTGCGGGAAATTCAACCAACGCGCGTGCATGGCTGGCGTGGTTGGCTGCTCGGTGGCGTTATTTCACTGCCGGTTGTGCTGGGTTTTCTGGCTCCGGTACTGTTTTTAATGTGGGAAAGCGCCAAACGTATAGGTGATGAGAACCCCCTTTCCTCTTCGTTACTGTCAGCATTGCAAAATACGCTATCGCTGGCAGCGGGAACTACGCTAGTGGTGGTTTGCGTCAGTATGCTGGTGGCCTGGAGCGCGCGTCATAGCGCCGCAGACAATGCCATGCCGGGATTTCGTCGCGGCGTGATGCGTCTGGCCTCTTTAGGCTATGCGGTTCCCGGCACAATTCTGGCGATTGGTTTTTTACCCCCCGCCATGGCTGTCGACCGCTGGCTGGCAGATTTACTGGATGTTCGCGGCCTGCCGCTGATGTCCGCCGGGATCCTGCTGGTAATTTGTTGTGCCATGCGATTCCAGGCGATTGCCATTGGCGCGCTGGATTCTGGTCTGGGCCGCATTCCACCTTCGCTGGAACAGGCGTCTCGTCTGTTGGGTGAGAATGGTGCGGGGACGTTTGCACGAGTCCATTTTCCCCTGCTGCGCCCGGCGTTAGTCAGCAGTGCCCTGCTGGTTTTTGCTGATGCCATGAAAGAGCTGCCAACAACGTTGCTTTTGCGCCCGGTCAATTTTGAAACGCTGGCAACGTTGCTGTATGCGGAAGCCGCACGTGGAACCTATGAAGAAGGTGCTATCGCCGCGCTAATGATTGTTTTAGCTGGCACGCTACCGGTTATTTTGTTGGTGCGTCACCAAATGACTCGCCGTGGTTAAGAGAGCAACAATGTCAGAAATTGCATTACGACTCCAGGATGTACACGTTGCTTATGGCAACAGCCAGCAATCGGTACTGAGCGGATTTTCAATGTCGGTACGTAAAGGTGAAATTGCCTGTCTGCTGGGCGCTTCAGGCTGCGGAAAAACCACGGTGCTACGCGCAGTAGCCGGATTTGAACGCCTGCAAAACGGAGAGATCTATGTGTCACAGCGACGTGTTGCCGGTCCCGGTGTTCATCTGCAACCGGAAAAACGTCATGTCGGCATGGTCTTCCAGGAATATGCGTTATTCCCCCATCTGACCGCGCAACAAAATGTGGCCTTTGGGTTGCGTCGCATGCCGCGTGAGGAACAACAGGCCAGAGTGACTGAGCTGTTGAAAATGGTGGAGTTACACAGCCATGCCAACCGCTATCCGCATGAGCTTTCCGGCGGGCAACAACAGCGTATCGCCCTTGCTCGCGCGTTGGCGCCACATCCGGAAATCCTGTTGCTCGATGAACCCTTCTCCAGCCTGGATAAGCGCACGCGTGAGCGTCTTGGCAACGAGGTACGGGATATTTTGCGCGCCGCCGGGCAAACGGCGCTGTTGGTTACCCACAGTGAACACGAGGCCCAGCTAATGGCTGACCATATTGGCGTGGTAAAAATGGGGCAGTATCAAATTAAAAAAGCGCCCTATCCGACCTGAAGGTAAACAGGGTCGCCCTGAAAATTAATAATGCTTCTGTACCAGGCTGATGTTCACCGGCATACCGGAACGTCTTTCCAATGCCTGGCTCCCGCGGCTCACATCCACGTCATTCCCGCTGATAAAGGTGCGCAAAGCGGGAGTGACTGGCAAAGGCACCTTTCTGTCAGACTCGTATTCCGAACGGTTTCGTGACAGCGGCTCATGTACTTCCACCCAGCGACTACCGTCCGGCTCTTCGCTGTATTTCACCGGTCGGTCAATTAATTGTACACGCGTCCCTACAGGCACCGTATCAAACAGGTACTTGATGTCGTCATTCCGCAAACGGATGCACCCCTGGCTTACCCGCAGACCAATACCGAAATTGGCATTTGTCCCGTGAATGGCATAAAGCCTGCCAATATAAATTGCATACAGGCCCATCGGATTTTCTGGTCCGGCAGGAACAAAAGCCGGCAAGCTTTCACCACGAGCGGCGTATTCACGTCGGGTATTTGGCGTCGGCGTCCAGCTTGGTGCTTCCTGCTTACGTTCGACCGCCGTCACCCAGTTACGCGGCGTTTCTCTACCTGCCTGACCAATGCCAATGGGTAAAACCTCAACCGTATTGCTGCCAGCAGGATAATAGTAAAGCCGCATCTCGGCGACGTTGATGACAATCCCCTCGCGCACGGTATCCGGAAGTATCAGTTGCTGCGGCACAACCAGCGTTGAACCCGATTTAGGCAGAAAAACATCGACGCCCGGATTGGCTTCAAGCATATTGCTCAACCCCTGTCCGTACTGAGCGGCAAATGCCTCCAGCGGCTTGGTGTTTCCTGGTGGAACCGTGATAGTCAATGGGCTACCCACCAGGCGACTCCCCTCTGGCGGCAGCGGATAACTCACCGCCTGCGCGCCCTGACTCGCAAGCAGCATAATGAGTGAACAAAGCAGTTTTACACGACGCATCTTTTTCCTTTCCTTCGTCGCAACAGATATCCGTTAAGTATAGCTTTTATTATCTGTTTTAGTGGGTTACGACATATTTGCGCATAAAAAAACCTCGCCATCAGGCGAGGTTCAGGTTGAGCGGTAACTACGCTTCCTTACCATCCGGAAGCACAATATTGCTGGCGGCTAACTGCCCCATATTTTTGTACATCGCACAAGCAGCTTCAATAATCGGCATCGCCAACGCGGCCCCACTACCTTCGCCTAAACGCATCCCCATATTCAGATAAGGATCCAATTCAAGATGCGCCAGCGCGGTGCGGGCGCCCTTCTCAGCGGAGAAGTGTGACGGGATCAAGTAAGGTTTAATCTGCGGTGCAATCTGGCTGGCCGCCAACGCAGCAGAATACGAAAGAAAACCGTCCAGCACCACAGGCAGACCACAGGAGGCCGCCCCAAGCATCACCCCCGCCATACCGACAAGATCAAACCCGCCAACCTTAGCCAGCACATCGACACCGTCATGGCGATCCGGTTGATTGACGGCAATTGCCCGGCGCACAACGTCTACCTTATTCCCCACCCGAGAAAGAGGAAGGTTAGCGCCAATACCCACGACTTCCTCAGCATCACTGCCGGTCAGCACGCTGACAATGGCCGCCGCAGGTGTAGTATTTGCCATACCAAGCTCCCCGACGCCAAACAGCGTTACACCGTCTTTTGCCAGCTCATGGGTATAGCGGATGACTTCCAGCAACAGCTCCTCGGCCTGCGAACGGCTCATTGCCGGGCCTTCGGCTATATTGCCGCAACCGCGTGCCACACGCATATTCACCACACCGGGAATAGGTTCAGCATCAATCCCAACATCTATCACATGAACCTTCGCCCCAGCCTGAGCGGCCAGGACGCAGACGCCGGTCGTTCCACGCGTCATATTGGCAGCCTGTATAGCCGTAACAACTTTAGGCGAAACGGCAACCCCTTCATCCCACACGCCGTGATCGGCGCACATCACCAGCATCGCTTTGCCATTCACATGCGGCACCCCCTTCAGGCCAGGCATCCCGGCCAATTGTACGGCGAGAGATTCGAGTCGCCCTAAACTTCCCGGCGGCTTAAGCAAGCCGTCAATATGCTGCTGTGCACGCAGCATCGCGGCACTGTCGGGTGATGGGATCGTGCGGAGTAAAGAGGTTAAAGTCTGCATAAGGGTTCCAGTATGTGGGCTGACTCAGAGCAGAGCCAGCAAGAAAATCAACTCGCCAAGTTCAATGGCAGCGCCCAGCGTATCGCCGGTTTGCCCACCCAACGTGCGTTTTAATAACTGCCCAAGAATAAAAATCGCCACTATTGTGACAACCAGCGCTGCCACGCCGCGCATGCCAGGAAGTAGCACGGCGGCAAGGATCGCCGCTAATCCCAACGTAACGCAGGTTTGACGCCCGGTGACTTTGCCAATAAAAACGTTGCCCAGCCCTTCTTCGCGGGCATAGCGATGCCGATACATCAGCAACACCGCCGTTCCTCGCCCGGCAACACATGCCGCTGCCAGCGCGGCCAGCATTGGCGTGCCACGCAAAGCCAGTTCACTCACCACCAGTACCTTCGCCAGTAAAACGAAAATTAACGCCAGTCCACCGTGGGTGCCCAGACGACTGTCGCGCATGATTTCCAGCATCCGCTCGCGTCGGCGCGCCGAAAAAATGCCGTCACAGGTATCCGCCAGACCATCCAGATGAAATCCCCCGGTCAGCAATGCCAGTGTCAGCACCGCAAAAAGGGCCGCCAACGGAATACCGCACCAGGGCTGGAGCGCCATAAAGACCAGCCCCGTCAGCCCTCCCAGCACGACGCCAATCAGGGGAAACATTACAATACCGCGGGAATAGTGCTCGAAATCCAGTCCTTGCGACCAGCGAGCAGGAACGGGCAAGCGACTGATAAAAGAGAGCATTGCCCAGAACAACTTACTCATTTAATTTTGACTCCAATTCCTGATACCACCAGCCAGACCTCATCAGCTGCCGCCGCCAGTCGCTGGTTCACGCGTCCTGCAATATCACGAAAATGCCGCGCCAGACGGTTCTCCGGCACAATCCCCATTCCCACTTCGTTAGTGACCAACACGATCTTTGCCGGGCAGCGCTGACAGGCTGCGATCAGCGAACGGATTTCACCTTCGATAGACTGCTCCATCGCCGCGTAATCCCAGCTGTCCGGATCGCTTTCACCGCCCAGCGCAAACAGCAAGTTGGTCACCATCGTGGTGATGCATTCCAGCAGAATAGCTTCCTGAGGATCGTTCGCTGTCGTGATCAGTTCATCAAGATGTTGCCAACGTTCGGCTGTACGCCAGTGCGCAGGACGTCCATCGCGATGATGCTGAATTCGCGCAGCCATCTCCTCATCAAAAATCTGCGAAGTCGCAATATACAAAACGTTTGGGGAATCAGCGATCAGCGCTTCCGCATGCCGACTCTTGCCGCTTCGCGCGCCGCCAGTAACCAGAATCATCATACTGGCTCCCGGTGTTGCTGCATGATGGTATAAATTTTTTCAATATCGATGTGTTGCCGCATCGCATCCGCCAGCAGATCAAACTGCTGCGATTTATATTGCGCGTAATGGAAGGTGGAATCCAGCGGAGCTAACCCTTTACGTTCTCGCAGGCCATTGACCAACGCACGGGTGAAATCATCGCTGTCGAAAAGACCGTGAAGATAAGTGCCGAACGCCAGACCATCCGGAGTGACCGCGCCGTCAGCAACGCTGCCGCCGTCTTTGTGCAACGTCATCACCGACCGGCATTCATCGGTTAATGCTGTTTCGCCCATATGAATTTCATAACCGCGAACGGATAACCCCGCCGTGCCCGCCAGCCAGTCAGGCAGCGATGAAGACATTTGTCCCTCAACCAGGGTCGTGGTTTTGTGCTGGGCAAAATGGGTGACTGTATTAAGTAAGCCCAGACCCGGCAGCGTACCGAGGCCCGACTCTACTTCATCAATGATGGTGTCGCCGAGCATTTGATAGCCGCCGCAAATCCCCACCACCGGTACGTTATTACGATGTAATTGCACTACGCCATGCGCCATCCCGCTTTCACGCAGCCATACCAGATCGCCAAGGGTATTTTTGCTGCCCGGCAAAATCACCAGATCAGCTCCTACCAGCTCTTCAGGCTGACGAACATAGCGCACGCGCACATCCGGCTGCGCAGCAAGCGCATTGAAATCAGTAAAGTTAGAAATGTGCGGAATTTGAACAACGGCGATGTCGATGTCGCGTTTGTCAGTGCGCAAATACTTGCCCTTTTGCAGCGCAACGCCGTCTTCATCTTCCAGATCAACATCCAGCCATGGCATCACGCCCAGTACAGGAACGCCGGTCAGCGCTTCAATTTGCTCGATACCGGAGTGCAGCAGCGTCACATCACCGCGAAACTTGTTGATGATCACCCCTTTTACCCGCGCGCGCTCGTGATCGTGCAACAGCGCCAGCGTGCCGTAAATGGAGGCGAACACCCCGCCACGATCGATATCCGCCACCAAAACGACAGGGCACTGCGCCATCTCGGCCATACCCATATTGACGATATCGCGATCGCGCAGGTTAATCTCTGCCGGGCTCCCCGCTCCTTCCAGCACCAGCACATCGAACTCCTGCGCCAGGCTATTATAAACTGACAGAATCTGTTCCCGCAGACGTGGCTTGTACTCGTGGTAACTCACCGCGTCCATATCGGTTGCCACTTTACCCATCAGCACTACCTGCGCTTTTCGATCGCTGGTCGGTTTAAGTAACACTGGGTTCATACGCACATCTGGCGTAATGCCTGCGGCTTCGGCCTGAAAAATTTGCGCGCGGCCCATTTCTTTTCCCTCTGGCGTAATGCCAGAGTTCAGCGCCATGTTCTGCGATTTGAACGGCGCGGTATGCAGTCCATCCTGATAAAAAATACGACACAGCCCGGCGACCAATACGCTTTTACCCACATCAGATGCCGTTCCCTGCAACATTATTGCCTGCGTCATGACGCCTCCTTCAGTGCGTTCTCTCGCATACAGCTAAAAAATTCAGCCTCTGTTTTACACAGCGGGAAGCCCAACTCTGTATGCAGCTTCACCAGCCAGGGCTGAGTTAATCCCGCTTGTTCAATAAGATCCGTACGGGCGAAAACGTCGCCTGGCGTACCGTGCGTGAGCACTTCGCCCCGGCGTAAAACGTACACCGCATCGCTGACTTCATAGATAAGATCGATATCATGGCTGGAAATTACGACGTGGTTTCCTTGCGCAACGATGCGTTTGATTATCTCAATCATCTGCGTGCGGCCTGACGGGTCGAGGCCCGCAGTAGGTTCATCCAGCAGCAGATACTGCGCCTGCAACACCAACGCCCCGGCAATTGCTACACGTTTTTTTTGCCCATGGCTTAAACACTGAATGGGCTGATGGCGAAAATGCTGGGCGTCGACCAGCGTAAGCGCATCTTCCACGCGCCGAGCGATTTCAGCTTCATCCACCCCAAGATTGCGCAGGCTAAAGGCGATATCGCTGTCAATATCGGTATAAAAGATTTGCTGATCGGGGTCCTGAAATACCGTTGCCACCTGTTGACGCAGCGCCAGCAGGCCGCGCTTGCTGTAATCCAGCGGTTTGCCCTGCCACATCACCGCGCCTTGCTGTGGGCGCAGTAAACCGCTCAGGTTCATGAACAGCGTGGATTTCCCGCAGCCATTAGCGCCTACCAGTCCGGTGACGGCATGCGTCGAAAAATCCAGCGTTAGCCCTTTGAGGATCGGGTCATCCTGATAGCGAAACCAAAGCGCTGAGGTGGCAAGCATACTTTTCCTTACAGGTGAAAATCACCCTGATACAGTTTGATATCCAGTGTGGTGGTCATTTGCTGGTAGCGGATCAACACGCGGGTAAACAGCAATCCCACCAGCATTGCCAGAGAGCGGTAGCCCAACGGCAAGCTACGATAACCAAAACGCAGCGTTTGTGCGCGATGAATAGCCAGCGCCTCGTCTAACAGGATAAAAATAAACCGCCAGGTCAGCAGGATCTGCTCAGTTAGCAGGCGAGGAACATGCGCGCGTTTGAGTAAGATAATTAATTGCGGAAACGGCAGATTCAGTACCAGCCAGAAGGTTGCCGCCAGCGCGGCAAGGCTGCGCCAGAAGGTTTCATTGGCGGTTACCACACCTGGTGCGCTGATCCCCAACCAGTAACTTCCCACAGGTATGCTGGCCAACAGCGTCTGTGGATCGCGGCTGATGCTAAACAAAATGGTCACCACGCCAACCGTGAGAAAACCAAACGGTAATGCCATCCAACGGCACCAGCGCCAGAAGGAAATACGCAGCAGCCAGCAGCTCAGCGCGGCAATAAGTAAAAGCTCAATACCCTGCCCCAATGGGGGCAGAGTAAACGCCAGAATCATCATCACCAGCCAGAGCAGAAATTTCCGCACCGGCGAGACATGAACCCAACGGCTTTGATAGCTAAGCCTGTCAAGCCCGGTCATCACGGCGTTGCCTGCCCTTGGTGTAACCCAGGATATAGAAAATCACAGCTGCGCCCAGCGATCCCTGGAGTGTAAACAGCAGACTTTCAATTTCACCGCTTGCGGGTTCATACAACGGCTGGAACCAGGGCTCATAATGCGGGGCAATAGCCTGAATCTGGCTTTCCGCCTCACCATCTGACCCGCCGTACTCCCCACCGTGGTTGATAAAGAACGGCAGGATCACCAGTGCCACTACCATGCCCAATATAATCAGCGTCTTTTTCATCGTTAATGCCCTTGTGCGGTTATCAACTGGCGTTTGGTTAGCTGATCGTAAATCAGCACGGTAAGTAACCCTTCCGCAATCGCAATTGGGATCTGCGTCAGGCAGAAAATCCCCATGAACTTAATGATTGAGCCGGTAGCGCCAGCAGAGGGATCCGGGAACGCAACGCCCAGCTGTACAGAAGTCACGAAATAGGTGACGAGATCCGCCAGCATCGCACACAGGAAGACGCAGACATCACGACGCAACCCTGCGCGGCAGGCCATTTTCCACACCATGTAACCCACTACCGGGCCAATTACCGCCATCGACATGCCGTTCGCGCCGAGCGTTGTTAAACCACCGTGTGCCAGCAGCAGAGCCTGGAACAGCAGGACAATCGCCCCAAGGATGGCTACCACGCCCGGTCCAAACAGGATAACCGCCAGGCCTACACCGGTAGGATGTGAGCAGCTTCCGGTAACGGAAGGAATTTTCAGCGCCGACAGCACAAAAATAAAAGCGCCACATAGGGCCAGCAAAACCTTCTGGTGGTTATCCTCCTGCACAATTTGGCGCAGACGTACCAGTCCGTACCACAGGCAGGGTAAAAACAGCAGCCACCAGGCCAGCGCCCACATCGGCGGCAAGAAACCTTCCATAATGTGCATGGCGAACGCTTGTTCAGGAACAATCATCAGTAATAGCGCCGCAGCCAACCCGCTGAAAGACAGCTGTTTTAGCTGTTGTTCAAGCTTCATTGTGCATACTCCCACTGTTTATTGACCAGAATGGTCGAGAAATAAGGCAGCGGCTGATCGTCGCTCACCTCATCGAGATGACGCCAGCACTGTTCACCTGGCAGCGTGGCTTCAGACATCATTAATGCACAGTCCAACAAACCTTCTTGTTGTAGCAGCGCTTTGATACGTGCAAAACGACCGTACACTTTCATCAACACCAGACTGTCATGCTGTTTTAACGCTTGCTGGATTTCCACTTCCGGCGCGGTACAGGAGACCACCGCCAGTGACTGCTGCTCCATAGCGAGCGGCGTTTTTGAACGCGCGGCAATCGCGGCGAAAGACGTGACGCCAGGAACGATTTCCAGCCAGTCAGGACAACCAATACGCTGAAGTAAAAAGACCCAGGTGCTGAACAGCATCGCATCGCCGAGAGTGATAAACCCCACCTGCTTACCGGCCTCGACTTCCTGAACCAGCGCGGCAGCAACTTCATCCCAGACGGCCTCTTTTTCAGCGCTATCGGCACTCATAGGAAAATGGCAGCAGCGGACTTCGGTCTGTTCACCGATATACTCACGTACAATCGACAATGCCAGACTGTCACCGCCTTTACGCCCGGCAGGCGCATAGAGAATATCCAGCGCGCCCAGCGTGCGTGCGGCACGCACGGTAATCAAGTCGGAAGCACCTGGCCCGGTGCTCAGTGCATACAGTTTTCCGCTCATGCTGCTTCCTCCAGCGCCACATTAAGCGCCTGCTGTAAATGTGCCACGAACATAGCGCGAACCGCTGGGTTCTCACCCAGACCACTAAGCCACGGCGTAGCCGGTATCCCTGCTGCATTGAACAACGTTTTCCAGGAATCATCTTCGTCGGAGGCCATATCGTTGATGGCATGGTCGCCAGCGACTAACATCAGCGGCATCAGATGCACCGCCGTCACCCCTTCCTGAGATAAACTTTCAATCAGCACATCCACTTCCGGATAGCTTTCCACCGCCCCAACCCGCGCCGGAAAGCGCTGCGCCGTCATCATGTGGTCGAGACAGGCATAGGCGGCAAAAGCATGGTGGCTGGCACCGTGTCCCATAAAGACCACTTTTTCACTTTCGCCAAGCGCCGGCATCTGCTGTTGCAGCGCCAGCATCAACTGTGCGTAATCTTCATGGCTGCTCAGCAGCGGTACACCCAGCGTCAGGCGTGAAAACAGCGGACGCATACTTTGCACTTCGCGGACAATTTTTTCGTATTCGTCACCATTAATAATGTGCAGCGACTGAATAGCCACATCCTGATACCCCTGCTCCGCCAGTTTTTGCAGCGCCTGCAGCGGCGTGTCGATTTCAATACCGTCTCGCTGCTTGAGCTTGCGGATTATCATCCCGGAGGTAAACGCCCGGAACAGGTCGCGGTCAGGGCAGCTAGCTGCGAGATCGCGCTCACAGGCCACAATATTTTTCTCGCAGGTGTCGTGATAGCTGGTGCCAAAGCTGACCACCAGAAGCGCCTTTTTCATCTCAAACTCCTTAAGCAGTGGCCAGCCAGCGCGTTAAACGCGCCCCAAAGGCGGCCTGACTTTCCAGTAACTCTTCTCCCGTCACCAACGGTGCCGGACGTGTAATCACGATGCAGGGGATTCCGGCATCCAGACAGGGTTGAACCTTTTCCTGATAACCACCTTCAGCGCCAGATGCTTTGGTGATCACCACATCAGCCTGGCACTGGCGATAAAACGCAGCGTTGAACTCGGCGCTAAACGGTCCGCACAGTGCGAAGATTTCACCGACGCCAAATCCCAGATCCGCGCATTGCTGAATGACCTCAGGAACAGGCAGAACGCGCGCCAGCAGCGTTTTTTCAGGCAACCCTTCGCGCCAGATAGCCAGATCTTTACTGCCGGTCGTCAGCAGCACACGATCGCCGAAGCGTCGCGCCAACTCACAGGCTTGCTGAATGCTTTGTACGGTATACAGGTGCGGGTGAGTTAAACCACTCAACTGCTCAGGGCGCTGGTAGCGGCTCAGCAGTACGCCCGCCGCTTCGCAGGCGCTCATGATGTTGCGGCTCACCACCTCGGCGTACGGATGCGAGGCATCGATCACCCAGCGCGTCCGATTTTCCTGTAGCCAGGCAATCATTTGTTCGCGCTCCAGACGCCCGCAGCGCACCTGGCCTTTGATGTCTCCCGCCAGTTGTTTCCCTGTTGGGGTTGCAACTGACAGGGTGTAGGCCACGTTTGCCGCATCCAGTTGCTGGCACAGCATGCGCGCATCGCTCGTACCGCCCATGACCAGCACATCACCGTAATTCACAGCACATAACCTCGTGGCGTGATCATCAGGCCGTCCTGAACATAGGTTGTTTTGTTACCCACGATCACAAGGCTGGTCATATCAACCGGTTCGAAATCCATTTCACCAAGCGTGGTTAACCATTTTTCCTGCTTTTTACGTCCGGCAGACTTCACAATACCAACCGGCGTTTGTGCGCTTTTGCTGGCGGAAAGCAGCTCAAATGCGCGCGCCAGATGACCTTCGCGACCCCGACTGCGCGGGTTGTAGAAACAGATAACAAAGTCTGCCTCACCGGCGGCAACGATGCGTTTTTCGATAACCGGCCATGGCGTTAACAGATCGCTTAAGCTGATGTGGCAGAAGTCGTGCATCAGCGGCGCGCCCAGCAAAGAGGCCGCGGCAATACTAGCGGTCATGCCAGGTATTAGCCTGACCTCAACATCCAGCTTTTGCTTGCTGACCAGTTCGAGCACCAGCCCGGCCATACCGTAAATCCCCGCGTCACCGCTACTGATCAGCGCCACGTTGTGACCCGCCTGTGCCAGTTCGATCGCCGCCTGGCAGCGTTCAATCTCTTTGCACATTCCGGTTTTGATCACCTGCTTGTCACCCGTGAACGCTTTTACCAGATGGGTGTAGGTTTTATAGCCAACGATGATTTCCGCTGCCTGCAGTGCTTCAACGGCTTCCATGGTCATCATTGCCTGCGAGCCAGGGCCAATTCCAATTACGCTTAACATCAGTGTGAAACTCCCAAAGTGATAGTGACGCCCTGTTCTCGCAGGGTCTCGCCTAACAGTTTTCCGTGGCTCAACAGCCAGGCTGCAGGACCGGAAACGCTTCCTGTACCCACCGTTTTGCGAACAAACGATGAGGCTGGGAAACGGTGCTCATGCTCACGCAGCGCGTCAGCGGTAAAGGTTTCGAAAGGAACGCGGCAGCACGAAGCCAGTTGGATAAGTCCCTGTTCATCTTTTTTCAGCGTGATGCTGCCAATCGCTTTTAGCGCCAACGGATCGAGCTGTTGGGCTTCGAGCTGCCGGGCAAGCAGCGCGGCCAGCAGAGGGAACGGCGTATCACGGCGACAGCCGATTCCGGCTACAACGCGCTGTGGCACCAACTTCCAGTGCGGAACAGGCAGGTCAGGTAAATTGGTGCGTAAGGTGATGCACACCAACGCATCCAGTTCAGGGAGCTGGTTGAGATCGGTAACCGTGATAAATCCGCGCCGGTCGCAATGGCTGACATCCTGCGTCAGTTCGTCATCCCACCACAAACCAACCCGCTTATTGCTGACCAGCATCTGGTTCACGATCTTCACCGCCGAACGGAAATCACTCATCCGGGCATTCAGTTGAAATGCCAGCGTATCCAGTGCCGCCATATCGTTCACATCCGTCGCGGTAGTGATAACCGGGTCAGCGCCCAACATGCCCGCCAGATAACGCGCCAACGCATTGGCACCGCCCGCGTGACCGGAGAGCAGGCTGATGACATGCTGGGCACGTTCATCAATGACCACCACCGCCGGATCGCAAAACTTGTCGTTGACCAGCGGGGCCAGTACGCGCACCGCAATACCGGTCGCACCGATAAAAATCAGCGCCGAGTAATTCGTAAACGCTTCGCGGGCGGTATTCGCAAAGCCGTTTTCAAAGGGAATAAACCCCTCCTCCAGCAGCTTTTCACTGGTAAAACAGGTAACCGGCAGCATGGCTGCCAGACGTTTCGCCAGCACAACGCCGCCAGGAGTCAGGCAAAAAAGCGCAATTGACTCAGGCTTTACGGTATTCATGGCTAAAGTCCGCCGCATAGAGTTTGGAGTAGTGATACTCCGAGCCCAGGAAATTACCGACCAGAATAAGGGCCGTTTTACGGATGCCCGCATCGCGAACCTTGTCGCCAATATCCGCCAGGGTCCCGCGCACGGTCTGGCTTTCCGGCCAAGTTGCTTTATAGATCACCGCCACGGGCGTGGTCGCCGGATAGCCGCCTTCAATAAGACGCTCGGCCACCCGATGAATACGCTGGACGGAAAGATAAATCGCCATTGATGTCTGATGGCTGGCAAAAGACTCCAGCTGTTCACGCTCTGGTACCGGGGTGCGGCCTTCCAGGCGCGTAATGATCAGGCTCTGTGAAACTTCGGGCACGGTATACTCAACGCCCAGCTCCGCCGCCGCGCCGAGGAACGCGCTGACGCCGGGGACCACCTGCCAGTCAATCCCGCGTTTGGTCAGCTCCTCACCCTGCTCGCGTACGGAACCGTACAACGAGACATCGCCGGTTTGCAGGCGCACAACGGTCTTGCCCGCTTTCACTCCGGCTTCCATCAGATCAAGGATCTGCTCCAGATGCAGTTCGGCACTGTCGTGACATTCAGCACCGGCAGGGCAATACTCCAGCAATTCAGTGTTAATCAGCGATCCGGCGTAGATAACAACCTGCGCCTGCTGCAGCAACCGGTAACCTTTGAGGGTAATCAGCTCGCGATCGCCAGGACCTGCGCCAACAAACCACACGCTACGGGGATCAAAAATCTCAGACATGGTTTCCTTCCTTCTGACAGGCGATAACAAATACGGGGTTATTCGGTTTAAAATAGTGACCATTGCCAAGCGTGGTAAGCGAGGAAACCTGTAGCTGCAGGCAATCCACTCCCTGTACGCCAAGATGATCCAGATGTGCCAGCGCGGTGTTGAGGTTTTCCTGGAGGATAAACGTCATTACCAGACGCCCTGCGGGATGCAATTGGCGCATCGACCAGTCAATCAGTTCGGTCAGATGGCCGCCGCTGCCGCCCATAAAAATGGCATCGGCTTTTTCAGCGATGGTCATGGGAGCAACGCCGGGAAAAATATCGATATTTGCGCAGGCAAAATGCTGGCGGTTTTCATCCAGCAACCTGAGCGCCGCCGGGTTACGTTCGATGGCCGTTACACGTAATCCGGGATATTGCAACGCGGCTTCTATCGACACGCTGCCGGTTCCGGCACCAATATCAATCAGGTGACTGGCGCGGTGTAATTCAAGTTTTGAGAGGGCAAGTGCGCGTACCGCTTCTTTGGTCATCGGCACTTTCTCTCCACGCAGAAACAGCTCATCTTTCATCAAGGATCACCACTGCATTCATGTCATAGTCAGCGTTAACTTCACGCACAGGCAGGAAATGGATCTGTTCGTTTTCCATCGCCAGGTTTTCGCCAATCACCATCCAGCGATGCCCCTTGCCTCGGGCAATGAGCTGCTGCGCGATTTCACGCGGGCCACACAGCGCATCAGTCACCATCGCCACCTTGTTATGTCGCGCCAGCTCATCAAAACAGACGCTGCGGCCATGGCTACTGGTCAGCCACATATCGTTCATATCAATACCGGACTGCGCGCACAGGTACTGCACCGCACTAATGCCGGGAATAATCCGCACATTCTCAATACCAAAATGCGCCACCATGCGCGTCCCGATACCGTAAAACAGGGGATCGCCAGACGCCAGTACCACAACATGCTTCTCCTGGTGCGCGCTAATCCAGCTCAGGAGTTCCGGGATATTGGCGCCAAGAGCAAACTGTTCACCGGCAAAATCCGGGAATTGCTGCAAATGCCGCTTTCCACCGACCAGAACATCCGCCGTCGCGACCGCTTCTCGTGCCGCAGGCGTCATCAAATGCAAACCGGCGGGGCCCATCCCTACAACGGTTAACATTGCATCTCCTCAGCAATCTCTGCGACCGGACGATTACTGCCAAGAACCTGATTATCAAAAGAAAACATGATGGCATCGCAGGTCGGGGGATTTTTGGTAAAGCGCAGCGTTTGCAGGACACGCATACAAATGCGCTGAGCCAGATGGTCATAAATATGCTGGAAACCGTACGCGTCGATATGTTCCATCGCCGCTTCGGTGGTATCGCACTCGCTGACCAACGTCAGCAGTTCCAGCGGTGCGCCAAGTAGCGCGAGGTGAGCCACCAGCGTTTCCATGCGGGCATCGGCAATATGGCTATGGGTATGGAAAATCCCCGCCGCGATTTTGACGAGCTTGCCGGGGTGCCCCACCAGTACGATTTGCCGGAACCCCAGACGTACAGCTTCTTCAATCATGTAACCGACAAAGTTGCTCATGGTGACCACAACCTGGGTGTCGATACCCATCTGCTCGCGCACAAAACGCTCGCCGTGGTTTCCCGGCACCAGTACAACACGCTCCAGCCCTGCCGCCCGCTTAATTTCCAGCTCAAGCGACAGTGAACGCTTCCAGCTCTCTTCTGACATCGGCGTGACAATACCCGTGGTGCCGATAATCGAAATGCCGCCAAGAATGCCAAGGCGAGAGTTGTAGGTTTTTTGCGCCCGTTCTTCGCCTTCTGGCGCGAAGATTTCAATCTGCGCCCCACGATTTGGGCCAATCGCTTCGCGGACAGCTGATTCAATGGTCTGGCGAGGTGTACGGTTAATCGCCGAACTGCCCACCGGCAGGCCAATCCCTTTGCGGGTTACCGTACCGACCCCTTCACCGCCCTGTAAGGCAATCACGCCACTATCGTCTAACGTCACGCGAGCAAAAATCAGCATGCCGTGGGTGGCGTCCACATCATCTCCACCGTCTTTGCGGATGGCCGCTATTGCCTGCTGCCCTTCGATATGCGGTGACTCCACGTTCAGGCACAGCGTCACCCCGGAAGGCGTCACGATGGAAACCTGATGGATGAGGTGTTGGCGCAATACCATCAACGCGGCAACTTTTGCCGCCGCTGTGGCGCACGATCCCGTGGTATATCCTTTACGCAGCGCTTTACCGTTGTGCCACACCGGCGTATCGAAGGCCTCGCTCATCGCGCCCCCTGCATGTGATAAAGCATGGCGTTGACGATAGCGGCGGCGACATTGCTTCCCCCTTTGCGGCCTAACGCTGCAATGGCGGGCAAATTGCTTTGGGTCAGGGCATCTTTCGACTCTTCAGCACCAACGAACCCGACCGGTACACCCACCACACCGCTGACGGCAACATCATGCTCAAGCAGGCGGAACAGCGCAGTCGGCGCGTTGCCAAAGACAAACAGCTTTTCCCCCTCTTCCTTCACCGCAATGTCGACTGCCGCCATGGACCGGGTAATACCCTGCTCTTTTGCCGTACGCACAACCCGCGGGTCGCTGATGTAGCAGCGGCATTCACCGCCGAATTTTGCCAGCAGCGTTTTATTGATCCCGGAAAGCGCCATCGTGGTGTCGGTGTAAATCACGCTCGAACGGCTAAGCGCCGCACAAAACTGCTCCAGCACATCACTGGAAAACCACAGAATGTCCAGCCAGTCGAAATCTGCCGTCGTGTGAATAACCCGCTTGATAATGGCTTCATGTAACGGACTGGCAAACTGATAGTCCGGACGGGTTTCACGGATGATCTCGCCAATAATGTCGAAACTTTTGGCTTCAATCGCCTGGGGTTGCTGGATGTATTGCATTATGTTGTCCTCAGGCTACACCGACCCACAGCCACCGCAGCGCAATAAACAGCGCCAGTGCCAGCGTCGATGCCACCCACATCAGTCGAATCGTATGGGAAATGTCGTCTACCGAAATGTCGCGCTGTGCATCACCGATCCACGGTTTCTCAACGCGCTCGCCAAAATAGTCATTAGGACCACCCAGACGAATGCCTAATGCCCCGGCTACGGATGCCTCTGACCACGCACAGTTTGGGCTGCTATGGTTGTAGCGATCGCGCCAGCCAATCTGTAAAGCTCGCGAGCCGTCTTTACGACATAAAAATGCCGCCACGCCCAGCAACAGCCAGCTCAGTCTTGCAGGAATAAAGTTCGCGACATCGTCCAGACGCGCGCTGACCATACCAATAGCGCGGTATTTTTCATGTTTGTAGCCCACCATGGAGTCAAGGGTGTTTACCGCTTTGTAGGCCATCGCCAGGGGCGCACCGCCGAGGAGGAGAAAGAACAACGGCGCGATAATGCCGTCTACGGTGTTTTCAGCCACGGTTTCCACCACCGCGCGATTGATCTGCTGCGGTTGCAGCTGTGAGGTATCACGCCCCACAATCCATGACAATTTCTCCCGACTCTGAGCAAGGTCACCGGCACGTAGAGGACGTTCGACATCCTGCGCGGCTTTTGCCAGGCAGCGCCCGGCCAGCACGGTAAAGATCATCCATATCTCTACCACCCACCCCAACCAGGGATGAATAGATTCTGCCAGTGCCAGCACGCCCCAGGACACAGCCCAGGTCAGACCAACCACCACAATCCACATCACCGCGCCGCCGATGCGCAGCGCACGGTCGCTATGGCAATAACGCCGAATAACTCGCTGCACGGCAGAAATCAGATTGCCAATCCAGCGCACCGGATGTGGCCAGTTCTGCGGATCGCCGATGATAAAATCAAGCAGCCAGGCAATACACCATGCAAGGATCGTCATAGCGCACTCCTCGCAGCTGCCAGCCAATGGTTAAGCATCTGCGGACGTTGAGCAAAATGAACGTGTAGATAGCTGGCGAAGGTGTTTCCGACCTGCCAGCCGCCGGACCAGGCTTGCAGCGTTTTACCATCGCGCACTTTGCGACAGTTCATTACTGCTGGCGTTTCAGGAGTAAAATCGGAGTAGTGGAATTCATGTCCGCGCAGCACTTCGCCTTCTGCAGCTAACAATGTTTGCTGCGCGGCCTGCGCTTCGCAGTAGCCAAATCGGGTCAGACGTTTCCCCATTTTGCTGTGGCCGGGAATGATATCCGCCATCAGCCAGGTATCGCCGTTGCTGTCCTCAAGCGAACTGCCGAGATACATCAGCCCGCCGCACTCTGCATAAATCGCGACGCCACGTTGATGTGCCTCTCGCAGTTGATTCAGCATCGAGACATTGCGAGCCAGCGCCGCAGCGTGTAGCTCTGGATATCCGCCACCTAACCAGATCATCTGACAGTCCGGTAAACAGGTGTCGTGCAACGGGCTAAAACGGACAACTTTAAGCCCCGTACGTTCCAGCAGCGTAATGTTATCCGGGTAGTAGAAGTTGAAGGCTTCGTCATCGGCAATGGCAACCGTTAGCCCTGCTCCGGCGTCTGCGGCAGGAAGCGCGGGCCATTCGCCAGCAGGAAGATTGGTTGACTGGCTTAATGTCAGAAGTGCGTCGATATCAAGGGTTTGCTCCAGCGTCGCGGCAAAAGCCTGCCACGGTTGCTGATTGATAACCGACTCACGTGCGGTTACTAAACCCAGATGACGTTCGGGAAGGGCAACCCCATCCATACGGGGTACGTAGCCCAAGACGGGTACATCGCAGTAACGTTCGATTGCGACTTTCAGTAACTGGTAATGCGTTTCGCTGTTAACCCGATTAACAATAACCCCGGCGATGTTCAGGGTGGGATCAAAATGCTGAAAACCCATTACCGTTGCGGCGATTGAAGTGGAAACGGCTTTGCCATCAACCAGTAAGATGACCGGACAGCCTAACTGTTTAGCCATCGCGGCGGTGCTGCAGTAGTTTGGGTCGGTACCATAGCCGTCATACAGCCCCATAACACCTTCAATAACGGCGATATCCGCATGTTGCATCTGCTCGTTGAATAGAGCGTTCAGCGTGGGGACGGGAAGCATGAAGCTATCAAGATTGCGGGAAGCGGTACCGCATACCGCTGTATGCCAGCCGGTATCAAGGTAATCAGGACCTACTTTGCAAGGCTGGACGCGCAAACCGCGTTTTTTCAACAAGCTCAACAAGCCCAGCGTCACCGTGGTTTTACCACAGCCGCTTCCGGTACCTGCAAGAACAAATGCGTGAAAATTGGCCGCCATACCCTGATCCTGTTCAGGGTGGTAGGGGTGTAGAGATACCCAGTCTCTCGACTGTATGCATCTGAACCACCCACTTCCCACCGAAGTTGTTGGTAGTCACTGACAGGCAGGTCTTCTGGCTTAGCGTCATCCTCACCCGTCCTTCCCAATCTTGCGATCAGTGGTCCATACGGGGTCGTCAGCATCACAGCAGCGGGGGCTGCGGGGGATTCTCACCCCCTTCCCTACCACAAATGTGGCAAACCTGTCAGTTCAAGAGCCTAGTTAATTAAGCTCTCTGTTATGAGGTAAATTCACGACCTCATGACAATAATTCAATTTAATATCTTTCCGAGTTCATTCAGCCAATTTTCTGGCCTTAACCCACTTATTCACACGTTCACTTTTTGAATGAAAGTATCAGCTAAGAATAAAGAAAGTCATTCACACAGACACTGTATCTCATCACAAAAATAAAAACTGGTGCAGTTTATCCCTCTAATACCATTATTTTGTTGCGCTATGACAATTTATTGACTGCTGTTGTCACATTTCATTTTATAATGACTAACATAGCGCCCGATATCAAAAATCGGCAATAGCAAAATATTGCTATTTAAGCGGATTCGCCGCGTGAAATGACATTTATTTGCTGGCGAAATGCCTGCGGCGTAACCTGATAGGTCTGGCGGAAAACTTTGCAAAAATAACTTGTTTGCGAAAAGCCTAAATTACGCGCAATGCTGGCTATGCTCCAGTCACTGTGACAAAGCAGCTCTTTGGCACTGGCCATTCTTTGCTGGTTTACCCATGCGTTAAAACCAATACCCTGATATTTTTTGAACAATTTGCTGAAATAGTACGGGCTAAGGAAAACATGAGAGGCAACATCTTCCAGACGTAGATCGTCTGATAAATGTGCATCAATATAGCGCAGGGCTTTTTTCATTTTACTGTCATGAGGGTTAGTACTACGGTTAGCGCGTACCGGCTCTGACTGCTGCGGGTTATCTTTGATAACAACAAAATTAAGTTGTTTCTTAAGGCAATTTTCGACGATGAGCTTGAGTAAATCCGCTGAAGCAATGACGCGAGAATAGTCCATTTCAGGTACATTACGGAACTCGTTTACCAACTCTGGATCGGCTTGCCAGCGGTCATCGACGTTCAGAATATCAACGAGGCCTACATCGTTACTTAAGCGTACTTGTCCACAAAGCACGAACCCTACCAGGTGTCCCGCGATGACCAGCGGAATTGAGAAATCGGTAAGCCCGGCATGGCAGCGATAAATGCAGGGTTGATCGGATTTAGAGGCTTCCAACCCTCCACAGCGGTCGCTCATACGACAACGCGTACTATGCTGAGGATGCTGGCGCATCAACTGGCAAAAAGGAGTGAAATTAAAAAGCTCAGAAATTTCATCACCGTGAATATTGACAACCACAACAGCCAGACTGGTGGCCTGTGCAAAATCCTGTGCGATTTTATTAATGAGTTCTGAGTTCAGGGCACTCGCAGAAATCATGATAAAACCTCTCAGTTAATTTATTGTTATAAATAAAACATATTATTCACACATTCATTTTCATCTCGCGATCCAGCGCTCTGATGAAAGTCAGCATTGAACATAACAAAAGTCTCCCATTGTTGGGAGACTTTTTAAGCCGTTCAGGAAACCGGATCACGAAAACAGTTTTTACCTTTCAATAATAAACATCTTTCGTGAAGCTAGCTCTCGTTTTCCTCCAACTTACACGAATTACACGGTAAATTTTTGCCAATAAAATAACGATAAATTGCTGCGCCCGCACAGGCGCCGATGATGGGTGCCACAATCGGCACGATGAAATAAGGGATATCGCGCCCCCCGGTCATCGCAACATCACCCCACCCGGCCATCCAGGCAAACAATTTGGGACCAAAATCACGTGCCGGGTTCATCGCAAAGCCGGTAAGTGGACCGGTTGATGCGCCGATAACAGCAACCAGAATACCAATCAGCAGTGGTGCTAACGGGCCTTTGGGAACACCGTTACCGTCGTCCGTTAGCGCCATAATCATCCCCATCAGAATGGAGGTAATCACCACTTCGACCAGTGCGGCCTGCCAGACACTCAGTGCGGCGGCAGGATACGTACTAAAAATGCTGGCAAGTTGCAGGCTTTCCAGACTACCGCGTACCATTTGATGGGCTGATTCATACTCAATAAATAAGCTGCCGTACAACAAATAGGCCAGCATAGCGCCACCAAAGGCCCCCGCTATCTGAGCGACAGAATAAGGTAGTACCTTACGACCCGGAAAACAGGCAAACAACCAAAGTGCGATGGTAATAGCGGGATTGAGATGGGCCCCAGAAATCCCGGCTGTCAGGTAAACTGCAAGCGAGATCCCCAAACCCCATATGATGCAGATCTCCCACAATCCCAAACTGGCACCCGCGACCTTCAGGGCGCTCAGGCACCCAATACCAAAAAACAAAAATAGTCCGGTACCCAAAAACTCAGCAATACATTGCGCTCTTAGTGAATCGTTCATTGTGACACCTTCTAAGCAGAGTTCGTGTCTTTACCAGCGGACTCCTTGCTGGCAGGAAGATTACTTCAAGGCTTACTATAAAAATCTGTATCGGCAAATTGTTGGCAATCTGCAAGCGACATGCCCTTAAAAATCGTGTTGTGATAGCAAATTCTTGCTATCACCTTTATTAAGGCAGGCGGTAAAACGAGGATTTACCCTATTAAAAGTACATTTTCAAAATAATAAAATATTGCGAACAGCAGAATTCCATTTTCAAACGATCATCACAATTTCATTTTTCTCGCATAGCAAATGATATTTAAAATGTCACTCGGAAAAGTGTAAATATGGAATTAACATAACCAAATAGTCACATTACTTAAACTAAAAATAACCAACAAAAACAAATTGTTATTATGACATATAGCAATTTTATCTCACCATAACCCCACTATTTTTTCACTCTTACTTTCAACTCAGCCATTCTTTTTCCTCGCTTCTTTTTATAGTCATGAAAATCGGGACAACCCAGGCGAGGTCTTTATGCAACAAGAAGCGTTAGGAATGGTAGAAACCAAAGGCTTAACTGCAGCCATAGAGGCCGCAGATGCAATGGTGAAGTCAGCCAATGTAATGCTGGTCGGCTACGAAAAAATTGGTTCGGGACTGGTAACAGTCATTGTCCGTGGCGATGTCGGCGCAGTCAAAGCAGCAACAGATGCAGGTGCCGCCGCAGCCCGTAATGTGGGAGAAGTGAAAGCCGTACACGTCATCCCACGCCCGCATACCGATGTAGAAAAAATCTTACCGAAGGGAATTAGCTAATGAGCAGCAATGAGCTGGTTGAACAGATCATGGCGCAGGTGATTGCTCGCGTGGCAACGCCGGAACAGCAGGCTATCCCTGAAAATAATCCTCCAACACGAGAAACGGCTATGGCAGAGAAAAGCTGCAGTTTAACGGAGTTTGTCGGTACCGCGATTGGCGACACCGTCGGTCTGGTAATCGCCAACGTAGACAGCGCCCTACTGGACGCGATGAAACTTGAAAAACGGTATCGCTCCATTGGCATCCTTGGCGCCCGTACTGGCGCAGGCCCGCACATCATGGCCGCCGATGAAGCGGTAAAAGCCACCAATACTGAAGTCGTCAGTATTGAGTTACCACGTGATACCAAAGGCGGCGCAGGTCATGGCTCGCTGATTATTCTTGGTGGCAACGATGTTTCCGACGTGAAACGCGGCATTGAAGTCGCACTGAAAGAACTGGATCGCACCTTTGGCGATGTTTATGCCAACGAAGCCGGTCACATCGAAATGCAGTACACCGCACGCGCCAGCTACGCGCTGGAAAAAGCCTTTGGCGCACCGATTGGCCGTGCCTGTGGCGTTATCGTCGGCGCGCCAGCATCCGTTGGTGTCCTGATGGCCGATACGGCCCTGAAATCCGCCAACGTGGAAGTTGTGGCCTACAGCTCCCCTGCCCATGGCACCAGCTTCAGTAACGAAGCCATTCTGGTTATTTCGGGTGACTCTGGCGCTGTTCGTCAGGCCGTTATCTCCGCCCGTGAAATCGGTAAAACCGTACTCGGGACCCTCGGCTCAGAGCCGAAAAACGATCGTCCGTCCTACATCTGATATCAGTGAGGCTGATTCATGAGATCGAAAAGATTTGAAGCACTGGCGAAGCGCCCTGTGAATCAGGATGGTTTCGTTAAGGAGTGGATCGAAGAAGGCTTCATTGCGATGGAAAGCCCGAACGACCCCAAACCGTCGATTAAAATCGTCAACGGTACAGTCACTGAACTGGACGGTAAATCCGCCAGTGAATTTGACTTAATCGACCATTTCATTGCCCGCTATGGCATTAACCTGGCGCGCGCTGAAGAGGTCATGGCGATGGACTCGGTCAAACTGGCCAATATGCTTTGCGACCCTAACGTAAAGCGCAAAGACATAGTGCCGCTGACCACCGCAATGACGCCGGCAAAAATTGTCGAAGTGGTGTCCCATATGAACGTCGTTGAGATGATGATGGCGATGCAGAAAATGCGCGCTCGTCGTACACCCTCTCAACAAGCGCACGTCACAAACGTCAAAGATAACCCGGTGCAGATTGCCGCTGATGCCGCTGAAGGCGCATGGCGCGGGTTTGACGAACAGGAAACAACCGTTGCCGTTGCGCGTTATGCGCCATTTAACGCCATTGCGCTGTTAGTCGGCTCACAGGTTGGACGCCCAGGCGTATTAACCCAGTGCTCGCTGGAAGAAGCTACCGAACTTAAACTCGGCATGCTAGGCCACACCTGCTACGCGGAAACCATCTCCGTCTATGGTACTGAACCCGTCTTTACCGACGGCGATGACACGCCATGGTCGAAAGGCTTCCTCGCCTCGTCCTATGCTTCCCGTGGTCTGAAAATGCGCTTTACCTCCGGCTCTGGCTCAGAAGTTCAGATGGGTTACGCCGAAGGCAAATCGATGCTTTATCTGGAAGCCCGCTGCATTTACATCACCAAAGCTGCGGGCGTACAGGGCCTGCAAAACGGTTCAGTAAGCTGCATCGGTGTCCCTTCCGCCGTGCCGTCAGGCATTCGTGCAGTGTTGGCTGAAAACCTGATTTGTTCCTCTCTGGATCTGGAATGCGCCTCCAGCAACGACCAAACCTTTACCCACTCGGATATGCGTCGTACTGCGCGTCTGCTGATGCAGTTCCTGCCGGGTACTGACTTCATTTCTTCTGGTTATTCCGCGGTGCCGAACTACGACAACATGTTTGCGGGTTCGAACGAGGATGCTGAAGATTTTGACGACTACAACGTTCTTCAGCGCGACCTGAAAGTAGACGGCGGTCTGCGCCCGGTTCGCGAAGAAGACGTTATCGCCATTCGTAACAAAGCGGCACGTGCGCTGCAGGCCGTCTTTGCCGGGATGGGATTACCACCAATCACTGATGAAGAAGTGGAAGCTGCGACCTACGCCCACGGTTCGAAAGATATGCCGGAACGTAACATCGTTGAAGACATCAAGTTTGCACAAGAGATCATCAATAAAAACCGTAACGGTCTGGAAGTGGTGAAAGCCCTAGCTCAGGGCGGATTTACCGATGTCGCTCAGGACATGCTCAACATCCAGAAAGCCAAGTTAACCGGGGATTACCTGCATACCTCCGCCATTATCGTTGGCGACGGACAGGTGCTATCCGCTGTCAATGATGTTAACGACTACGCCGGTCCGGCAACAGGTTATCGCCTGCAGGGCGAACGCTGGGAAGAAATCAAAAACATCCCTGGCGCACTTGATCCCAACGAGCTTGGCTAAGGGGTGAAAAATGGAAATTAATGAAAAACTGCTGCGCCAGATAATTGAAGATGTGTTGTCTGAAATGCAGACCAGCGACAAACCCGTCTCTTTCCGCGCATCTACAGCGGCAAGCGCACCTCAGGCTGCGGCGACACAGGGAGACAGCTTTCTGACCGAGATTGGTGAAGCCAAACAAGGCCAGCAACAGGACGAAGTGATTATTGCCGTAGGGCCGGCGTTCGGGCTCTCGCAAACCGTCAATATCGTAGGGATCCCGCATAAGAATATCTTGCGCGAAGTGATTGCCGGTATTGAAGAAGAAGGCATTAAAGCGCGCGTTATCCGCTGCTTTAAATCCTCCGATGTGGCGTTTGTCGCCGTTGAGGGGAACCGTCTGAGCGGTTCCGGAATCTCTATCGGCATCCAGTCAAAAGGTACCACGGTGATCCACCAGCAGGGGTTACCGCCGCTTTCAAACCTGGAGCTGTTCCCTCAGGCACCGCTTCTGACGCTGGAAACCTATCGTCAGATCGGTAAAAACGCCGCGCGTTATGCCAAGCGTGAATCTCCGCAACCGGTCCCTACTTTGAATGACCAGATGGCCCGTCCTAAGTACCAGGCCAAATCAGCCATTCTGCACATTAAAGAGACCAAATACGTTGTGACAGGCAAAAACCCGCAGGAACTGCGCGTGGCGCTTTGATAAAGGATACCTCCATGAATACCGACGCAATTGAATCGATGGTTCGGGATGTGTTGAGCCGGATGAACAGCCTGCAAGGCGAGTCCGCGACTCCGCCCGCGGCGAGTTCATCAGCACATACCGCGAAAGTCACGGATTACCCTCTCGCGAATAAACATCCTGAGTGGGTAAAAACTGCGACCAACAAAACGCTGGACGACTTCACGCTTGAAAATGTTCTGAGCAACAAAGTGACCGCGCAGGACATGCGCATCACCCCTGAAACACTGCGCCTGCAGGCGGAAATTGCCAAAGATGCCGGACGTGACAGGCTGGCGATGAACTTCGAGCGCGCAGCCGAGCTAACCGCTGTTCCTGACGATCGCATTCTTGAGATCTACAACGCGCTGCGCCCGTACCGCTCAACAAAAGATGAGCTGATGGCTATCGCCGACGATCTCGAAAATCGTTATCAGGCAAAAATCTGCGCAGCTTTCGTTCGTGAAGCGGCAGCGCTGTACGTTGAGCGTAAAAAACTCAAAGGCGACGACTAACTCAGGGAAAGGATCATGCGATATATAGCTGGCATTGACATAGGCAACTCATCAACAGAAGTCGCTCTGGCTACTCAGGATGAGTCTGGCGTGCTGAGCATCACCGGCAGCGCGCTGGCAGAAACCACCGGAATTAAGGGCACATTACGTAATGTGTTTGGCATTCAGGAGGCCCTTACGCTGGCGGCAAAAAACGCCGGTATCAATGTCAGCGATATTTCGCTCATCCGTATTAACGAAGCCACCCCGGTCATTGGCGATGTGGCGATGGAAACAATAACCGAAACCATCATCACTGAATCCACCATGATCGGCCATAACCCTAAAACACCGGGCGGCGTCGGGTTAGGCGTGGGCGTCACTATTACGCCGGAAGACCTTCTCAGTCTCCCGGCGGATACGCCCTATATTCTGGTGGTGTCATCGGCATTTGATTTCGCCGATGTCGCTACGATGATTAATGCCTCCGTCCGTGCCGGATACCAGTTGACTGGCGTTATTTTGCAGCAGGACGACGGTGTGTTGGTCAGTAATCGTCTGACTCATCCCCTACCCATCGTCGATGAAGTCCTTCATATCGACCGTATCCCGTTGGGGATGTTGGCTGCCATTGAGGTCGCTGTACCAGGAAAGGTCATTGAAACCCTTTCTAACCCCTACGGCATTGCAACTGTCTTTGGCCTCAATGCCGATGAGACTAAAAACATTGTTCCGATGGCACGGGCGCTGATCGGCAACCGTTCAGCCGTGGTGGTCAAAACGCCGTCAGGTGATGTGAAAGCGCGAGCGATTCCTGCCGGAAATCTGGAGCTACAGTCTCAGGGTCGTACCGTACGGGTCGACGTTGCCGCGGGCGCCGAAGCGATTATGAAAGCGGTTGGTGAATGCCCAAAACTGGATAACGTGACCGGAGAAGCTGGCACCAATATTGGCGGCATGCTGGAGCATGTGCGCCAGACGATGGCTGAATTAACCAACAAACCCAGTCATGAAATTTTTATTCAGGATCTGCTGGCGGTCGATACCTCGGTTCCCGTCAGTGTGACGGGTGGACTTGCCGGTGAGTTCTCGCTGGAACAGGCTGTCGGCATAGCCTCTATGGTGAAATCAGACCGCCTGCAAATGGCGATGATTGCCCATGAGATCACGCAAAAGCTCAACATTGATGTCCAGGTTGGCGGGGCCGAAGCCGAAGCTGCCATTCTGGGAGCCTTAACAACTCCGGGCACAACACGACCACTGGCTATTCTGGATCTCGGCGCGGGTTCAACCGACGCTTCTATCATCAATCCTAAGGACGAAATTATTGCCACGCATCTGGCAGGCGCAGGCGATATGGTCACGATGATCATTGCCCGTGAACTGGGTCTGGATGACCGTTATCTCGCTGAAGAGATTAAAAAGTATCCGTTGGCGAAAGTTGAGAGCTTGTTCCACCTTCGCCACGAAGACGGCAGCGTTCAGTTCTTCCCTACGCCACTCCCACCAACGGTTTTTGCGCGCGTGTGCGTAGTGAAACCCGATGAACTGGTGCCACTGCCTGGTGAACTGGCGCTGGAGAAAGTACGGGCCATTCGTCGAAGCGCCAAGGAGCGCGTTTTCGTTACTAACGCACTCAGAGCGCTACGTCAGGTCAGTCCGACCGGGAACATTCGGGATATTCCCTTTGTGGTGCTGGTTGGCGGCTCATCTCTGGATTTTGAAGTTCCACAGCTGGTCACCGATGCTCTGGCGCATTATCGACTGGTTGCCGGGCGCGGCAACATTCGTGGTACCGAAGGTCCGCGCAATGCGGTTGCGACAGGACTGATTCTCTCCTGGCATAAGGCATTCGCTCATGGAAAGTAATCTCACCACCCCAGCCATCGTTATCTTCACCAGTGCTGACTGTGCTGACGTCTGGAATGACGTACTGCTGGGTATTGAAGAAGAAGGGATCCCCTTTGTGATTCAGGAGAGTAGCTCAACTGACGTTATCCACAACGCATGGTTGGCCGCCTGCCAGTCTCCATTGCTGGTCGGTATTGGCTGTAGCCGCGAAAAACTGGTCGTGCACTACAAAAACTTACCCACATCAACACCACTTTTTACGCTGACGTATCAACAAAATAGCCACGATCGCCGCAGCATTGGTAACAACGCTGCGCGGCTGGTTAAAGGAATTCCGTTCCGGGAATGCCACTCATAACCCACAGGAGAAAAGCAGTATGAATAACGCACTGGGACTGGTTGAAACAAAAGGGCTTGTCGGCGCTATTGAAGCCGCTGATGCCATGGTGAAATCCGCAAACGTGCAGTTGGTTGGTTACGAAAAAATCGGCTCTGGCCTTATCACCGTTATGGTTCGCGGTGATGTCGGCGCGGTGAAAGCAGCCGTAGATGCAGGAAGCGCAGCCGCAAGCGCCGTTGGTGAGGTGAAATCCTGCCACGTTATCCCGCGTCCGCACAGCGACGTTGAAGCCATTTTACCTAAATCCGCATAAGTCGTTGCAACCAAGGAGCACAGCGTGAAGCAATCACTGGGATTACTTGAAGTTAGTGGTCTGGCATTAGCCATCAGTTGCGCGGACGTCATGGCGAAAGCCGCCTCCATCACGCTGGTGGGCCTCGAAAAAACCAACGGCTCAGGCTGGACGGTGATCAAGATAATCGGGGATGTGGCCTCCGTCCAGGCGGCCATTTCCACCGGTGTCAGTTTCGCTGACCAGCGAGATGGACTGGTGGCTCACAAAGTCATTTCCAGACCCGGGGATGGGATCCTGTCGCATAGCGTTGTCCTGGAGCCTGAGCCAACGCCCGAACCCATACCAGCCGTAGCGCATGAAGAGATATTTGTAGACCATGATGTACCCGAAGCACCGCAAGATGCAGAGTTGATTAGCTGCAATTTGTGTCTTGATCCTGCCTGCCCTCGCCAAAAAGGCGAGCCGCGCACGCTTTGTCTTCACTCTGGCAAACGAGGTGAAGCGTAATGGATAAACAGCAACTGGAGACCACTGTCGCTAAGGTTCTGGACGAAATGCGCGAGCGCCCGATTCCGCTGGGGATCTCTAATCGTCATATTCATCTGTGCGCTGAAGATTACGGTCGCTTGTTTCCCAATCACCCCATTAGTGAGAAAAAAGGGCTGCTGCAGCCAGGACAATATGCAGCAGAGCAGACTGTCACGCTGGTGGGGCCAAAAGGTCAGTTAAAAAATGTGCGTTTACTCGGCCCGCTGCGCAGTACCAGCCAGGTCGAAATTTCTCGTACCGACGCCCGCACGTTGGGAATTGCTGCTCCGCTGCGGATGTCGGGCAATATTCAGGGCACACCCGGTGTTCGTCTCGTCAGCCCATTTGCTGAACTGGACTTAGCATCCGGGGTGATCGTCGCCCAACGGCATATCCATATGTCTCCGCTCGATGCTCTGATTCTGCGGGTTTCCCATGGCGATAAAGTTTCGGTCGCCATTAATGGCGATGAACGTCGACTGATTTTCGATAACGTCGCCGTACGCGTTTCGCCGGATATGCGCCTCGAAATGCATATTGATACAGACGAAGCCAATGCTGCAGGCGCTGATAATCCCCAGGCATTCGCCACACTGGTGACCTCACGATGAACAACGAACTGCTGCAACGCATTATCGAGGAGGTTGTTTCCCGATTAAAAAAACGCGCGGAAAGCACGCTCACTCTTAGCGTCGCGCAGTTACCGGAAATCGATTCACGGACAGTATGCTGCCAGTACTCGTCGCTCCATCTCCAGCAAGTGGATCTGCCATTACTGGAACAAATTGCCGAAGGCTGCCCAGCCAACATGTCGGTGGGAAAGATTCACGACGCGCTGGCATGCGGAGTCCGCGTGAAAATTTCACTACAACACCGATTGTTACCCGCAATCCCCGTGAAAAAACTCGCACGTCTGCCGCTGGAGTTCAATGACGAACGGGGACGAATCATCTTTTTGCATCCTGAGAAGCTTCTCAGCTATGCCGACGTCGCCCAATTAAGGGATGGCGTACTGGTGTTGCGCCGTCGGTGTGTTGTGACGGCTCTGGCTCAGGAAGCAGTCAGTCTGCGAAATGTCCAACTAATTAAGCAGGAGTGAGCTATGCATCTGGCCCGGGTTACAG
The DNA here is from genome assembly GCF_005280935.1 of Citrobacter sp. wls757. Taxonomy (NCBI): domain Bacteria; kingdom Pseudomonadati; phylum Pseudomonadota; class Gammaproteobacteria; order Enterobacterales; family Enterobacteriaceae; genus Citrobacter; species Citrobacter sp. wls757. The sequence goes on along the minus strand of NZ_SZWU01000017.1, from coordinate 38,316 downwards.
GCGTTGTGGTTTCCACGCAAAAATCCCCATCACTGGTGGGAAAAAAACTGTTGCTGGTACGTCGGGTAAGTGCTGACGGAGAGCTTCCTGCATCCCCTGTGAGTGGAGATGAAGTCGCTGTTGATTCTGTCGGCGCAGGGACCGGCGAACTGGTATTACTCAGCAGCGGATCCAGCGCCAGACACGTTTTTTCTGGCCCTAATGAGGCCATCGATCTGGCTATCGTCGGCATTGTCGACACGCTTTCTCGTTAGGAGGAACTATGGCGATTTATACCCGCACTGGTGATGCCGGAACAACAGCCCTCTTTACCGGACTGCGCGTGAGCAAAACGCATCCACGCGTGGAAGCCTACGGTACGCTGGACGAACTGAATGCGGCGCTAAGTCTGTGCGTTTGTGCAGCGAAAACCCCGCAGCACCGGCAGTTACTTGAAAATATCCAGCTGCAGCTTTTTTGGTTCAGCGCCGAACTGGCAAGCGAAAGCGAAGAACCAACGCCAGAGCAGCGCTACATCAGCTCAGAAGAAATTGCGGCACTGGAAGCGGCCATCGATACCGCAATGGGAAGAGTACCGCCCCTGCGCAGCTTTATTCTACCTGGCCGCAGCGAAGCCGCCAGCCGACTGCACTTTGCCCGTACGCTGGCACGCCGTGCAGAGAGACGACTAGTCGAACTCTCCACCGAGATATCCGTCAGACACGTGCTGATGCGTTATATCAATCGCCTGTCCGACTGCTTATATGCGCTTGCACGAGCAGAAGATCATGACGCTCATCAAAACGACATCATTCAGAAAGTGGCTGAGCGCTATCTCGCTGCCGTTCAAGCACCTGCCATAAAGGAGCCGACTATGTCTCTGTCTTTTCAGGAGCTCCACCAACTCACTCGCGCTGCGGTGACGAGAGCAGAAGAACTTCAGGTTCCGGTCGTCATAAGCATTGTTGATGCGAACGGGACCCAAATGGTGGCCTGGCGCATGCCTGACGCTTTACTCGTGAGTAGCGAACTGGCACCCAAAAAGGCCTGGACTGCCGTGGCGATGAAAACCGCCACGCATGAGCTGACATCGGCAGTGCAACCCGGCGCTGCACTTTACGGTCTGGAAAGCCATATGCAGGGAAAAGTCGTCACCTTCGGTGGCGGGTACGCATTATGGCGTGAGGGTTTACTCCTCGGGGGTCTTGGCATCAGCGGAGGAAGCGTTGAACAGGATATGGACATTGCAGAAACGGCCATTGCGGCGATTAACGTGAGAACACATCAATGAATACTTCAGAACTTGAAACCCTTATTCGTAACATTTTGAGTGAGCAACTCGCCCCGGCAAAAGCAGAAGTTCAGGGTAACGGTATTTTTCCGTCCGTTGGCGAAGCTATCGATGCAGCGCATCAGGCTTTTCTGCGTTACCAGCAATGTCCATTGAAAACCCGCAGCGCCATCATAAACGCCCTACGCGAAGAACTGACGCCTCATCTTGCTTCACTGGCTGCTGAGAGCGCTGCCGAAACGGGGATGGGTAACAAAGAGGCTAAGTTCCTTAAAAATAAAGCCGCGCTGGACAACACTCCGGGTATCGAAGATCTCACCACCACGGCGTTAACCGGTGACGGCGGCATGGTGTTATTCGAGTATTCACCGTTTGGCGTGATTGGTTCTGTCGCCCCCAGTACAAACCCGACAGAGACCATTATTAACAACAGCATCAGCATGCTGGCGGCAGGGAATAGCGTTTACTTCAGTCCGCATCCGGGTGCTAAAAAGGTTTCACTCAAGCTGATTGCCATGATCGAAGATATTGCTTTCCGTTGCTGCGGAATTCGTAATCTTGTCGTCACGGTCACAGAACCCACTTTTGAGGCTACCCAGCAGATGATGGCGCACCCTAAAATCGCAGTTCTGGCGATTACCGGTGGCCCAGGCATTGTTGCTATGGGCATGAAAAGCGGGAAAAAAGTCATCGGCGCAGGCGCAGGAAATCCACCCTGCATTGTTGATGAAACGGCCGACCTGGTTAAGGCGGCAGAGGATATCATCAATGGCGCATCCTTTGATTACAACCTCCCCTGCATCGCTGAGAAGAGCCTGATTGTTGTTGATGCCGTTGCCGAACGACTGGTTCAACAGATGCAGTCTTTTGGTGCGATGCTTCTCAATAGCGAAGAGGTAGACAAACTGCGCGCTGTCTGTCTACCAGAAGGCATAGCCAATAAAAAACTGGTGGGTAAAAGCCCGGCAACCTTACTGGAAGCAGCAGGAATACCTGTTCCGGCAAAAGTACCTCGATTACTGACAGGCATCGTCAAGGCTGACGACCCGTGGGTTACCAGCGAGCAATTGATGCCAATGCTCCCCGTCGTAACGGTGAGCGATTTTGACAGTGCATTAACGTTGGCCCTGAAAGTTGAAGAGGGATTGCATCACACCGCCATTATGCATTCGCAAAATGTGTCACGTTTGAACCTTGCCGCGCGCACGCTTCAGACCTCCATCTTTGTGAAAAATGGCCCCTCTTACGCCGGGATCGGCGTTGGTGGCGAAGGTTTTACAACCTTCACTATTGCGACGCCAACCGGTGAAGGAACAACATCTGCGCGCACTTTCGCACGCTCTCGTCGTTGCGTGCTGACAAACGGTTTTTCTATTCGCTAATGGGGCCGTTATGAATAGCTTTTCACTGCAAACTCGATTGTACAGCGGCCAGGGAAGTCTGGATGTGCTCAAGCGTTTCACGAATAAGCATATCTGGATTATTTGCGATGGTTTTCTCGCGCGTTCTCCCCTGATTGAAAAGCTGCGCAACGCTCTGCCAGCGGATAACCGCATCAGCATTTTCAGCGATATCACCCCCGATCCCACCATCGGTACGGTAGTACAAGGGATTGCACAAATGCAGTCCCTGCGACCGGACGTCGTGATGGGTTTTGGTGGCGGCTCAGCACTGGACGCCGCAAAAGCCATCGTCTGGTTCAGCCGACAGTTCGGTATTGAAATTGAAACCTGTGTTGCAATTCCCACCACCAGCGGCACAGGCTCCGAGGTAACCAGTGCCTGCGTGATTAGCGATCCGGATAAAGGCATTAAATATCCATTATTCAATAATGCGCTTTACCCGGACATGGCCATCCTTGATCCAACGTTGGTTGTCAGCGTACCACCTGCCATCACCGCGAATACCGGCATGGACGTGTTAACGCATGCGCTGGAGGCTTACGTGTCCACGAAGGCCAGCGACTTCACAGACGCACTGGCTGAAAAAGCGGCTCAAATCGTCTTCCAGTACCTGCCTGTCGCCGTCAGCAAAGGCGACTGTCTGGCAACCAGGGGGAAAATGCACAATGCATCAACGCTCGCGGGAATGGCATTTAGTCAGGCTGGACTGGGGATCAATCATGCGATTGCCCATCAGTTGGGTGGTCAGTTTCATCTGCCGCATGGACTTGCCAATGCGCTGCTGCTGACCCATGTCATTCATTTTAATGCCCGCGATCCGCGAGCTGCGAAGCGCTATGCCCGTTTTGCTAAAGCCTGCCACCTATGCCCGGATAACGCGAACGATACAGCAGCATTGAATGCGCTCATTCATCATATTGAGCTACTGAAAAAACAGTGTGCGTTGCCTTCTTTTGTTGACGCGCTTAAAGACGGAAAGCAAGCCTGGTCACAACGTATCCCGTCGATGGTTCAGGCCGCGCTGGCTGACGTCACGCTGCAAACCAATCCTCGTGTTGCCGATGCCAGTGCCATGCAGGAACTGCTTGAGGAATTATTATGAAGACAGCCATGACGGCAGAGTCCACGCTTTATGATGCACAGACCATTCGCGAACGCGTTCGCGCAGCGGGTGTTGTCGGCGCCGGAGGCGCAGGCTTTCCTGCTCACGTAAAATTACAGGCGCAGGTCGATACCTTTCTGGTCAATGCGGCTGAATGTGAGCCAATGCTGAAAGTTGACCAGCAGTTGATGGCCGTCCAGGCTGAGCGACTTATCCGCGGCGTTCAATATGCCATGACGGCGACCGGAGCCAGTGCCGGGATTATTGCGCTCAAAGAGAAATACCAGAAGGCTATCAATGCATTAACGCCCCTTCTGCCTGCCGGGATCCGCTTACATATTTTGCCTGATGTCTACCCGGCTGGTGACGAGGTTCTGACCATCTGGATGGCAACAGGTCGGAGAGTTCCGCCTGCCGCGCTGCCAGTCAGCGTCGGTGTAGTGGTCAATAACGTCCAGACCGTGCTCAACATCGCCAGAGCAGTTGAGCAGCAGTACCCCGTTACGCGTCGCACCCTGACCGTTAACGGTGCAGTCGCCAGTCCCATCACACTCACTGTCCCTATCGGAATGCCTTTACGTGACGTTCTGGCGCTGGCCGGTGGCGCAACCGTTGACGATCCCGGCTTTATTAACGGTGGTCCGATGATGGGCGGCCTGATTACTTCACTGGATACCCCCGTAAGCAAGACCACCGGGGGCCTGCTGGTTTTGCCTAAGTCTCATGCGTTGATTCAGCGGCGGATGCAGGATGAACGCACCGTGCTTTCTGTAGCAAAAACCGTTTGCGAGCAGTGCCGTTTGTGTACGGATTTGTGCCCAAGGCATTTGATCGGCCATGAATTATCCCCGCACCTGTTGGTTCGTGCGGTTAATTATCAGCAGGCGGCCACACCGCAGTTGCTGCTCACGGCCCTGACCTGTTCAGAATGTAACGTGTGTGAAAGCGTAGCCTGCCCGGTTGGGATTTCACCGATGCGCATCAACCGTATGCTGAAACGCGAGCTGCGGGCGCTCAACCATCGTTATGAAGGGCCCCTAAATCCTGAGGATGAAATGGCGAAATACCGGTTGATCCCGGTTAAGCGCCTTATTACCAAACTGGGTCTTAGCGACTGGTATCACGATGCGCCACTGGCTGAGACTGATTATTCCACAGATAAAACGACGCTGTTGTTACGCCAGCATATTGGTGCCAGCGCCATCCCATGTGTAGAACAAGGGGAACGCGTTGTTCGCGGTCAATGCGTTGCCGATGTGCCGTCCGGTGCATTAGGCGCGCCTGTTCACGCCAGTATTGACGGTATTGTCAGCGAAATCACTGAGCAATCTATCACGGTAATTAGAGGTTAATCATGTCTCAGGCTATAGGGATTTTAGAACTCACCAGCATTGCCAAAGGGATGGAAGCTGGTGATGCCATGTTAAAAAGCGCGAATGTGAATTTACTGGTCAGCAAGACCATCTGCCCGGGAAAATTTCTACTCATGCTCGGTGGTGACGTAGGTGCCGTACAACAGGCGATTGCCACTGGAACATCTCTTGCTGGCGATATGCTCGTTGACAGTCTGGTACTCCCCAACATTCATGCCAGCGTACTCCCCGCAATCAGCGGACTAAACAGCGTGGATAAGCGTCAGGCAGTTGGTATTGTCGAAACATGGAGCGTTGCTGCCTGCATCTGCGCCGCCGACCGGGCGGTTAAAGCCTCCAACGTCACGCTGGTACGTGTCCATATGGCATTTGGTATTGGCGGCAAGTGCTACATGGTCGTTGCTGGCGATGTATCCGATGTGAATAACGCAGTGACGGTTGCCAGTGAAAGCGCGGGTGAAAAAGGCCTGCTGGTTTACCGCTCTGTAATACCCCGCCCGCATGAAAGCATGTGGCGACAAATGGTGGAGGGATAATGGAAAGACAACCCACCACGGATCGAATGATTCAGGAATATGTACCTGGCAAACAGGTCACGCTGGCGCATCTTATTGCTAATCCAGGTAAAGATTTGTTCAAGAAGCTGGGATTACCAGATGCGGTTTCCGCAATCGGTATTCTGACCATTACCCCCAGCGAAGCCTCAATCATCGCCTGTGATATCGCCACGAAATCAGGGGCGGTAGAGATTGGTTTTCTCGACCGGTTTACCGGTGCGGTGGTACTGACGGGTGATGTTTCCGCCGTTGAGTACGCGCTGAAACAGGTAACCCGAACGCTGGGCGAAATGATGCGTTTTACCGCGTGTCCCATCACCCGGACGTAATCTCATGAAACGTATCATGCTAATTGGCCCCAGCCAGTGCGGTAAAACGTCGCTCACGCAGTGCATGCGGGGAGAAGCGCTTCACTATCAGAAGACCCAGGCCATAGTCTGGTCTCCTACGACAATAGACACACCGGGTGAATATCTTGAGAACCGCTGCCTGTACAGTGCGCTGCTGGCCAGCGCCTGTGAAGCAGACATTATTGCGCTGGTACTCAATGCTGACGCGCCGTGGTCACCATTTTCTCCCGGTTTTACCGGACCAATGAACCGACCCGTTATTGGCCTCGTTACCAAAGCCGATTTAGCCAATCCGCAGCGTATTTCTCTTGTGGAGAGTTGGTTAGTTCAGGCTGGTGCGCAAAAAGTATTTGTCACCAGCGCGCTGGAGAATACTGGGGTCGATGAGATGTTCATTTTTCTGAATGCAAAGGAACCTTCATGTCTCACAAAATAATGGCCATTAATGCAGGTAGTTCCTCGCTTAAATTTCAACTACTGGCGATGCCGCAGGGTGAAATGATCTGTCAGGGGTTGATTGAACGTATCGGTTTGTCTGATGCGCAGGTCACCCTAAAAACGCCAGCGCAGAAATGGCAGGAGACTTTGCCCGTAGCCGATCACCGTGAAGCCGTAACGTTGCTCCTGGAAAAACTGCTCAACCACCACATTATCAACAGTCTGGAAGAGATCGACGGCGTGGGCCATCGCGTCGCGCACGGCGGAGAATCCTTTAAAGACTCCGCGCTGGTAACTGATGAAACGCTGGCAGAAATCGAGCGACTCGCGGAACTGGCCCCTCTGCATAACCCGGTAAATGCGTTGGGGATCGCGGTATTCCGCCAGCTATTGCCCAAAACACCAGCCGTTGCGGTGTTCGACACCGCCTTTCATCAAACGCTTGATGAGCCTTCTTTCATCTATCCCCTGCCCTGGCGTTACTATGCAGAGTTGGGTATTCGTCGCTATGGTTTTCATGGTACCAGCCACAAATACGTTAGCTCACAGCTTGCTGAAAAACTGGGTGTACCACTCAGCGCCCTGCGCGTTGTTTGTTGTCATCTGGGCAACGGCAGCAGCATCTGCGCCATCAAAGGCGGACAATCGGTGAATACGTCAATGGGCTTTACGCCGCAGTCTGGCGTGATGATGGGCACGCGAAGTGGCGATATCGATCCGTCCATTTTACCGTGGATTGCCCTGCGAGAAGGCAAAACACCGCAGCAGCTCAACCAATTGCTCAACAATGAGTCCGGATTGCTCGGTGTTTCTGGCATCTCACCTGACTACCGCGACGTTGAACATGCCGCAGATACGGGCAATCACCAGGCGGCGCTGGCGTTGACGCTTTTTGCTGAGCGCATTCGTGCCACCATTGGTAGCTATATTATGCAGATGGGCGGTCTGGATGCCCTGGTGTTTACCGGTGGTATTGGCGAAAACTCCGCACGGGTGCGCGCTGCGATTTGTCGTAATCTGAATTTCCTGGGGCTGGCCGTTGATGAGGAAAAAAATCAGCGTAATGCCACCTTCATTCAGACGGAAAATGCGATGGTCAAAGTGGCGGTGATTAATACCAATGAAGAGCTGATGATTGCGCAAGACGTTATGCGTTTAGCGATATCTGAAACTGTGACATTGGGCATTCCTGCATAATACTGCCGCACCGCAAATTGCGGCAAATCATGGTAATAGCGCGATCGCCATGACACTATGCGCCGAAGATTTCTGATCACATAGGTGAAGACGTGGCTGTTGCGCAATGTCCCGCATCGTGCGGAGAACTTATCCAGGGCTGGATTCTGGGCAGTGAGAAATTGGTCTCCTGCCCGGTTGAATGGTATAGCACCGTTGAGGTCACTTCAGGTTCACCGCTGACAGATGAACGTCCACTTTCGCGGGCGATGGTTGAGAGGTTATTGCTGCACTGGCAATACCCGGCACAAATGAGTCAGGATATTCGAATTGATGTCCAGTCAACCATTCCTGTCGCTAAAGGGATGGCCAGCAGCACAGCGGATATCGCCGCCACGGCAATCGCCACGGCGCAGTATCTGGGGCATCAGCTAGACGAATCCACTCTGGCGCAGCTTTGCGTTTCGCTGGAACCTACCGACAGCACCGTTTTCCGCCAGCTTACGCTGTTCGATCACAACGACGCCTCCACGCAAATTGCCTGTGAAGCCCAGCCTCAACTCGATCTGCTGGTTCTTGAAAGTCCGGAAACCTTGCTTACTGCTGATTATCACCGTACTCCACGCCAGTCAGGGTTACTGGCGGGCGCTCCAGCGCTGAAACGCGCATGGGAAAAGGTACAGGAAGCCTGTATCAGTCAAAATCCTTATCGGATGGGTGAAGCCGCCACGCTGAGCGCGATCGCCAGCCAGTTGCTGTTACCTAAACCAAATTTTGATTCACTTTTAGCGCTGGTAGAAGAATGTGATTTATACGGTGTCAACGTTGCGCACAGTGGCAGCGTAGTCGGTCTGATGCTCGACAGAAAGCGTCATGATGTGGACTACATTAAATGGATGCTGACGCAGAAAAAATTGACGGAACACTGGCCGGAACAGCATTTGTTGCGGATGGTAACTGGCGGGGTCAAACTGCAATAAGGGCCGCCGCTATGCAGCGACCCGGACAAGCATAAAATCGTTACTCGGCTTTCGCTTCGCCGTTTTTCACTTCGCCCATCGCTTTCAGCTTTTTAGAGATGTCGCGGCGCTCTTTAGAGATCTCAGCGTTTTTGATGATGTAATCATCAACACGATCTTCATAATCGCTTTTCATGCTGGCGATAATGCCCTGAATCGCTTCCACGCTCATTCCAGGCTTGATGTAGTCGCTCAGGTTGTCCAGCAGCAGAACACGTTTCTGGTTGTCACGGATCTTTTTCTCAACGTCCTGGATTTCACGTTGCAGTTTGTTTTTACGACGGAACAGACGAACAAATTCCAGCACGTCCTGGAAAGAAGGCTTGGTAGTTTCCATTTTTACACCCCTGATAATGTGAGATTCGGATTCGTTAAAACAACGGCTAAAGTGGGTCAACATTACTTTCATGCCCGCCATACTTCAAGTTGCATCTGCATCGACCATGCATGGTTGAAACCTGAATTATCGAGGGTAAAGCCATTGCAGTTACCAATGGTTTTAGCCTTTTTCAGTATCATACCTCTAATCGTTGCTGAATCGAAGCAGCAGTAGAACCAATCCCCTCATCTGCTCTTTATTTGCGCAGCGCGCGACAGATCAAATGAGAGAGCAACTCCAGCTGTCGCGCCATTTCCATATTTAGCCAAACGTAGCCGTGAATGGGCGTTTCAGCGACATTATCGCCCTTATGCTCAGCAATAAGCTGACGTAACTCCACCACGGTGTCATTGAGTTTTTCCGTATTGGCAAGCACCGGTTGTGGATTACCTTCATACAATGCGTGGGTTATCGTCAGTAGCGCCTGTTGTGTCCTGAGCTGTGTTTCACGCAAAGTATGCGCATTCAACATAACAAAGTGGCTTGTACGGCTGGCCCAGAGCGCATTGATTTGCAGCTCAAGCATGCAGACCAGGTTACGATTAACCGTCTGAATAGCTTCAAAGATGGATTTTTGAATGCGGGTTTCTTTGCTGGCAGGAACGATGAGCCCACGCATTTTGACAACATCACTTAAAAGCTGTTGTAAATGCTTCTCCAGTCGCGGTTGCTCCAGCAGGTTGGGAGATAGCGCAGCCTGATACACCCGATTGTACCCCGTTACGCAATGCGCCAGCTGAATTCGCCAGTGTATAAATGCCCGCTGCGGCCAGATACCGGTAAACAGCATTGCCAGTAATGAACCCAGAATAACATCGCCACCGCGCCATAACGCTGTGTTCATATCTCCAGCGGGGGCACCCAAAACGACCGCAAGCGTTATACCAATCAGCAACGCCTGATACGGCTTTTTACCCAGTGCCAGCCAGCCGCAGAGAAACATCGCCACCGCGCACCATATCAGCATTAGCGGAAGTGAAAAGAGCTCCAGACGAAGAGCCACCAGCCCAAGTACCGAACCCAGTATTGTCCCGCCAATACGCTCAAACGCTCTGGGGACAACGTTCCCCCAAAAGGAAATAGGCCCCATAATTACCACCAACGTAATCAGAGGCCATGTACCTTCAGGAATGTTCAACAGGCGAACCAACAGAAAAGTAAAAAGAAACGCCAGCGCAATGCGAACACCATGCACCACACGATAATGACGATACAAACGAATTTCAAAAGGACTCAGTGACTTATCTGCACGCACTCATGCACTCCGTCAGGGAATTGCAAAGAACAGAATTGTACCTGTTTTTTGAGTGAAAACATCACCCTGATGACCAGGACATTCATCCTGATTTACACCAAAAACAGTTACTTCGACTGTACCGGCACGTACATTTCAATGTCCCAGTAGCCGTCCTCCATGCCATTGTTCATATAAACTTCAAAGCAAGGTTTAGCGGCTATCGCATACGTCGAATCCTGCAGCAGGCGCTCAAAGAACTGATACCACGGCGTCGCGAAGTCATGATTTTCAACGCGCGCAACGGCGATAGCATAGTCGCCCCCCGCCAGTTCGGTCTGGATCACCCCCTCGCTGTTTTCTGGGATCTCAAAATCTTCAGGCACAGACACCACGGTATCACAACGCAGTTTTTCCGCCGGAACAACGTCAGGATTGTCGTAATAAACGGCTATCCATTCCAGCGGTACGATCTGCTTACCGTCGACCCACATCATTAACTGCTCGAAACCCTGCTTTACCGTTTGTTCCCACGGTCCAACCATATGGAAACCGGCAATTATGCGTTTCTCAACCTGCTTTATCTCGTACTCCATATAACCTCCGTTATTACACTGTATTTATATACAGTGTAATTTTTAGGTATGACGGCCACAAGGAATCAGTGATTATTATGTGAGTAGATTCGCACTCTTGCCAGTCAGGCACATCAGGAAAAACTACGCCTTGTGGTGGAAGTAATCGCTCAAACGCGAGAAGACGCCGCCTTCGTTGACAGACTCCAGCGTAACCAGAGGCCAGTGCGCCACCAGTTTATCCCGATCGTAGAGTTCAATTTCCCCCACACGTTGATGGGCAGCAATGGGGGCAACCAGTTCTTTCTTATCAAGAACATATTTTGCCTTGATATTAGCGACTTCGGCTTTAGGCAGGGCCATCCAGAAATCCTGCTCTGTGCCAAGGCTAATTTTTTCTTTATCGCCGTACCAGATCCGTTCAATACCAACCTGCTTACCGCTACGTAATACCTGCACGGTATCGAAGTTCTGTTGTCCCCATTGCAGCAGTTTTCGCGCCTGGTCTTCACGCCCTTTCGCACTCTCCGCCCCCATCACAACTGCAATCAGGCGGCGCTGCCCATCAACGGCAGAAGCAATCAGGTTGAATCCAGCGCCGGAGGTATGTCCTGTCTTCAGACCATCGACGTTCATAGTTTTATCCCACAACAAACCGTTACGGTTTTGCTGCGTGATTCCGTTCCAGGTAAGGCTTTTTTCACTGTACATATGGTAGAAATCCGGCTCTCCATGGATGATAGCTCTCGACAGCACGGCCAGATCGTATGCTGAGCTGTGCTGACCTGGCGCATCCAGACCATGTACCGTTTCAAAATGCGTGTCCCGCAAGTTCAGCTTTTGCACATAGCTGTTCATCATCGCGACAAACTGCGGCTGCCCTCCGGCGATGTAATCCGCCAGCGCCACGCAGGCATCATTACCGGAATCAACAATTAGCCCGCGACTCAGGTCGCGCACAGAAACGCGATCACCTTCTTTCAGGAACATTAAGGATGAACCGACGAATACCGGATTATCTTTCGCCCAGGCATCGCGCCCTACGGTGACAATATCTGTCGGACTAATACGCTTGCTGTCGATTGCGCGATCGACAACATATCCGGTCATCAGCTTGGTCAGGCTGGCAGGGTTGCGCTGCTGGTGTTCATTTCCGGCTGTCAGGATTTGGCCCGTGGTGTAATCCATTAATACCCACGCACCGGCATTAATTGCCGGAGGCTGTGGAGCGAAACTGGCGACGTCGGTCGCGTACGCGGGCGAAAAACTCATCGCAAATAGTGAAGCGGCAATAAACAAACGGCGTTTCAACAGCATGTCCTCAGGAAATGGAGAAATAGCCGTTCTTTTTACGGAAGTTCTGGCGAACAAACATGGATAAATTGCAAGAAAATGTGACATAAGGCACATTTTCTTGCTGTAAGGAAAGGATTTCAGAATTCGACCGCGTCTGACGTTACCCTTTGCGCGGTGCCGTTTCTGCGTGATGGCTGCGATGACGATGATAGCCATCTATCATGCTGCGGAAAATTTGCCCCGGAGTGTCACCCAGCGTGCACAGGTAAATATGTGCACAGATGAACAGTAAGCCGACAATCGCCAACACCATATGCAGCACCAGCATCACAGGCCCTGCCCCTATTACCTGCGGGTAGAGGCATAACAACCCGGTGATGATTAGCAGCGGAACCAGCGCATACATGATGGCCAGATAAGCCAGCTGTTGTAGCGGGTTAAATTTACTCTCTGCCGTTGCGGCAAACGGGTGTGATTCACCCTTCATGATGCCATACAGATAAAAGCGCGTTTGCAACAAGCAGCGTGATATCAACCCGTTAAACTTCACCCGGTAATGACAACCGTTGCCGCTGGTTGCGTTGATTAGCACAAAACCAACCCAGAAGGCCAACAAGGCGAAACCGCACCAGGTATGTACCTGCACCATCAATGCCACCGGTCCGACAGAGAAGTGACCAAACAGGCCACTCAGCAAAAGCAGGATAAAAAGCAGCGCATTACCCCAGTGCCAGCGGCGGACTGCCAGAGAATAAAGGTAATCCCGGTGCTCTTCTCCGGTTGCCGTCTTGGGTGCCAGCATCCGACGTAACAGCGCGTGCATAACCAGGCCCGCAATCATCAGCACAACAACAACGCCTGCATAAATGAGCCACAGCGGCCAGTAGTCCGGCGCATAGTTAAGCTCTGCTCCCCAGATAGAATTCATGCTTTACCCTCCTGATGGATCTCTTTACGCCGATAAACACTCACCGGACCGCTACGCGTATCCTGCTGGCGATAAACCTCTTTTTGATTTATCCAGTGCTGAATTTCCGGATCGTCACGACGACCAAATTTCAGCGCATCCGTCGGACAAACGGAAACGCAGGCGGGCGATTGACCGCTCTCGAGTCGGGTATCTGCGCAGAAGTTACATTTGTCGGCAATTCCCGTTTGCGGATTGAGATAACGGACATGGAACGGACAAGCGGCAACGCAGTAGTCACAGCCAATACAGCGAGACTTATCCACTTGCACAATGCCATTTTCGTCGCGAAATGATGCACCGGTCGGACAAACGCTGACACACGGCGCATCTTCACAATGCTGACAGGAAACGCGAACAAACTGGAAGTGGGACAGCACCTCGGGTTCATGTTCGGGTGAACGGATCTGCACCTGTAGACGGCTAAATCCCTCTGGCACATCATTCAGAACTTTGCAGGCAACCGTACATGCCTGACAGCCGATACAGCGTTTCTCGTCATGCAGCATGACATAAGGGTTCGTAGATTGATTCATGATGTTCTCCTTTCTCATGCCCGACGAAGCGTAACGCCAGCGGTGTGGACCACCGTACCGGAAACCGGACTGGTAACATGCGGAAGCAAATTACCGCAATGGATGCCGTGCGTTGTCGCTGCGGTTTTGGCTCCCGCCTTGGCGCCAAATCCCATATAAACAAACAGCGTATCGGGCCGAATTCCGGCGGTGACCAGCGCTTTGCCTTTTTCCTTGCCGGTCGCATTTTCCAGCCAGATGTCATCACCGCTTTTGATGCCTTTTTCACGGGCCGTTTGCGGGTGGATCCACACCGCGTTATCCCACATCAACTCGCTAAGCAGTGGCACGTATTGCGTCGCACCGTTGGTATGAACCGCCACTTTTCCCTGGATAAAATAGAGTTCACTGTCGCCTTTAAGCGCAAAATTGCGCGCGCGCGGAATACCGTAGCCAGGCAGGAGCGTTTCCAGCTCTTCGGAATAGAGTTCGATTTTTCCTGACGGAGATTTAAAGCGCAGTTGCTCGCCATAGGTACCGTCGCTGTCAACCGCCACCGCGCCCGGATAGCGTTCCACAAACTGACGCACCGCTTCAGGTTCACGCAGCAGCAACGGAACACCCCACTCCCGATACCCTTTCTGACGCAATTCAGCAGATAGCGCATGATCGCCATTAAGCTGGTATAACTGACGCGTTTGCATATCCTGCCATGGGTAGAATTGGCCAAGGCCTAACTGCACGGCCAGCTCTTTCCAGATTTGCCAGCTCGGACGCGCATCACCAATAGGTTCTACTACCTGCTGACGCAGGGCATAGGCTGGATTCAGACCCGACATGTCTGAAACTTCTTCATCGCGCTCAAGGTAAGTACATTCAGGCAAAAGGTAGTCGGCATACGCCGCGCTTTCGCTTAAATAGACATCACAACTGACCACAAGGTCGAGCTGTTCAACGGTTTTGACCAGATCTGGTCGACAGGTTACGGTTTGGAAAGGGTTGTGTCGGGACATAATCCATCCCTTCACCGGATAAGGCGCCTGGTTTAACACAGCATCAATGATGCTTTGCACCACACCACCGCCCGCCGCGATGTACTTAAACTGCGGGGCTACCAGATCGATACGCTGCGCCGTTGGCTTGGGTAATTTGACATCGGGTTTTGCCAGCACCGGAGCGACCTTCTCTCCAGCCAGCTTATTGTAAGTTGCCGCCGCTTTTTTCTGATACAAACCGCCTTCACGCTCAATATTGCCAAGCAGCACATTGAGGGTAAAAATCATGCGCCGCATATCAATTTCTTCTTGCGAAAACGTCGCGCGATGGCCCGGACTGACGATGGCATGAGGCGCGCAGGCGGCCATTTCGCGGGTGACCCGAACAATGACATCAGCAGGCACATCCGCGAGCTGCTGCGCCCATTCCGGCGTGGTCTCTTGTACCGCTTCTGCCAGTTGCTCAAACCCCGTGGTGTAGCGCGCAACAAAGTCCGCGTCATACAGATTTTCATTGATCATGACGTGACACATGGCCATCAGCACCGGTAAATCGCCGCCCGGCTTGAGCGCATGCCATTCATCCGCCTTGCTGGAGAATACGGACAGACGGGGATCGAAGCTGACCATCTTCGCCCCCTTCTCCTGCGCGGTCATCAGCTCATGCGTATCAGCAACCTCGATCCCTTCATAGAGGTTATGGCCAAAAGAGACCATATAACGGGTATTGGCGATATCCATGGCTAAATCGCCACCCATCATCACTTTAGCGGCAATGGCTTTACCGGCAGGACACGTTGATGCGTGAGTAAAGGTATTCGGTGACCCGAAAGCCGTCGCGAGGTGAAATAAATGACCAGACAGCGAGCCAGATTTAGACGAGAAGACGACTCCCTGGGGACCATATTGCGTTTTTATTGCCGTCATTTTTTCGGCGATTTCTTTATACGCCTGTTCCCAGCTAATAACCTGCCAGTCACCGCTCCCGCGAGGTCCTGTGCGTTTCATGGGTTTAACAATGCGATGAGGGTCGTTGACCAGGCTAACGCCGCTGCCGCCGCGAGCGCAGACACGTGTCCCCTGCTGTGGCGCATTAGGGTTTCCCTGAATAAAAACCGTTTTATTATTAATCACCTGAGCCTGAATTGGGCAGCGAAAAGAACACATCTCGCACAAACTTGGCGTCAGGGATGTTTTCCCTTTGATGCTCTCTGGAGAATTTCGCGCCAGTGCCCCAGGCGGGAAACTGCCTATCGCACAGGCTGAACAGCCTATACCCACTCCTCGCAAAAAATTACGCCGACTAATGCTCATATAACCTCCTGTTATTAGATATATCCAATAATTATATGGCGTTTGGATTATTTATTTTTTACATCAATCACATTTCATTACAATGCATGACAGCGAATTGACATAAATAAAAAACCATTGTTTATAAAAGATTTTTAAAGTTTCCAGAACACAGTAAATAAAAGGGAAATAACAATAATGGTTATCAGTTAGATTATTTACAAACCCGCAACCTCAAGATATTTTATTTCCGTAATTTATTTTAACAGTGCGGAATTTATTAATTAATTCCATTAATGTCCTGTTTATCTCAATTTTATTGCGTACACAATCCAGCTTCGATAATGCCATAGCTGATTATCTCGCTATTTTTTGGTATTCTTGAACCAGCGCTAAATTGATCCCGGACATAACTGAACAATGAATGACGGCAAGCAGCAACCTGGTTTTCTCTTCCACGATTACGAGACCTTTGGTACCCATCCGGCGCTGGACAGACCCGCGCAATTTGCGGCTATCCGCACAGATAATGATTTCAACATCATCGGTGAACCAGAAGTCTTTTATTGCAAACCCGCGGACGATTATCTGCCGCAGCCTGAGGCGGTGTTGATTACGGGTATCACACCGCAGGAAGCACGAGAAAAGGGAGAGAATGAAGCCGCATTTGCTGCACGCATCCACGCCCTGTTCACCGTGCCGAAAACCTGTATTCTGGGCTATAACAACGTGCGCTTCGATGATGAGGTGACGCGCAACATCCTGTATCGCAATTTCTACGATCCCTATGCCTGGAGCTGGCAGAACGATAATTCGCGCTGGGATCTGCTGGATGTGATGCGCGCCTGCTATGCCCTGCGCCCTGAAGGCATTAACTGGCCGGAAAACGACGACGGCTTACCCAGCTTCCGCCTGGAGCATTTGACCAAAGCCAACGGTATTGAGCATACCAATGCTCACGATGCTATGGCGGACGTATACGCCACAATCGCAATGGCGCAATTAGTGAAGTCGCGCCAGCCGCGTCTGTTTGATTATCTCTACAGCCATCGTAATAAGCACAAGCTGGCCGCGCTGATTGATGTCCCGCAAATGAAGCCGCTGGTCCATGTCTCTGGTATGTTCGGCGCATGGCGCGGAAACACCAGTTGGGTAGCGCCGTTGGCGTGGCATCCGGAGAATCGTAACGCGGTTATTATGGTCGACTTAGCCGGTGATATTTCGCCGCTGCTCGAACTCGACAGTGATGCCCTGCGCGAGCAGCTCTACACGTCTAAAGTGGATCTGGGTGATAACCCGGCCGTACCGGTTAAACTGGTGCACATCAACAAATGTCCGGTACTGGCACAGGCTAATACCCTGCGTCCGGAAGATGCCGACCGTCTTGGCATTAACCGCCAGCACTGTCTGGATAATCTCAAAGTTCTGCGTGAAAATCCGCAGATACGCGACAAAGTGGTCGCGATCTTTGCAGATGCGGAACCCTTTACACCGTCAGATAACGTGGATGCCCAACTGTACAACGGCTTTTTCAGCGATGCTGACCGTGCGGCGATGAAAATCGTTCTGGAAACCGAACCACGCAATTTACCGGCGCTGGATATCTCCTTTGTCGATAAGCGCATTGAAAAACTGTTGTTTAATTACCGTGCACGTAACTTCCCGGGAACGCTGGACGAAGCAGAACAGCAACGCTGGCTGGACCATCGCCGCCAGGTATTCACACCGGAGTTTTTGCAAAATTACGCCAATGAACTGCAGTTATTGAGCCAGCAGTATGCGGATAACAAAGAAAAGTTGATGCTGCTGAAATCACTCTGGCAGTATGCCGAAGAGATTGTATAAATCCCACACATAAAAAACGGAGAACATGTCTCCGTTTTTTTTAGTTAAATGCTGTTATTACGCGACATCTTCGTCGTACTGCGGCACCGGGTTGCGGAAGCTTTTGGTCACACAAGCCAGGTAAATCAGACCGATACCGGCCCAGATCAGACCCAGAACCATTGAGCTCTCTTCCAGATTCACCCACAGCGCACCAACGGTCAGCGCACCGCACATCGGCAGGAACAGATACTGGAAGTGGTCTTTCAGCGTCTTGTTACGCTTCTCACGGATCCAGAACTGGGAGATCACCGACAGGTTAACGAAGGTAAACGCCACCAGCGCACCAAAGTTAATCAGCGCCGTCGCCATCACCAGGTCGAAGTTGATTGCCAGCAGAGCAATCGCACCAACCAGAATGATGTTCATAGACGGAGTACGCCATTTCGGGTGTACATAACCGAAGAAACTTTTCGGGAACACGCCGTCACGCCCCATCACGTACATCAGACGCGCTACGCCAGCATGCGCCGCCATACCGGACGCCAGTACGGTAATGGTAGAGAAAATCAGCGCGCCAACCTGGAAGAACTTACCAGCGACGTACAGCATGATTTCCGGCTGTGAAGCGTCTGGATCTTTGAAGCGCGAGATATCCGGGAAGTACAGCTGCAACAGATAGGTGGAGACGATAAAGATCAGGCCACCAATCAGCGCAGTCAGGAAAATCGCACGCGGGATCACGCGCTCAGCGTCTTTGGTTTCTTCTGACAGGTTGCTGATACCGTCAAAACCGGTGAACGAGAAGCACAGGATCGTAGCGCCCGTGATCATCGGGATCACGTGTGCATCACCTGACCAGAACGGACGGCTGCTTGCCAATGTACCAGCACCTTCCCCTTCGAACACGCCATAAACGACCATGCCGAGGATCACTGCAATCAACACCACCTGCAACAACACGATTACGGTGTTGAAATTCGCAACGGATTTAAGGCTGCGCAGGTTAAAGGCGGTCATAAAGGCCACCAGCGCCACCACGAATATCCATGACGGTATCGACGGCACCAGGGCTTCAAAATAAATTTTTGCCAACAGAATGTTGATCATCGGAGCGAACAGGTAGTCCAGCAGTGATGACCAACCCACCATAAAGCCAACGGTCGGGCTAATGGATTTCTGGGCGTAAGTGTAGGCAGAGCCTGCAGACGGATAGCGACGCACCAGTTTACCGTAGCTCAGTGCGGTAAAGAGGATGGCGATCAGTGCAAAGGCGTAAGCTGTCGGGACGTGACCATCGGTCATTCCTGATACGATACCGAATGTATCGAACAGCGTCATCGGCTGCATATAGGCAAGGCCCATCATGACAACCGGAACCAGCGTAAGCGTTTTACGTAATTCCACGCGAGAGGTGTTTGGAGTAGCGTTATGCGACATGGTTATCCCCCATTACGGCGAAAACCGTCGCGTAAGCAAAAAATTGCCCCATTTTTTGTTAATCCTCAGCGACAACAACTGTCGATTTTTAAGTAAGTATCTATCCGGTACGAAGCCCGGCCTCTTTTATGAATGATTGGTTTGATGCAAAAAAATAACCGACGCGTATTAAAACGTCGGTTAATGTCATTTTTTGCAAGCGGCGTATTTTGCCCTAAATTGGGGAGAAATAACAAGAGATTGAAGCGACCACAAAAGAATATTTTTTCTTAACTGATTGATTTGTCAGCAGCCGTTTTAACATACACCCCCGCAATAGCACTATTTGCTAAAATTTCATCCCGCCACCAGGCACTGGCCAACCCGGCAGTCTGTTCATTCCAGCCTATCCACACGGGTTCAAAGACCATTTGCGCGACCACTTTTTTCTCAATCAGTGCGCCGCTCTCCAGAAATCGCTGCGCCAGGTAGCGCGGAATATAGCCACATCCCAAACCGCTGATTTGCAGTTCCAGCTTGGTTTTGAAGTCAAAAACGGTAATGGCTTCTTGATCGTCAAGCACCTGGGAGCCTGAGACGTTGGCATGCTGCGCATTGTCGCCCACCACTATGGCGCGAAAACGGCGAATGGTACGACGATTTAACGGTTCCTGTTCCTGCGCCAGCGGATGATGCGGCGCAACCACAAATACCTGTTCCAGAACCCCGAGTCGCGCAAAGCCAAATTCACTCGCAGCAGGCGGTTCGTGCATGGCACCGACAATAATATCCGCCCGGCCCTGAGTGAGAGCATCCCAGGAGCCGCCCAGCACGCCATTGATAAATTTCAGGCGCGTCACGCTGTGGTGTTGATAGAAAGATTCGATGAGTGGGGCCAGCAGTGAAAAGGGAAACGTATCATCTACGCCAATAACCAGTTCATTCTCCCAGCCTTCGTGAAGTTTAATCGCCTGCTTTTCAAGTTCGCGGACGGTGTGCAGCACCTCCCGCCCCTTTTCCAGCAGCATCTGCCCGGTGCGGGTGAACTTAGCCCGGTGTCCGCTGCGATCGAGTAGCTGAATATTAAGATCGCTTTCCAGCTTATGGACGGTGTAGCTGAGCGCAGACGGCGTCTTAAACAATTTTGCCGACGCCGCCGCGAAACTGCCCTCTTTTTCTAATGCATCGAGGATGATAAGAACGTCCAGCAGTGGTTTCATACTCGCCCCCTGGCGGTATACAGCGGCACTCTGCTGGATTGTCACTCCATCGGCATCACCAGCGGGTCAGGATACTGGTACTCAAACCCAAGCTCATTACAAATACGGTTGCCATCAATGACTTTACCTTTACCGTTATCCGTACCGCCGCGAAATTCCGGCGGCTCCATCCCCAACTGGCGGGCCATCTGCGGATAGAACACGTTACGCGCTGGATGCATAGGCGCACATATATTATAGATGTGTCCCCCTTTAGGCGCTTGCAGCAGTAACGTGATGGCAGAAACCACATCGTCCAGATGCACCAGATTGACGCCATGATGTCCGTCAGGTGCCGTCTTGCCAGCGAAGAAGCGACCAGGATGTCTTCCCGGACCGACCAACCCGGCCAGACGCAAAATATCCACCGATGTGCCTGGCAAATTGTGCAACCAGTCTTCAAGTTCTTTCAGGACACGACCGCTCGCCGTGACCGGATTACGCGGCGTCCCCTCTTTCACTGTGCCTTGAACGTCACCATAGACTGACGTCGAACTGGTAAAAATAATTCGTGGGATCCGATACGCCAGCGCGCTGTCGACCAGTTCCTGCATGGCCTGCAAGTAAAATGCTTCCCCAGGACCGCTACGACGCGCAGGCAGCGTAATAACCAGCGCATCGGCGTCCATCAGTGCATCGAGATCGTCAGCCTCACAGACCAGTTCAGGTTCCAGGCGCAGCGAGTAACTCTCGATACCGCTCATGCGGGCCGCTTCCACCCCATCCAATGTGGTTTTGCTGCCGGTAACCTGCCAGCCTCTCGCCGCCAGCGACATGGCTAACGGCATGCCTAACCAACCTAACCCGACAATTGCGACCTTTTTCATGCCTTCTCTCCTGACTTTTGGCCTATAACGCAAGGCTACGCCAGCCCACGGTGGCTGACAATTCATAGTATCAATATGAAATGAATTAATGATCAAAAAAAGCCCTTGCTTTCCGTAGCTAAAGTGGTTTAGGTTAAAAGACATCAAATGAATAAACATTCATCGAGAAAATTTATGACACGCGCTCAATTCAAACACCATCATCACCATCATCCTGACTAGTCTTTCAGGCGATGTGTGCTGGGAGACGTTTAAATCTTCCAGCGGTGCATGAGCGTAT
>NZ_SZWU01000017.1:16370-16724 GCF_005280935.1 Citrobacter sp. wls757 | reverse complement strand
AGATTTCTTCCGGGGGCTTTTTTTTGTGCGTGACCCAAACTGATTCAGACAGGATAACGAGGAATAAAGAATGTTAGACAACACCCGTTTACGCATAGCTATGCAGAAATCAGGCCGCTTAAGCGATGATTCACGCGAATTACTGGCCCGTTGCGGCATTAAAATTAATCTTCACACCCAGCGCCTGATTGCGATGGCGGAGAACATGCCGATCGATATTCTGCGCGTGCGTGATGACGATATCCCGGGTCTGGTGATGGACGGTGTCGTTGACCTCGGCATCATCGGGGAAAACGTTCTGGAAGAGGAACTGCTCAACCGCCGGGCACAGGGTGAAGACCCTCGCTATTTTAC
>NZ_SZWU01000017.1:9465-16334 GCF_005280935.1 Citrobacter sp. wls757 | reverse complement strand
TGGACTTCGGCGGCTGCCGTCTCTCGCTGGCTACCCCGGTTGATGAAGCCTGGGATGGCCCGGCAGCGCTGAACGGTAAACGTATCGCGACCTCTTACCCACACCTGCTCAAACGTTATCTCGATCAGAAAGGAGTTTCGTTTAAATCTTGTCTGTTAAACGGCTCAGTAGAAGTCGCTCCCCGTGCGGGTCTGGCTGATGCGATTTGCGATCTGGTGTCCACCGGCGCAACGCTTGAAGCCAACGGTCTGCGCGAAGTAGAAGTGATCTACCGCTCTAAAGCCTGTCTGATTCAGCGCGACGGCGAAATGGCCGAAGCCAAGCAACAACTGATCGACAAACTGCTGACCCGTATCCAGGGGGTTATTCAGGCCCGTGAATCCAAATACATCATGATGCACGCGCCGAGCGAGCGTCTGGACGAGGTCATCGCCCTGCTGCCCGGCGCTGAGCGCCCTACCATTCTGCCTCTGGCAGGCGACCAGCAGCGCGTTGCCATGCACATGGTCAGCAGCGAAACCCTGTTCTGGGAAACAATGGAAAAACTGAAAGCGCTCGGTGCAAGCTCAATTCTGGTGTTGCCGATTGAGAAGATGATGGAGTGATCTGATGCCTGATGGCGCTTCGCTTATCAGGTCTACAAGAATTGTCACAATTATTGATATTACGGGTCTTGTAGGCCGGATAAGGCAGCGCCGCCATCCGGCAACACCCGATAATGGAGTAACGACCATGAGCTTCAATACCCTGATTGACTGGAATAGCTGTAGCCCTGAGCAGCAGCGCGAACTGCTGATGCGCCCGGCAATTTCCGCCTCTGAAAGCATCAGCCGTACGGTGGCCGAGATCCTTGAGAACGTCAAAAATAACGGCGACCGGGCGCTGCGTGAATATAGCGCAAAGTTCGATAAAACCGAGGTTGGCGCGCTGCGCGTGACCGAGGAAGAAATCCAGCAAGCCAGCAGTCGCCTTAGCGACGAACTGAAACAAGCCATGCAGGCGGCGGTGCGTAATATTGATACTTTCCACACCGCGCAGATCCTGCCACCGGTGGATATCGAGACCCAGCCAGGCGTGCGTTGCCAGCAGGTTACCCGCCCTATCGCTTCCGTGGGCCTGTATATTCCTGGAGGTTCGGCGCCGCTGTTTTCCACCGTATTAATGCTGGCGACCCCGGCGCGCATCGCCGGTTGCAAAAAAGTGGTACTGTGCTCACCGCCGCCGATTGCCGATGAAATCCTCTACGCCGCGCAGCTGTGTGGCGTAAAAGAGGTGTTTAATGTGGGCGGTGCGCAGGCTATTGCCGCGCTGGCGCTGGGCACCGAATCTATTCCTAAGGTCGATAAAATCTTCGGGCCGGGCAATGCATATGTGACCGAAGCCAAACGCCAGGTCAGCCAGCGTCTTGACGGCGCGGCCATCGACATGCCTGCTGGCCCGTCCGAAGTGCTGGTTATCGCCGACAGCGGTGCGACGCCGGACTTTGTTGCCTCTGACCTGCTTTCTCAGGCAGAACACGGCCCCGACTCGCAGGTTATTCTCCTGACGCCAGACGCTACGCTTGCCGAAGGCGTTGCCAAAGCCGTTGAACGCCAGCTCGCTGAGCTTTCCCGCGCTGAGACCGCACGTCAGGCGCTCTCCGCCAGCCGCTTAATCGTGGCGAAAGATCTGGCGCAGTGCGTTGAAATATCTAACGCCTACGGTCCGGAACACCTGATTATTCAGACCCGCAACGCGCGTGAACTGGTTGATGAGATCACCAGCGCCGGTTCGGTGTTCCTCGGGGACTGGTCGCCGGAATCCGCAGGCGACTATGCTTCTGGCACCAACCACGTTCTTCCGACCTACGGCTATACCGCGACCTGCTCAAGCCTTGGGCTGGCTGATTTCCAGAAACGGATGACCGTACAGGAATTAACCCCACAAGGTTTCTCTGCCCTGGCCTCAACCATTGAAACACTGGCCGCTGCTGAACGACTGACTGCCCACAAAAATGCCGTCACCCTGCGCGTTAACGCCCTGAAGGAGCAAGCATGAGCACTGACAACTTTCTCAGCGTCACTGATTTAGCCCGTAAGAATGTTCGCGAATTAACGCCCTATCAGTCTGCCCGTCGACTCGGCGGTAACGGCGATGTCTGGCTCAACGCGAATGAGTACCCAACCGCCGTTGAGTTCCAGCTCACTCAGCAAACGCTGAACCGCTACCCTGAATGCCAGCCGAAAGCTGTGATTGAGAATTACGCGCAGTATGCTGGCGTCAAGCCGGAGCAGGTACTGGTCAGCCGCGGCGCAGATGAAGGGATCGAACAGCTGGTGCGCGCTTTTTGCGAACCCGGTAAAGATGCCATTCTCTACTGCCCGCCGACTTACGGCATGTACAGCGTCAGCGCCGAAACGATTGGCGTTGAGTGCCGCACCGTTCCAACCCTTGATAGCTGGCAACTTGATTTGCAAGGCATCGCGGACAAGCTTGATGGCGTGAAAGTGGTTTACGTATGCAGCCCGAACAACCCAACCGGCCAACTGATCAAGCCACAGGATCTGCGTTCGCTGCTCGACATGACGCAGGGTAAAGCTATCGTGGTTGCCGATGAAGCGTATATCGAGTTTTGCCCGCAGGCCACGCTGGCAGGCTGGCTGTCTGAGTATCCGCATCTGGTGATATTACGCACGTTGTCCAAAGCGTTTGCGCTCGCCGGTTTACGCTGCGGGTTTACGCTGGCGAATGAAGAGGTTATCAATCTGCTGTTAAAAGTGATTGCCCCTTACCCACTCTCTACGCCGGTGGCAGATATCGCCGCCCAGGCGCTGACGCCGCAAGGGATTTCCGCCATGCGTAAACGCGTAGAGCAGATCCTGGAAGAGCGTCAGTATCTGGTAGATAACCTGAAAACAATTCGCTGTGTAGAGCAGGTATTCGATTCTGAAACCAACTATGTTCTGGCGCGCTTCACCGCATCAAGTAGCGTATTTAAATCTTTGTGGGATCAGGGCATTATCTTACGAGATCAGAATAAACAACCTTCGTTAAGCGGCTGCCTGCGAATTACTGTCGGAACCCGTGAAGAGAGCCAGCGCGTCATTGACGCCTTACGTGCGGAGCAAGTATGAGCCAGAAGTATCTTTTTATTGACCGTGATGGAACCCTGATTTCCGAACCGCCAAGTGACTTTCAGGTCGATCGCTTTGACAAACTCGCCTTCGAGCCGGAAGTTGTTCCCGTTTTGCTGAAACTGCAAAAAGCAGGTTTTAAGCTGGTTATGATCACTAACCAGGATGGACTCGGAACCCAGAGTTTCCCGCAGGCTGATTTTGACGGTCCGCATAACCTGATGATGCAAATTTTCACCTCTCAGGGCGTGACGTTTGATGAGGTATTGATCTGCCCGCACCTGCCAGCAGACGAGTGCGATTGCCGTAAGCCAAAAGTGAAGCTGGTTGAACAGTATCTGGTTGAACAGGCCATGGATATGGCGAACAGCTACGTCATTGGCGATCGGGCGACCGATATTCAGCTCGCTGAAAACATGGGCATTAGCGGATTGCGTTACCATCGCGATACCCTGAACTGGGCGATGATCGGCGAGCAGTTGACCAAACGTGACCGCTACGCACACGTTGAGCGTAATACTAAAGAAACGCAGATTGACGTCAAAGTCTGGCTGGACCGCGAAGGCCGCAGCAAAATCAATACCGGCGTTGGCTTCTTTGACCACATGCTGGATCAAATCGCCACCCACGGCGGTTTTCGCATGGAGATTGCCGTCAAGGGCGATCTGTATATAGACGATCACCACACCGTTGAAGATACCGGTCTGGCGCTGGGCGAAGCCTTAAAGCTGGCGTTAGGCGATAAACGCGGCATCAATCGTTTTGGTTTTGTACTGCCGATGGATGAGTGCCTGGCACGTTGCGCGCTGGATATCTCCGGGCGTCCGCACCTGGAATACCGCGCGGAGTTTACCTACCAGCGCGTTGGCGATCTGAGCACGGAGATGATCGAACACTTCTTCCGTTCACTCTCTTACACTATGGGCGTCACCCTGCACCTAAAAACCAAAGGCAAAAATGACCACCACCGCGTGGAAAGCCTGTTTAAAGCCTTTGGCCGTACGCTGCGTCAGGCGATTCGTGTAGAAGGCGACACGCTGCCCTCCTCAAAAGGAGTGCTGTGATGAACGTGGTGATTCTGGACACCGGCTGCGCCAACCTGCACTCGGTAAAATCCGCCGTCGCACGCCACGGATATGATCCTGTTGTCAGCCGTGACCCGGACGTGGTGCTGCGCGCCGATAAACTGTTTCTGCCGGGCGTCGGCACCGCGCAGGCGGCTATGGACCAGTTGCACGAGCGCGAACTGATTGAACTGATTAAAGCCTGCACGCAACCGGTACTGGGGATCTGTTTAGGTATGCAACTGCTGGGCCGCCGCAGCGAAGAGAGTAACGGTGTCTCCCTGCTGGGCATTATTGAGCAGGACGTCCCGAAGATGACCGATTTCGGTCTGCCGCTGCCGCATATGGGCTGGAATCGCGTCTATCCGCAGGCGGGAAATCGACTGTTCCAGGGCATTGATGATGGCGCCTATTTCTACTTTGTACACAGCTACGCTATGCCGGTAAACCCGTGGACCATCGCCCAGTGCAATTACGGCGAACCGTTTACCGCGGCAGTACAAAAGGACAATTTCTTTGGCGTACAGTTTCACCCGGAACGTTCGGGCGCGGCTGGGGCACAGTTGCTGAAAAACTTTCTGGAGATGTAATGATTATTCCGGCATTAGATTTAATCGACGGCACGGTGGTGCGTCTTCATCAGGGGGATTACGCTAAGCAACGTGATTACGGCAACGATCCTCTCCCCCGTTTGCAGGATTATGCAGCCCAGGGTGCTGAAGTGCTGCACCTGGTAGATTTAACCGGCGCGAAAGACCCGGCACAGCGCCAGATCCCGCTGCTCAAAACGCTGGTCGCTGGTGTCAATGTTCCGGTACAGGTTGGCGGCGGCGTGCGTACGGAAGCAGACGTGGCGGCGCTTCTTGACGCAGGTGTGGCGCGCGTGGTGGTGGGTTCGACGGCGGTAAAATCCCCCGAGATAGTCAAAAGCTGGTTTGCCCGTTTTGGTGCCGACGCACTGGTGCTGGCGCTGGACGTTCGTATTGACGAGCACGGCAATAAACAGGTTGCGGTCAGTGGCTGGCAGGAAGATTCCGGGGTTTCACTGGAAGAACTGGTTGAGACCTATTTACCCGTCGGCCTGAAACACGTGCTGTGCACCGATATCTCCCGCGACGGTACGCTGGCAGGCTCAAACGTCGCGCTGTATGAAGAAGTATGCGCCAAATACCCGCAGGTGGCGTTTCAGTCATCTGGCGGCATTGGCGGAATCGAGGACGTAGCGGCCCTGCGCGGGACCGGAGTTCGCGGCGTGATCGTCGGACGCGCCCTGCTGGAAGGAAACTTCACCGTTGAGGAGGCCATTCAATGCTGGCAAAACGCATAATTCCTTGTCTGGACGTCCGTGATGGGCAGGTGGTAAAAGGCGTCCAGTTCCGTAATCACGAGATTATTGGCGACATTGTCCCGCTGGCAAAACGCTATGCCGATGAAGGCGCAGATGAACTGGTGTTCTACGATATCACCGCTTCCAGCGATGGCCGCGTAGTGGATAAAAGCTGGGTATCACGCGTGGCGGAAGTGATTGATATTCCGTTCTGCGTAGCCGGCGGCATTAAATCCATCGACGATGCGGCGCGCATTCTCTCCTTCGGGGCGGACAAAATCTCCATCAACTCCCCGGCGCTGGCCGAACCGGAACTTATCACCCGTCTGGCGGATCGCTTTGGCGTGCAGTGCATCGTGGTGGGCATTGATACCTGGTATGACGCCGAAACCGGCAAATATCATGTAAATCAGTATACCGGAGATGAAAGTCGTACCCGCGTCACTCAGTGGGAAACACTGGACTGGGTGCAGGAAGTCCAAAAACGCGGCGCGGGCGAAATCGTCCTGAACATGATGAACCAGGACGGCGTACGTAACGGTTATGACCTGGAACAACTGAAAAAAGTGCGTGACGTTTGCCACGTCCCGCTGATTGCCTCCGGTGGCGCGGGCACCATGGAACACTTCCTCGAAGCCTTCCGGGATGCCGACGTTGACGGCGCGCTTGCCGCCTCCGTCTTCCACAAACAAATTATCAATATTGGCGAATTAAAAGCGTACCTGGCAACACAGGGCGTGGAGATCAGGATATGTTAACGAAGCAACAATGCCGCGAACTGGACTGGAAAAAAACCGACGGGCTGATGCCAGTCATCGTGCAGCATGCGGTTTCCGGTGAAGTATTGATGCTGGGGTATATGAACCCGGAGGCGCTGGATAAAACGCTCGAAAGCGGCAAAGTGACCTTTTTCTCACGGACCAAACAGCGCCTGTGGACCAAAGGAGAGACCTCCGGTCACTTCCTGAATGTGGTGCGCATTGCCCCTGACTGCGACAACGACACCCTGCTGGTGCTGGTTAACCCGATTGGCCAAACCTGCCATAAAGGTACCTCAAGCTGCTTTGGTGACGCAAGCCACCAGTGGCTGTTCCTGTATCAGCTTGAGCAACTGCTGGCCGAACGTAAAACCGCTGACCCGGCCAGTTCCTACACCGCGAAACTGTATGCCAGCGGCACCAAACGTATCGCGCAGAAAGTAGGTGAAGAAGGCGTAGAAACCGCGCTGGCTGCGACCGTTAACGACCGTTTTGAGCTGACAAATGAAGCTTCTGATCTGATGTATCACCTGCTGGTGCTGCTGCAGGACCAGAACCTCGACCTGACGATGGTGATTGAGAATTTACGTAAGCGTCATCAGTAAGT
>NZ_SZWU01000017.1:0-9421 GCF_005280935.1 Citrobacter sp. wls757 | reverse complement strand
AACCGGGCACTGCCCGGTTTTTTGTAGTCAGCTTTAGACTTACTCAGCTTTGGCCTGATAGCTGCGCAGAGCATTTCGCCCCAGCACCACACCGGCACCAATCATCCCACCGAGCAGAACCGCCAGCACGAGGATAATCGCTTTTTTCGGGCTGTCACGACGAATCGGTAACGTTGGTTTCATCACATAGCGGTAGGCGTGTAACTCAGCCCCTTCAAGCTTAAGACTTTCGATATCCAACAGCTTTTGTTTGGTCTGGAAGTAGTTATCAGACAATATCAAAGGGCGTGTAGATTCGTGCTCAATCATGGACTTCAGGGCATCACTACCCAACAGGAACATACTGTCCTGCGTCACATCCTGCGTCTGCTGAATTTGCGGCTTAGTCACCCCGGCCTGCTCTGCATAACGCAGCGCTTCCTGAATTTGCTTAATTCGCAGATCTTTTTGCTCCTGAGCGACCACTTCCTGAGTTTTCAGAGAGTCTTGCAACGTGGTGGTTTGCAACTTGATATTATCAACCAGGTCAAGCTCCAGCTCTTTAGCAACCTTTTCATCTGTTTGTTGAATGTATTCGGCGAGCTGACGCTGAGCGTCTTCTGGTGAGCTACCCACATAAGAAACCGCCAACGGCAGCGGTTGACCTTTAACAGATTGTTCAATTGACAGTTTCTGTGGTTCTTCCTGATTATCAAGCGTTTCAGCCAATGCAGAGAGAGATGTACTGAAACGACCAACCACGTTTGTCTGCAGTTCAGTAGCCTTGGGGGCGCTGACACCATACAACACATTGAGGGCGTTGTTATATGTGGCTATCTGACCAACATCCGGTTGAGTAATAATGGCTGTTGAGGTCCATTTCTCCTTAGCAACTGCCAAATAGCCCACAGCAAGCACTATGGCAATAACAATCGCGATAACGATTGTTACTTTCCCACGCCACAACTGTACCAATAAATCAATCAGATCAATCTGTTCCGGATCGTGACTGCGCCCGGACATGTTGTTATCACTTACAGACATAGAAACCCTAGATAAGGAAAGACTTAAACTGGAATCAGTTTAGCTATAAATCGAGGTAATGCCATAGGATTAATGATAAAAAAATCAAATTGTTTCAGGGATTTTGATTGGTATTTCAATCACTACTGAAAAACGATACGATTAAACAAAAGTGTCAATACTCAAAGAACATCTTTATGCGCAAAAAACCATCAACACACAGGTTTCATGCCCGCTAATCGTTATACTTTACAATTCATTTTATTGAATTCATATCGTGAATACTTACCGTCTGACCAGTAAAAATGGTAGGCATAAATAATATAACAATTAGCTTTTTTACCATCTAAAGGTATCATTCCACTTTTTAGTAGCACCTGTTGGTGCCTGGCTATTATTTAGCCAAAAAGAGGAATAAACATGAAATACCTGGTTACGGGTGCCGCTGGTTTCATCGGCTTCCACGTTAGCAAACGCCTCCTTGAGGCTGGCCATCAAGTAGTCGGTATTGATAACCTGAACGATTACTACGACGTCAGCCTTAAACAAGCTCGTCTGGAATTACTGGCACAGCCTGGTTTCCAGTTTCATAAAATTGATTTAGCCGACAGCGAAGGCATGACTGAACTTTTCGCATCCGGGCATTTTGAGCGTGTGATTCATCTCGCCGCACAGGCTGGTGTACGTTATTCACTCGAAAACCCGCATGCCTATGCAGACTCAAATCTCACCGGCTTTCTGAACATACTGGAAGGGTGTCGCCATCATAAAATTCAGCATTTACTCTATGCCTCATCCAGTTCAGTTTACGGCCTGAATCGCAAAATGCCTTTCTCTACGGATGATTCCGTCGATCATCCCGTGTCGCTGTATGCAGCAACCAAAAAAGCCAACGAACTGATGGCCCATACTTATTCCCATTTGTACGGATTGCCCACAACCGGATTGCGTTTCTTTACCGTGTACGGTCCTTGGGGTCGTCCTGATATGGCGCTGTTCAAGTTCACCAAAGCGATGCTAGAAGGAAAGAGTATTGACGTCTATAACTATGGCAAAATGAAGCGTGACTTTACCTATATTGATGATATCGCAGAAGCAATCATTCGCCTGCAGGATGTCATTCCACATGCAGACACACAATGGACCGTTGAAACAGGCACGCCAGCAGCCAGCATTGCGCCCTATCACGTCTACAATATCGGCAATAGTTCACCGGTTGAGCTAATGGACTATATCCAGGCTCTGGAAGATGCTCTGGGTATTGAAGCTAAGAAAAACATGCTACCACTACAGCCAGGTGATGTGCTGGAAACCAGCGCAGACACTCAAGCGCTGTATGAGGTAATTGGTTTTAAACCTGAAACCACGGTAAATGATGGGGTGAAGAACTTTGTTGACTGGTACCGTGATTTCTACAAAGTTTGATTACTGGCCTGATTAAAATAAAAAAGGCCTTATATAAGGCCTTTTTTATGGAGACGAGATTAATCACTACCAAACAAATCGCGGGTATAAACTTTATCGGCAACATCAGCTAATTCTGACGTCATACGGTTAGAAATAATAATATCCGCTTCATTTTTGAACGCATTAAGATCACGCACAACTCGGGAATGGAAAAATTCATCCTCTTCCATGACCGGTTCATAGATAATAACGGGCACGCCCTTTGCCTTAATGCGCTTCATGATGCCCTGAATCGATGATGCCCGGAAATTATCGGAACCACTTTTCATGATCAAACGGTACACGCCAACTACCTTAGGCTTACGCGCAAGAATAGAATCTGCGATGAAGTCTTTACGCGTACGGTTCGCATCAACGATCGCGCCAATAATGTTATTCGGCACAGACGCGTAGTTCGCCAGCAACTGCTTAGTATCTTTCGGCAGACAGTAGCCACCATAGCCGAATGACGGGTTGTTGTAGTGATTACCGATACGCGGGTCCAGGCACACACCTTCAATAATCTGCCGTGAATTCAAGCCAAGACTTTCTGCATAGCTATCCAGCTCGTTAAAGTAAGCCACACGTAACGCCAGATAGGTGTTAGCGAACAACTTGATGGCTTCGGCTTCAGTCGAGTCGGTAAACAGCGTCGGAATGTCCTTTTTAACCGCTCCTTCCTGCAGCAGCGCGGCAAAACGCTCTGCACGTTCGGAACGTTCACCAATAACGATACGGGACGGATGCAGGTTGTCGTACAGCGCACGGCCTTCACGCAGGAATTCTGGCGAAAATAATATATTGTCGATGCCCAACTGTTCTTTAATGGAGTTCGTAAAGCCAACCGGAATCGTTGATTTAATTACCATCACCGCATTTGGGTTGATTTCGACCACATCGCGGATCACTGACTCGACGCTGGAGGTGTTAAAGTAGTTAGTTTTCGGATCGTAATCAGTCGGTGTCGCGATGATAACGTAGTCCGCATCGCGGTAAGCATCATACTTATCGGTCGTTGCACGAAAATTCAGCTGTTTTGTCGCCAGATACTCTTCGATCTCTCTATCAACGATCGGCGATTTTTTCTGATTCAGCATCTCGACCTTCGTCGGAACGATATCCAGAGCGACCACTTCATGGTGCTGGGCAATCAGAATACCGTTCGACAAACCAACATAACCTGTTCCTGAGATAGTTATCTTCATTCGCTGTGTAACTTCTTCCGGTTAAACATTTGAGGGTGTACACGCTGCCAACAACGTGGCGCATCGGCTCTGCATTGCACCAGTATATCGTGCTTTGCTACAACACCGGATATCGGACCTAGCTGAATCCCATTTTTTGGCAATAAAAAAGCCCGGAGGAGCGCTCCGGGCCTGCATTTACAGTTAGACTAAATCAGATTAATCCAGCCATTCAGTGTGGAACACACCTTCTTTATCGGTGCGTTTATACGTATGTGCACCAAAGTAGTCGCGCTGGGCCTGGATCAGGTTAGCTGGCAGCACCGCAGAACGGTAGCTATCGTAGTAGGCTACTGCTGCAGAGAAGGTCGGTACCGGAATACCATTCTGCACGGCATAAGCCACTACATCGCGCAGCGCTTGTTGATATTCGTCAGCGATATTTTTGAAGTACGGGGCCAGCAGCAGGTTCGCGATGCCTTTGTTTTCAGCATACGCGTCAGTAATTTTCTGCAGGAACTGCGCACGAATGATGCAGCCCGCGCGGAAGATCTTCGCGATTTCACCGTAGTTCAGATCCCAGTTGTACTCGTCGGACGCGGCACGCAGCTGAGAGAAGCCCTGTGCGTAGGAGACGATCTTGCCTAGGTACAGCGCGCGACGAACTTTTTCAACAAACTCTGCTTTATCACCAGCCAGTTTAGCCTGCGGGCCAGACAGCACTTTAGATGCCGCAACGCGCTGGTCTTTCAAAGAAGAGATGTAGCGCGCGAATACAGACTCGGTGATCAGCGACAGCGGTTCGCCCAGATCCAGAGAGCTCTGGCTGGTCCATTTACCGGTACCTTTGTTCGCCGCTTCGTCCAGGATCACATCAACAAGATATTTACCCTCTTCATCTTTTTTAGTGAAGATGTCTTTAGTGATGTCGATCAGGTAACTGCTCAGCTCGCCTTCATTCCACTCGGTGAAGGTCGTTGCCAGTTCTTCGTTAGACAGGTTCAGGCCGCCTTTCAGCAGGGAATAGGCTTCAGCAATCAGCTGCATATCGCCGTATTCGATGCCGTTGTGAACCATCTTCACGTAATGGCCTGCGCCGTCAGCGCCAATATAGGTCACGCACGGCTCGCCATCTTCCGCAACGGCTGCGATTTTGGTCAGGATCGGCGCAACCAGTTCATAGGCTTCTTTCTGACCACCAGGCATGATGGAAGGGCCTTTCAGAGCACCCTCTTCACCGCCGGATACGCCAGTACCGATGAAGTTAAAACCTTCAGCAGACAATTCGCGGTTACGACGAATGGTATCCTGGAAGAAGGTATTACCGCCATCAATGATGATGTCGCCTTTATCCAGATACGGTTTCAGGGAATCGATGGCAGCATCGGTGCCAGCGCCCGCTTTCACCATTAACAGGATACGACGTGGGGTTTCAAGAGACTCGACGAACTCTTTCACTGTGTAATAAGGAACCAGTTTCTTACCCGGGTTCTCGGCAACAACTTCTTCAGTTTTCTCGCGGGAGCGGTTGAAGATGGAGACGGTATAACCACGGCTTTCGATGTTGAGCGCCAAGTTGCGCCCCATCACTGCCATACCGACGACGCCGATCTGTTGCTTGGACATTACATACTCCTGTCAGGTGTGGTTGCCGCGATTTGTTTGCGGTTTCTGATATAAAATAGTTTTAGAAAAAGATTATAAAATAGCAGTTAGTATTTGCAATACATATTTTTATGAAATTAAATTTTCCTAATCGCAAACATCCACCGAGTCGATTTGTGTAAAGCGAGCATATTTTTGATTGCTAACGACATTAACACAGACAAGAAAAAAACAATCAAATCTTTTACTAACATCGACAACCCCCATATATTTTGTTCATTCATAATGATAGTCAAAAAGTATAATAATGGCCCATGAAACAACGCTATATAGAGACTATCTCTACCACAAACTCGGAAACAAAATGAAACAACCGACAGCTTGCTGCATACTTTAGAAAAGCATAGCACCACATATATAGAAAAAAGAGATGAAATAAAAGAAAGTAAATAAGGATTAAAAACAAAACTTCCAATATTTATTATCACCCCAAATCTCTCTGCAAATAGAATTATAAAAAATAAACAAATAAAAAAACAGCCGATCGATATTTTAAAACTTACAACATCACTCCGAAAATAATATCCACACATAAAAATCGGCACGGTAAATATCAATGACTCTGCAGTGAATGGTAGGCGTGAGTTTATTAGAATATTCGAATCAATCCAATTGAATGATGAAAAGAAAGAAGCGTTTGAAGTTAATGCTAAAATAATCGCTAACACGGATAAAGTTTTAACATCCCTACTTTTTGATTTAATTACAACTGTACACACTAACATTGTAATAAATAAAGTCGGCATAAACCACAGGGCATAAAGTGGAAATTGGAAGATCCCATAAATATCATGATAGATATCCATCCAATTATTACCCCAAAAAAATAAATTATAAAAAAACACAGTAAAAAAAACAGGCTTTATGATTGTTGAAAATTTCATATAAATAAATTTCTTATAGCTAACATCCTTATAAAAAACACCAGATATAAAAAAGAAAAAGGGGACTAAATAAAGCATTAAATATTTAACAAAAACATCATGAGTCAAGGGATAGTAATATCCATCACTTAAGTGGCTATGTAACCCTACCATTGAAAGTACACTAATACCTCGAGCTATATCTATTGTATTATCTCTATTATCCATTTTATATTTTAACAACCCTTGCTACTCGATAATAAAAAACACTTAAACCTAACAATAGGAAACTCACTGACTCAACAATTATAATTGCATATATAGCACCTAGCACCTGAAAGTGTCTAATAAGAAAATACATTGCAGGAACAGCTATTGATATACAAACAAACGCAACATATAAACCAATTCTATATAAACCTTGTGATTGCAGAATTGCGGTGAGAGCTCCATTTAGACATTTAACACCTGCTATACATAAGAACCCAAGAACTAATGAATGAAAATAATTTGTCGGTAATACAAACCGCTCTCCAACAATAATTAATAAAATATAATAACCTATTGAACTGACCAATACATAGGTTGCCATCATAAATATAAATGGCATTATTCTCACTTCTTTTTTTCTCAAATCAAATTTACTAAATTTTGCATAGGCAACAGTAGAAAAAACAGAGGAAACCATGACTAGCGGATCAACCATTCTAAAAACCTGCCCGTAGACAGCAAGATTTTGTGAGTCAAAAAACCTCAAGTAAATATTATCAAGCCGACTATAAATAATAACAATGATCGCTGTAACACCAATGCTATAAGTTTTTTTATAAAGACTAACAATTGAAGAAAATCTATAACTACGCAATTCGCTTATAATACTTAAGTCTATTTTCTTTGACAAAATATATAATACAGCACTAAAGAAAACAACCTCTACCAACAGATAAATAACCGGTTCAAATTTAATGTTTAAAAAATAAATAGAACCGAAAACCAGCATGACAATTACACTTGCAAAAGCAATAGCTGGCGTTAATATTTTATTTTGATTTAAAGATTGAAAATAACTATTTGAAAGATTGAACAACAAAGAAAAAATCAATACTACAGATACCGGCAAATATATAGTTGAGTCATATTTCTCTAAAATGCAATAACACAACAATGTTAAATATAATAAAACACCTGAGGTTATCTTTTGATAGAATACAGTGATCAATAATCTATTTTTTTCAGCCACCTCGCCATATCTTTTAATTACATAAATATCAACACCAAAATCACATGTAACTCTCATAATTTCAACTATGCTAATCAAAAATATAAACTGACTACCTTGAGCAACACCAAGAGAATGTGTAATAAGAATTATAGCAAGCGTTTTTGCTCCAAAATAAAAAACCTTATTTATTAGTGAATAAACCCCATCACTGAATATTTCCCTAAGCATTAAAACTTGCCCTTTCATTTAATTCGAGAAGTTAAAAATGGTGCTAAAATGATTATTGGCAATGATTTAATCACATAAGAAAAAGGTAATATCAATTCACCTCTAATGGAATAAAACAAGCCAGGAAGCATTGCAATAGCAATAAAATTCAAGAAAGTGCGCGAACTGTTTAAGCAGTATTGAATAAAGAAAAGCATCAGCAAAAGATAAGTAAGATAAATAAAAAAGTTAAATTTAACGCTTAATATTGTTGTTTCTAATATCCCTGACGATGATAGAGCGATACCACTTGAAATATCCCCAAGAACAATCATAGAAAATTGTTTATAGATCTGTAAATCACTTATAAAACTAAACCCACTTATTGGGAATATTTGGGTTAGTATAATATTAGGATCTATATTATCCCATCCTTGGGATGCAGGCAAAAGAAATAGATCTTGTAATCCTGCTAAGGTTGAAGATAGCGAATCTAAAACAATCACAAGATAACTAATAAAGTTGATTTCATATCCCTCTCTAAAGTAAGAGATCAAAGAGAAAAGAATAAAGCCGATTACAAGATATCGGACTTTTGAAACCTTGATAAATTGCTTTTTGATAGAATTTCTATTAGCATATAAAGACAAAGTTATTATACATAGAAATGAAAAGAAAAACTTGCTTCTTATGCCAATCAAAAGCTCGGAAGCCAGCAATAAAAAACTAATCCATTTTAAATATACCGGTGTTTTATAATAAAATGTCGCCAATGACATTATCAATGAGAGTCCACTAATAGCTCGAATTAAAAATGGGACTTGGGCAATTAATGCTTCACCCTCTGTATAGATTGCCAAATGCCCCAATCCAGAATTAATTATAAATTTAAAGTAGACAAACGTTTTAATTAACTGACAAATCCCAACCACAAAAAATATTATAATAAATATATTGTTAACTTCATTTTTTTGATTTATGGTTTTGCTACTGAAACATGAAAAATAAAGAATTACATTTAGCAATATACACCATAAACATACCAATTCGAATCCATTGCGTGGCTCACTAAAATTTAAAAGATATATAGCAGGTATACCTATTATCAGTGAAAAAGCATATGAATACATTAATTGCAATGAAAAAAAACTTGCTCTTTTTATATAAAAATAGATTATAACAACAAGCAGAATAGCAGACAAAAATGATGACACTATTTCTATGAAAATCTTATATACAGCAGAAGGTGCCGTATATTCACAAAACAATAGTGCAACAGATAAAAACAGAGCGAAATATATAGGTAAATATTTCACCAGTCCTCTTTTTGATGCTTGATGAACAGTCGATTGAATCATTTTTCGAAGCTTAGAGTATTATAAAGTGATTATAAAAGAAAAGGAACTCTCCTTCCCAACTAATAAAAACCCATTAAATAACTGCCAGGTGATACTTTACCTGGCAGTTACTATTATCCTTTTATTTTTTCAAGTAACTCTTGAGTTTTCTGTTTCATTAACAATGTATCATGTTTTGATTCTACATTTAATCGTATTACAGGCTCCGTATTTGAACTGCGCAAATTAAAGCGCCAATTTTCAAATTCAATGCTAATGCCATCTGTAAAGTCGATATTCTTCGCTTCATCTTTATAGTAATCAAGAATATTATTAATCACATATTCTTGATTAACAACACTACTATTTATCTCACCACTAGCAGGGAATGCTAGAACTCGATTACTAACTAGTTGACCAAGCGTTTTTTGTTTCAAGCAAGCCAGTTCTGCCACCAGCAACCACGGGATCATTCCGCTGTCGCAATAGGCAAAA
>NZ_SZWU01000018.1:0-1034 GCF_005280935.1 Citrobacter sp. wls757 | reverse complement strand
GCATTCGACCAGATCGATAACGCGCCGGAAGAAAAAGCTCGTGGTATCACCATCAACACTTCTCACGTTGAATATGACACCCCGACTCGCCACTACGCACACGTAGACTGCCCGGGCCACGCCGACTATGTTAAAAACATGATCACCGGTGCTGCGCAGATGGACGGCGCGATCCTGGTTGTTGCTGCGACTGACGGCCCGATGCCGCAGACTCGTGAGCACATCCTGCTGGGTCGTCAGGTAGGCGTTCCGTACATCATCGTGTTCCTGAACAAATGCGACATGGTTGATGACGAAGAGCTGCTGGAACTGGTAGAAATGGAAGTTCGTGAACTTCTGTCTCAGTACGATTTCCCGGGCGACGACACTCCGATCGTTCGTGGTTCTGCTCTGAAAGCGCTGGAAGGCGAAGCAGAGTGGGAAGCGAAAATCATCGAACTGGCTGGCTTCCTGGATTCTTACATCCCAGAACCAGAGCGTGCGATTGACAAACCGTTC
The DNA here is from genome assembly GCF_005280935.1 of Citrobacter sp. wls757. NCBI lineage: Bacteria > Pseudomonadati > Pseudomonadota > Gammaproteobacteria > Enterobacterales > Enterobacteriaceae > Citrobacter > Citrobacter sp. wls757. The sequence goes on along the minus strand of NZ_SZWU01000018.1, from coordinate 536 downwards.
CTGCTGCCTATCGAAGACGTATTCTCCATCTCCGGTCGTGGTACCGTTGTTACCGGTCGTGTAGAACGCGGTATCATCAAAGTTGGTGAAGAAGTTGAAATCGTTGGTATCAAAGAGACTGCTAAGTCTACCTGTACTGGCGTTGAAATGTTCCGCAAACTGCTGGACGAAGGCCGTGCTGGTGAGAACGTTGGTGTTCTGCTGCGTGGTATCAAACGTGAAGAAATCGAACGTGGTCAGGTACTGGCTAAGCCGGGCTCTATCAAGCCGCACACCAAGTTCGAATCTGAAGTGTACATTCTGTCCAAAGACGAAGGCGGCCGTCATACTCCGTTCTTCAAAGGCTACCGTCCGCAGTTCTACTTCCGTACTACTGACGTGACTGGTACCATCGAACTGCCAGAAGGCGTAGAGATGGTAATGCCGGGCGACAACATCAAAATGGTTGTTACCCTGATCCACCCAATCGCGATGGACGACGGTCTGCGTTTCGCAATCCGTGAAGGCGGCCGTACTGTTGGTGCGGGCGTTGTTGC
>NZ_SZWU01000019.1:80441-88490 GCF_005280935.1 Citrobacter sp. wls757 | reverse complement strand
CCTGATGCGCTTCGCTTATCAGGCCTACGGAGCGGACACTTTTGTCGGCTGGCTACGCCATCCAATCACATGTTAAACAGCGCCGTGGTATTACGATACAGCACGTCAGCGATCACGTCCGCAGGTTCCGGGCGCAGTTCGCATAAGACGTCGAAGACTCTGACTACCTGCTCCGGGCGATTAGGCTGCCCCTGAAAGCCGTTGAGCGGCATATCCGGCGCGTCGGTTTCCAGCAACAGCGATTCCAGCGGCAGTTGCGCTATTACCTCGCGGGTTTTACTGGCGCGCGGATAGGTAATGGTGCCTCCCACGCCAATTTTGTATCCCAGTTGCACAAAGCGCTCTGCCTGCTGCACGCTCCCGGAAAAACCATGCACCACGCCAGTTCGCGGCAAAGCATGACGTTTCAGGTGCATCGCCAGCTTGTCATGGGTACGCCGCGAATGCAGGATCACCGGCAATTCATACCGCTTCGCCAGCTTTAGCTGCGCTTCCAGCACCCGCTCTTGCTTTTCGAATTGCGGATCGTCCCGATACAGATCCAATCCAATCTCGCCTAGCGCCACCAGCTTTTGTGGGCGCTTATCCAGCTCCTGTTGCAACTGGTCCAGGCAGTCATCGCTATGTTGTTCAATAACAATGGGATGCAGACCAAGCGCGGAAAACAATGGAGGATAATTTTCCGCTAACGCCAGTACGCGGGGAAAATTCGCCGCCTGGGTGGCCGGAACGATAATGCTCTGTACACCAACCTCCGCCGCGCGCTGAATGCTGGCAGATTCATCGCCGGTAAACGGCGGGAAATCAAAGTGACAATGCGTATCGATAAAACGATAACTCACGCCAAATCCTCATTATCAAACGTCGTGTCGTTCGCCTGAGGCGCATCGGTCACCACTGGCACATGGGCATCGTTGGCCACCGGCGCGGGAGGAACTACCACCGGCCCCGGCACCACAATCTTCGGCGTCTGACGAGGCAGCGGCGCATTTTTCGCCAGCAGTTTGCCGACTGTCGCCAGAAAGTAACGACCGCACAGGCGTCCGGTTTTGTAATCTTCCCTCAGTGCCGGAATACGGCTGCCCAACGCCATGCTATGGAGTGGTTTTGGCGGATAGATCTCAAAAATACGCAGCTTGCCCGGCGGCTTCTCAATAAAACTCTGGATAGCACGATAGCTGGTCTCATGATGCTGCACCAGATTCAGAAACGGTTGCAGGCTACTTTCACCCAACCAGCGCTCCATACGTTTGAACCACTGCGGGGTGTAGTACATTTGCGAAGGCACAGTGCGAATCACTACCAACGTTTTTGCCCCCTGCTTCGCTGCCTCCTGCACAGGTATGGCATCACTAACTCCTCCATCCAGATAGTTCACGCCGTCCAATACAACCCCTGTGCGGTAGAACCCGGGAATCGCGCTGGAGGCTCGAATGAGGTCGAGCCAGTTTTGCCGGTTCGGCGAAAAATAGCCGGGCGTGTAATCATCGCCCCGACAGGCGCACATATAAAACGCTTTCCCTGCGGCAAACAGGCGCTCGGCGTTATCCATTGCCAGCGGCATCTGGGACGCAGTCGAATCCACCAGCCAGTCGAGATCGATTAAGTTTCCCCCGCGCACAAAGCGCACCGGGTCAAAAAATTCGCGTCGGGTGGTGTATCGCATAATAACTTTGCGACCGTAACCGGGCTGGTTACAGAGATAGGCTGAAAGGTTTTGCGCGCCAGCGGACGTCCCGTAGAAGAGCTCAAAAGGATTAAACTGCGCGCGCATGAATTCATCCAGTACGCCAGCGGTAAAGATACCTCTTTGTCCCCCACCCTCGCACACCAGCGCCATATTGCCTGGTTGAAACGGACGTAACGATAACGGCGCAATATTACCGAGCGTGACGGGTATTCTCTGCCCCACCTCTGCCTTCCTGTTGTTTTTGTAATAGAGCAACAAAGTAACGCAAATTGCCTGACGCTAAAACCGTAAAAGCCAGTCCAATGGACTGGCTTAGTAGCAAGATATCTTTACGGTTAATCCCCAAAATAATTCGAGTTACAGGAAGACGGCAAGTGCGTGAGTCCCGATGAGCTTACTCTGGTAAGTGATTCGGGTGAGCGCGCGCAGCCAACGCACCTGTAGCTTGAAGAATAAAGGGGATGGGCTAGGGTCGTTTACGCCCGGTAAACAGGCTGACCAAAAACAGAATTATCCCCACCACAAACACAATTTTCGCTGCGCCGGCTGCAGTACCCGCCAGTCCACCAAAACCGAGTGCGGCGGCAATTAACGCGATAACCAGAAATATGATGCCCCATCGAAACATATGCTTCTCCTTTACCATAGTTAATTTCACCGCTTGATATGAGCGCTCAGGCTGCCCATCGGCGATATTTTCAGTGTGGTGCACAACACGCCTCCCGACAAACGTCAGGAGGACGAATTAAGTCTAATTACTGAGTTTTGAGATCGTTTTTGACGCTTTTCACGCCATCAATCGCTTTGGCGATGCTCTCAGCACGATCGCTTTGAGCCTGTGAATCGACGGTGCCTGAAAGTTGCACAACGCCATCGGTGGTCTCAACTTTCACCTTGCGGGAAGGGACGATATCATCGGCCAGCAGCTTGGCTTTTACCTCACTGGTGATTGCCGTATCGCCCGCATAGCCTTTAACGGAGGTTTCTTTACTATCACGCACATGCAGTTTGTCGCTAACGGAGGTCACGCCCTCAACGCCTTTCGCCACTTTCACCGCTTCTTCGGCCTGCGCCTGGCTTTCAACAAACCCGCTTAGTGTCACCACCTTTTGATCTGTTTTGACGGAAATATCGGTGCTCTTAATGCTTTCGTGGTCCACCAGCGCGGCTTTTACTTTCGCGGTGATGGTGCTGTCATCCATGAAATTACCGACTTTGTTCATAGAGCTATCGACTTTCTGCCCCGCACTTTCGACGCCGGATTGCGCTTTATCCATCGTGGCGTTTTCTGCATAAGCAGAACCCGTTGCAACAGCGGAGGTCAGCATCACGGCCAGCAGCGTTTTAGAAATCTTAAGTCCTGTCATTGTCATCGATGTATTCCTGTATTTTTTGCTAAAAGCTATGCTCTGCCGTTACACGGCCTGAACCAGCAACTAATCTTGTAAGTGGAATAAATATCAGCAATAGACGCTGCAACAGGCAGCCTAAAAAGCATTTAACGCCGATATTTATGTCATCACATTGTTAAATATAGTTCACGATTTCGTGATCGCAGTCAAAATTGATTAAAAAACAGGCAAACAAAAGAAAAACGCGAGGTTTTAAGAACATTCCGCAAGGGATTTAAAAGACAGGAAAAGTTGCAGGACACGGCGGATACCGTGCCCTGGAAGGTCGATTAGTGTTCGCGTGTTTTACGGAACTGAACGTCCGGGTAACGTTCCTGGGTGAGATTCAGGTTAACCATAGTTGGTGCGATATAGGTGAGGTTATCGCCGCCATCCAGCGCCAGCTGAATTTCGTTCTTACGCTTAAACTCTTCGAATTTCTTCACGTCAGAACATTCTACCCAGCGCGCAGTCGCCACGTTGACAGATTCATAAATCGCTTCAACGTTGTACTCGCTCTTCAGACGTGAAACCACCACGTCAAACTGCAGCACACCGACAGCGCCCACGATCAAATCGTTATTGGCGATCGGACGGAATACCTGCACTGCGCCCTCTTCTGACAGTTGAACCAGTCCTTTCAGCAGCTGTTTCTGCTTCAATGGATCCTTCAGGCGAATACGACGGAACAGCTCCGGTGCGAAGTTCGGAATACCGGTGAACTTCATCATTTCGCCCTGGGTAAAGGTATCGCCGATCTGGATAGTGCCGTGGTTATGCAGACCGAGAATATCGCCCGGATACGCTTCTTCCACATGAGAACGGTCACCGGCCATAAAGGTGAGTGCGTCGGAGATCACCACGTCTTTACCAATGCGCACCTGGCGCATTTTCATGCCTTTCTCATACTTGCCGGATACCACACGCATGAACGCCACGCGGTCACGGTGTTTCGGGTCCATGTTGGCCTGAATTTTAAACACGAAACCGGTGAACTTCTCTTCTGAGGCTTCAACGACGCGGGTGTCGGTTTTACGCGGCATCGGCGCAGGCGCCCACTCCACTAGGCCGTCCAGCATATGGTCAACGCCGAAGTTACCCAGCGCGGTACCGAAGAAGACCGGGGTGATTTCGCCCGCGCGGAACAGCTCATGGTCGAACTCATTGGACGCGCCCTGCACCAGCTCCAGCTCGTCGCGCAGCTGCTGCGCCAGGTCTTCACCCACGGCAGCATCAAGTTCCGGGTTGTTCAGACCTTTAACAACACGCACTTCCTGAATGGTGTGTCCTTTACCGGTCTGATACAGGTAAGTTTCATCTTTATAAAGGTGATAGACACCTTTGAACAACTTACCGCAGCCAATCGGCCAGGTGATTGGCGCACAGCCGATTTTCAGTTCGTTCTCGACTTCATCCAGCAGCTCCATCGGATCGCGGATGTCACGGTCGAGTTTGTTCATAAAGGTCAGGATCGGCGTATCGCGCAGACGGGTAACTTCCATCAGCTTACGGGTACGATCCTCGACGCCTTTTGCGGCATCGATAACCATCAGGCAGCAGTCCACCGCCGTCAGAGTACGATAGGTATCTTCGGAGAAGTCTTCGTGCCCCGGGGTGTCCAGCAGGTTCACCAGGCAGTCATGATACGGAAACTGCATCACAGAGGTGGTAATGGAGATACCACGCTGCTTTTCCATTTCCATCCAGTCAGATTTTGCATGCTGGCTGGAGCCACGACCTTTTACCGTACCGGCGGTCTGAATGGCCTGTCCGAATAACAGTACCTTTTCAGTAATTGTCGTTTTACCGGCATCCGGGTGAGAAATAATGGCAAAAGTGCGGCGTTTGGCCACCTCTTGCAAATAAGGAGACAACGTCATAGTCAAATCTTCTTAGGTAAGCACGGCAACGGGCCGGGCAAGTTGAATACGAAAAATTGCGGCTATTTTACCCATCAACGGGGGGGAGGCAATCAGTGTTTACACAGGAGCTGCTCCAGTTCGCTTAATGACGCTACGGTCCAGGTCGGCTGAATGCCCGCTGGCTGCTCGCGGTGGTGCGTATTTAGCCAGCAGGTGGATAGCCCGGCGTTAATGCCGCCAAGAATATCGGACTCTGCGGTGTCACCCACCATCAGCACGCGAGAACGGTCAGGATTACCCGCCTGCTCCAGCGCATGGTCAAAAATACGGGGGTCGGGTTTTGCCACCCCAACCTGCTCAGAAATCACCAGCAGGTCGAAATAGTCGCGCAGCCCCGTCCGCTCAAGGCGGATTTGCTGCAACGCGGTAAAGCCGTTAGTAATGATGCCTATTTTCGTTTTATCACGAATCGCATTGAGCAGAGAAACCGCCCCCGGCAACGGTGAGCAGATCTCCGCCATCGCATTGATGAATGCGTCATTAAGCTGGCCCGGTTCAACCTTCAGGCGTTCGGCCCAGCTCTGAAAACGGGCATGCTGCAGTTGTAATGAGGTAATCGCGCCGTTTTGGTAATCCACCCACAGCGGTTTATTCACGGCCTGGTAGTCCTGAAAATCTTCAGCGGTAAAGGTAATGCTATAGTCGAGAAACATCCGCTGTAAGCCGGTAAACGAGTCAAACGTAAACAGCGTTTCGTCGGCATCAAAGAAAATCCAGTCCCACTTCTTCATCATTACACCTTATCTTACATGCTGATTGGCAACGCCATGATGATGGCGTCTTCGTGACCATCGGCCGTTGGATAGTAGTTGCGACGGATCGTCGCCTCGTTAAAGCCTAAGCTTTCGTACAGCGCGATAGCGGCCGCATTCGAGGCGCGCACTTCAAGCCACAGGGTCAAAATGCCACGCTTTTCCAGCTCATCGATCAGGTGCTCCAGCAGCTCACGCCCCAGGCCCCGGCGCTGAAAGTCAGGATCGACGGCGATATTGAACAACGTCGCTTCATCCAGTACGACTTGCGTAATTGCAAAGGCGGCCATCACGTCGTCAACCCTCAACTGAAAATTGAGGTAGCGATCGCCCTGGTTGCTGGCAAATGTTTTTTCACTCCACGGAAAAGCGTGGGCGCGTTTTTCAATCTGAAATGCTGCGGGTAAATCAGTCGGCTCGAGGGAAGAAATCGTGTTCATATGCGCAGATTTGTTGCCATAACGCGGCGCGTGCCGCTGGGTTTTCCCGTAATTCATTAAACGCAGGACTCTCGACCTGAGCGCCCTCCAGCAGCAGCAGCTCTTCGGTTCCCAGCCGCCAGCTATTACAGCGACTGCCTTGCGGCAGCATGGCGACACGGTCAGGCGTCAGTTGTAAAACCTGATCCGGGCTAACGGTTAATGCGCGTAAAATATCGCTGATCAACGGTTCAGTTAGCGCGGGTAACTGTGCAGCAACCATCACCAAACGGACATGCGCAGGAATGGAAATCGCGATCTCGCCCTGCAGTGCGCCAGGACGACGCAACGACCACTGCGTAATGCCCAGTTGCTGTAACTGCCAGTCTCGTCGGGATGTCATAGCGAAACACTCCTGTCTATCAGGGGCGCAAATATAGCAAATTTGTCGAATCCGTGCCATCAAACAACTATAATCCCCCGCTGTACAATTTAAGGAGCATTCCATGTCTGCTTTTACCCCGGCAAGTGAAGTCTTGCTGCGCCACAGTGATGATTTCGAACAAAGCCGTATTCTGTTTGCCGGTGATTTGCAGGATGACCTGCCTGCCCATTTTGAAAGCGCCGCCAGCCGTGCGCACACCCAGCAACTTCACCACTGGCAGGTGCTTAACCGCCAGATGGGCGACAACGTCCGCTTCAGCCTCGTCGCGCAGGCCGATGACGTTGCCGATAGCGATACGCTGATCTACTACTGGCCGAAGAATAAGCCGGAAGCCCAGTTCCAGTTGATGAACATTCTGTCGCTGTTACCGGTGGGCACCGATATTTTTGTTGTCGGCGAGAATCGCAGCGGCGTACGTAGCGCAGAGCAGATGCTGGCCGAATACGCACCGTTAAACAAAGTCGACAGCGCACGTCGCTGTGGCCTGTACCACGGTCGTCTGGAAAAACAGCCGGTCTTTGATGCAGAAAAATACTGGGATGAATACCAGACAGAAAATCTGACCATCAAAACGCTGCCGGGCGTCTTCAGCCGTGACGGTCTGGATGTTGGCAGCCAACTGCTGCTCTCCACGCTGACACCGCACACCAAAGGCAAAGTGCTGGATGTCGGCTGTGGCGCAGGCGTTCTCTCCGTCGCCTTAGCCAGCCACTCGCCGAAAGTGCGCTTAACCCTGTGCGATGTTAGCGCCGCCGCCGTTGAAGCCAGCCGCGCAACGCTTGCAGCCAACGGCATTGAAGGTGACGTCATCGCCAGTAACGTCTTTTCTGACGTGACGGGTCGTTTTGATATGATCATCTCCAACCCGCCGTTCCACGACGGTATGCAGACCAGCCTTGATGCCGCACAAACGCTGATTCGTGGCGCAGTGCGTCATCTCAACAGCGGTGGTGAACTGCGTATTGTGGCGAACGCCTTCCTGCCTTATCCGAAGGTACTGGATGAAGTGTTTGGCTTCCATGAAGTTATCGCGCAGACCGGACGTTTCAAGGTCTATCGCACCGTGATGACGCGCCAGGCGAAAAAAGCCTAACGGCTGTAGGCCAGATAAGGCGTTTACGCCGCCATCTGGCGTGACACCTAGCAACGCCGGATGGCGCTATCGCTTATCCGGCCTGCATAAAACGCCAAAAACCGAAGAAACGCCTTTTTTTTCGGCAATCACGTTAAGTTCGAAAATTAACTGTTGACGCCCTGCATAAAATCTCTAGAATTCGCCCCCGTGGTAACGATACTTTTTGAGTGTCGATGGTATGCGAAGGTGGCGGAATTGGTAGACGCGCTAGCTTCAGGTGTTAGTGTCCTTTCGGACGTGGGGGTTCAAGTCCCCCCCCTCGCACCATAATCCACGTTGATATTGCTCGCACTGG